>NZ_JBEYWQ010000018.1:166688-169731 GCF_040644495.1 Microbispora sp. NPDC046973 | reverse complement strand
CTCAGTACCGATGTAGTTGTGGTTGAGCATCCGGGCCTCTTCCTGGGCCAGGACGACAACCCGCCGCGCACGGTCGGTGAACCTCTCGAACATCTCGTCGCTCCTCACAGAGCGGTCAGGCCAGGCCGGGAGATCCGGCCCGTCGTTCCGCATGGTAGCCCCGACCCAGCGACCCGCTCCTTTGCAGAAGGGTTCCCCAAGCGCAGGGCGTTCATGCTCTATCCAACCCCCTGCTGGGGGTGACATGTTCCCGATACGCCGCAAGCGAACGAGGTTTTAAGGGAGCGCAAACACAATCGCGCGGTTATGCGATCGTCAGGTCCTCCGACGACCGCCATAACCGCGCGATCAAGGTGGGAGTTAGGGAGTGTCCCGCAGATCTTGCCGTAGCGAGGATCGTCCAGGCGGATGCATCGCAAGGCGCAGGAGGAGTCAATAGCGGAGCCATTGGCGCCGACTCCGGGCCCCGTGGAGATTCCGAGCCTGTGCGGAATCTCCACGGGCAGGACAACGCAGCGAGGCGCCGCCTGGGCGACCGTCGTAGACGGAAGACCTGAGGGGCACGGCCTAGTGCGCGTCCTCGTACGCCTGGACGATCGAGGCGGCAATGCGACCCCGCTCGCTCACGGGGTGTCCGTGAGCCTTCGCCCAGGCACGGATCTCCGCGCTCTTCTCGCGGGTCATGGCTCGCTGGCCCCCACCGCCCGCACCACGACGGCGCCCACGGGCCTGCCCGCTGTCCGCGCGCCGCGCGCTGCTGACGAAAGGCGACAGGGCCTCGCGAAGCCGCTTCGCGTTGCCGTCGCTCAGGTCAATCTCATATGACGTGCCGTCAATCGCGAAGGTGACCGTCTCATTGGCCTCGCCGCCATCGAGATCGTCGATGAGAATCACCTGCGTGTGCTTGGCCATCCGGCAATCCTTTCGCAGCCCATAGTTTGATTCGTCAGCCAAACATATACCCGGTTTCCCCTGGCTGACAATTCATGATTGCGGATTCTCAGGAACCTCTGAGTCCGGTGACTTCTCGCGTGGCTCCCGTGCCGTGCGGAGGCCCGCCGCGTCGGAACGTACCAACTTTACGATGCCGTAGACGACCGCGCCGGCGACGACCGCGGAAGGTATCAAGGCGGACAATACCTCTGTCATTCTGCCTCGCTCGTGCCGGGGGTGTCATTAGGTGCACCCGAGGAAATTCCGAGGGCGTGGCAAGGCCGCCGGCCTCTTGCCCGGCCGGGCGCCCTGATACGACCATAGCGCCGGGAGGGACCAGGCGCGCCTTCCGGGGTGCCCCTGGAGGGCTGAGGTAATCCTCGTCTCTCCAGCGGCCTTACCGGATGCACTCGAAATCGTACCCAGAATGCCGACCCCGCCGGTCACCGATCCCGGGCCGTCCCGCCGTTTCAGCCGCTCGCGCGCTTCCCCTGCGGCCGCGGGCGGCCGGGCCGCACGCCACGGGTTCCGCACGGCGTGCGTCGTAGTCGCAGGTGAGCGGCTTGCCGGCCAGGACGAACAGGCACGGGCGAACAAGCGTGAAGCGGCAAACACGTCCTGCGGAAAAGGCCGATCCGGGGACGCACGGCCGTTGAAGGGCTCGGCTGAAACGAGGAGTCCGCGTCACGGCGGCCGGATCTTCACAAGGGTCCCGGCTCCCTTCTCGTACGGCGTGCACGCCTTGGGGGATATACGCGCAAGCAGATCGCCACAGGCCGCAAGCCTCGTAAAAAGAGAGGACCGGCCGGTTCCATCAAGATCACCGAGCGGGAGGTCTGAAGATCGAAAAAAGGAGCGGGGGCACAATCACGCGGACGGCCCGGACGGCCGTGACGTCAGAGTTTCCCACGGCCAAACGATCCCCGCATTCCGTGGACGCCGCCTGCGGCCGGGTAGAGCGGGCGGGCTTCCGGGAGCGCCATAAGGGTCCGCCCGGCTCCATACGGCCCCATAAGCGCCCCTGACGGTTCCTTAAGCCGCCCGTGGGCGGATATGACCCGGGGGACGGCGGGGGCGAGTCTTAAGGATTGGCGCCGGGGGCGGTCTCGCGGTCATTGGGCACCTCTCGGGACGGTGAACCCAAGCATGGCATGCCCGGGAGTCCCCGCAAGGATTTTCCGTCACAGCCGGGTGAGCGGACGGTGCGGACGGAGTCATAGCGACCCATAGAAAAACGGGGCCGATGGTGCGGTCCATCGGCCCCGTCTGTCGTCGTTACTTGACCTTGACCACCACGGTGTTGGCGACCTTGTCATGCAGCGCCTGGTGCAGCGGCTTGTCCCACAACAGCCACAGCACGTTCACAAGAGAGGCGATGCTCGCGAGGTAGCTGATAACGGGAATCCACTGCAGGAACTCGAAAACGTAGAGCACGCCGGCCCGCTTGAGCGCCGCGTCCTGGGGAAGCCCGCCCGCGTCGAGAGTGCCGCCGACCGGAACGACCTTGATGCCCATGAGTTTCTTGCCGAGCGTCTGGCCCTGCGCCCGCAGCATGAGGAATTCGTAGGCGACCATGACGAGGCCGCCCAGGATCGACGTGAGCAGTGACGCCAGGAAGTAACCGCTACCGGGGTTGTAAACCCCGCTCGTGATGTCGATGCTCGCGTTGGTGACGACGATTCCCGTGATCACGAGCGTGATGATCGAGAAGGGAATGCCGACGATCACGCCGTCGATGATGCGGGCGACCAGGCGCTGCCACCACTCGGCGAGCGGGGCCGGGGCACCGGGCGGAATCGGACCCGAGGCCCCGTACGGCTGGCCGAAGCCGGGCTGACCATAGCCCTGCTGGCCGTACTGCTGCTGTCCGTAGCCCTGCGGTTGCCCGTATCCCTGCGGCGAGCTCGACTGGGCGTACTGCTGCTGCCCGTACTGATCCTGGCCGTACTGCTGCTGGGCCTGCTGAGCGTCGTAGCCCTGCTGGCCGTACTGCTGCTGGCCCTGCTGAGCGCCGTAGCCCTGCTGGCCGTACTGCTGCTGCCCGTAACCGGGCTGCTGGCCGTAGCCCTGCTGCTGGCTCTGCTGTTGAGCCTGCTGGGCACCGTAGCCC
>NZ_JBEYWQ010000018.1:0-166588 GCF_040644495.1 Microbispora sp. NPDC046973 | reverse complement strand
TGCTGGCCGTACTGCTGCTGGCCCTGCTGAGTGCCGTAGCCCTGCTGCGGGGCGGCCTCCTGGCCGTAGCCCTGCTGCTGGCCGTAGCCCTGCTGGGGGCCGGTCTGGCCGTAGCCGCCCTGGGACGACGGCTGACCGTAGTGCTGCTGGCCCTGCTGGGCACCGTAGCCCTGCTGGCCGTACTGCTGCTGGCCCTGCTGAGTGCCGTAGCCCTGCTGCGGGGCGGCCTCCTGGCCGTAGCCCTGCTGCTGGCCGTAGCCCTGCTGCGGGCCGGTCTGGCCGTAGCCCTGCTGCCCGTAGCCCTGCTGGCCGTACTGCTGCTGACCGTAGCCCTGCTGCGGGCCGGTCTGGCCGTAGCCGCCCTGGGACGGCTGACCGTACTGCTGCTGGCCCTGCTGGGCGCCGTAGCCCTGCTGCTGACCGTAGCCGCCCTGGGCGGGGTCGTAGGCGGGCGGCTGCTGCGGACCCGTGTGCTGCCCGCGGTAGCTGACGACCGTGACGTCGGGGTCGTAGTCCTGGGATTGTCTGTCCGTGCCATACCCGGGGTTCGATGACGGCGGTGGCGTTCCGTCCGACTCGTCCTGGGGGTACGGCGGCTGTCCGGTGCTCACCGTGTCACCTCGTTTCGAAGACGCATGCGCCGCACGTCTGTAGCACACGCTGATATTGCCAAAAGTAGCGACAGGTGTATCAACAGTCACCTTTGCAGCAGTCGACAACCAACGTCAAGATCAGTGATCAATGCCCGGCAAAGGCG
Organism: Microbispora sp. NPDC046973; assembly: GCF_040644495.1. Classification (NCBI taxonomy): domain Bacteria; kingdom Bacillati; phylum Actinomycetota; class Actinomycetes; order Streptosporangiales; family Streptosporangiaceae; genus Microbispora; species Microbispora sp. NPDC046973. The sequence goes on along the minus strand of NZ_JBEYWQ010000018.1, from coordinate 165,831 downwards.
CTCAACGACGGTCGAGGTGCAGCAACATGCGGGTGTTCCCCAGCGTGTTCGGCTTGACGTGCTCCAGGTCGAGAAACTCGGCGACACCCTCGTCGTACGACGCGAGCAGTTCCTCGTACACCTCATGGGAGACGGGAGTGCCCTGGATCGGCCTGAAACCATGCCTGGCGAAGAACTCCACCGCGAACGTGAGGCAGAAGACCCTCCGCACCCCGAGGTCCCTGGCGGTCTCGATGAGCGCGCCGACGATCCGATGGCCGATGCCTCCGCCGCGTGCCGCGGGATCCACGGCGACGGTCCTGATCTCGGCCAGGTCCTCCCACAGCACGTGCAGCGCGCCGCAGCCGACGACCTGCCCGTCCGCCTCGGCCACCCAGAACTCCTGGACGTCCTCGTACAGCGTGACCGTGCTCTTCTTGAGCAGGCGGGGACCGACGCCCGAATACGCGTCGACGAGGCGCCGGATCGCCCGGACGTCCGGCGTCCTGGCCCGGCGCACCGTCACGGCCGTGGCACCCGGCTCGCTGGATGTCTGCGCGGCGACCTGCTCCATGACCGGTCAGCCTAGCCGCAGCGCGGCCGATCCCACTCGGTCGGCACGGAGCCTCCCCACGGATAACGGTCATTCCCAAACGCCACACCCGACATGAGTCCTGACTATGCGTAGCCGTAAGGATACGGACGGATGCGCGGCGACACCCAAAGGGGGCTGTCCAGGTTCGTCCCACTTTTTTCACCAGCCCGAGCAGCACATCGAAACCCTCAGATCGCTCTAAACGCAGGTGAAGGCGGATAAATCACCACCGAGCTCGTGACCCGACCGTGATCGTTTGGTTGTCAAACGTAGACGGGTTTCGGAGTTCTGGTTGAGCAAGAACTCGCCGTGCACTATCGTCCAGCGACGATGCCGGTCATCGTGAGCGCTCACGGCGACCGGGCGCCGAATCTTCGAAGCACCGAGTGCGAAGGGGAGCCGGGGACCCAACTGCAGGATCAGGATCGGTTCGGTCTCGGATCTACAAGGGGTGAATCCGCCAAGGTAGGGCTACTCCGGCCCGAACCCGTCAGCTAACCCGGTAGGCGCTCAGAAGTGCCCCGCTGTACGGCCCGTCTCGACGACGGACGCGCCGCGGGGCACACGTGGGAGAGGAGCTCGGTTGCGCATGCGTGGAGGACGGCCGGCGGGCAGGCACGCCCGCGGCCGACGGTCCGGAGCCGGCACGGCCGGTCCGGGTGCCATCCGCCGCTTCGCGTTCGTCGGCGTCGCGATCACCGCGATCACGTTCGGCGCCCCGGTGGTCCGCGCCACCGCCGACCCCAAGCCGAGCCTCAAGGAGCTCACAGCTCAGGTCGAGGGCCTCTACACCGAGATCGAGACGCTCACCGAGCAGTACAACGGCGAGCGGGTGCGCCTGAAGGCGGCCGAGCGGTCCGCCGATCTCGCCAAGAAGAACCTCGCCAAGAGCGAGGCGGAGCTCGAGGTCCGCCGGCAGAAGGCGAGCGCCCTCGCGCAGCACTCCTACATGACCAACGGGCTCGGCAACGCGCTCGTGCTCATCGACAGCGACGCCGACCCCCGGCGATACCTGGACCAGGCCTCCACGACGTACGCGCTGGAGTTGCAGCAGAGCCAGGAGGTCGCCGAGGTCACCAAGGCCATGGACGCCGCCGCACGGGCCAGGGAGAGCGCCTCCGCCCGGCAGACCGAGGTCAAGAAGCTCCTCAGCGGCCTCGACTCGCGGCGCGACAAGATCACCAAGCTGATCAAGAAGACCGAGAGCAGCCTCTACCGGCAGGTCTCCCAGACAATCGGCAGCGAGACGCGCTCGAGGACGTCGTTCCCCATCATCGGCGACGGCAAGGCCGCCCAGGCGGCGCGCTGGGCCCTCAGGCAGCAGCTCAAGCCGTACGTGTGGGGCGCCGAGGGGCCGGGCTCCTTCGACTGCTCGGGCCTGGTCATGGCGGCCTACCAGTCCGTGGGCATCAGCCTGCCCCACTACACGGGCGACCAGTGGACGGCCGGCACGCACATCCCCCGTGACCAGCTCCGCCCCGGCGACCTGGTGTTCTTCTACTCCGACCTGCACCACGTGGGCATCTACATCGGCAACGGCTACATGATCCACGCGCCGCGCACGGGAGACGTCGTCCACATCGCGAGGATCGCCGGACGGCCGTTCGCGGGAGCGGTGCGCGTCGCCGACTGAGCCCTCCCTCGCCGGAGCCGGCTGGGCCCTTCCTCGCCGGAGGGCGTCGCGTTCGCGGTCAGATGAGGCGGCGGCGTGCCGCCCAGGCGACGGCCTCGATCGCGGTCGCCACGCCGATGCGGTCGCAGATGCACCGCAGCCGGCGCCGCACGGTGCGCCCGCTGACGTCGAGACTGCGGCCCACCCGGTCGGCGGTCACGCCCTTGGCCAGCTCCGCGAGGAGAAGCAGATCCTCTTCGGTGAGACCGGCACGGTCAAGGTCCGAGGCGAGATTGTCACCTCGGTAGACGACCTCGGGAACACCCATCGTCCGCCCTTCCCCACGACGATGCTTCGTCGGCCCACCCTTCAGGGAAGGTAAACGCCTCCGCTGAAGGTCGTCAAGGTTCCGAGTCGGAGCGCCGGTCGTACGCCTCCCTGGCCGCCTCGACATCCTCCATGTGGATCTCGGCCCAGTGCTTGATCGCTTCGAGCAGCGACATGAGGTCCTCGCCCAGGGGCGTGAGCCGGTAATCGACCCGGACCGGCACCGAGGGAGTGACCGTGCGGGAGACCAGGCCGTCGCGCTCCATCGTCCGCAGCGTCTGCGTGAGCATCTTCCGGCTGACGCCGGCGATCGTCCGCGCGAGCTCGCTGTAGCGGAGCGGGCCGTGCGCGAGCGCGGTGAGCGCCAGGCTCACCCACTTGTCGCCGAGGGTGTCGAGCAGCTGCCGGGACGGGCAGGTCGCGACGTACGCGTTGTAGCGCCGGCGCTCCTCCTCGCGCCGTTCGGCCGCCGTCTGAGTCACCATCGTCTTCCCTTCTCCTCCCTTACGCACTTCCAGGTGCCTTCTTACCGAAAGAAAGCAGCTCTCCATACGCTCCCTTCCACAGCGATGAGGAGGGACCCATGAGAGCAGTGGTGGCACGGGACGGAGCCATACAGGTCGTCGATGTGGCGGAGCCGGAGCCGGGGCCGGGGCAGGTGCGGATCAGGGTCGAGGCGGCGGCGGTGAACCCCGTCGACCTGCTCACGGCCGCGGGTGCCCTCGCCGACAGCATGCTCATGCCGCGCCTGGAGACCTACGCACTCGGCTGGGACGTGGCGGGCGTGGTCGACCGGGCCGGCCCGGGAGTGACGGGCGTACGCCCGGGGGAGCGGGTCATCGGGCTGTCGGACCGGCTGACGGATCCGCTGAAGGCCCAGGCGGACCTGGTGGTGCTCGACGAGACGGCGGTCGCGCCCGCGCCGGCCGGGGTGGCCGCGCCCGAGGCGTCGACGCTGCCGCTGAACGCGCTCACCGCCGTCCAGGCGCTCGATCTCGCCGGGCTCGCCGAGGGTGAGACCCTGCTCGTCACGGGAGCGGCAGGCGGCCTCGGCGGCTATCTGGTGGAACTGGCCGTGGCGCGGGGGCTCAGGGTCGCGGCGGTCGCCGCGCCCGGCGACGAGCCGCTGGTGCGGGGCTTCGGCGCGGAGTGGTTCGTGCCGAGGGGCGCCGGCCTGGCCGCGGCCGTCAGAGCCGCCGTTCCCGGCGGCGTGCACGGCCTGGTGGACGCGGCGGTCGTCGGCCTGCCCGCGCTGGACGCCGTGCGCAACGGGGGCGCGTTCGTCGCCGTCGGCGCCGGGCTGGCCCCCGTCCCGCTGCGCGGCATCCGGGTCTCGACGGTGTTCGTCCGCGCCGACACGGCACAACTGCGGGACGTCGCGAAGCTGGCCGAGGCGGGACGGCTGAGCATGCGGGTCGCGGGCACCTACCCACTGGAGCGGGCGGCCGAGGCGCACGAACGCCTGCGGAAGGGCGGCCTGCGCGGCCGGCTGGTCCTGCTGCCCTGAACTTTCTGCCCTGAATTCTCTGCGCTGAGTTTCCTGCCCTGGTGTGCGCTGACATACCCGGGACAGAACGGGCGCGGGCCGGACGGCCATGCCGTCCGGCCCGCTCTCAGGAGATCGGATGCCGGGGTCAGGCGCGGCCGAGCAGCTCGCGCACCCGGTCGCGGCCCACGGCCAGCAGCAGCGTGGGCAGCCGCGGGCCGGTGTCGCGGCCGACGAGCAGCCGGTAGAGCAGGGCGAAGAAGGCGCGCTGGGCGGCCTTCAACTCGGGCGTGGCCGCCTTGGCGTCCATGTCGAGCCCGGCCTGCACCTTCGGCACGCCGTACACGAGCGTGGTCAGCCCGTCGAGCGACCAGTGCTCGTCGAGGCCCTCCACCAGCAGGCGAAGCGACTCGCGGTCCTGCTCGCCGAGCGTGTCGAGCAGCTCCTTGTCGGGCGTCTCGCGCACCTGCGTGCGCTCCTCCGCGGGCACGTACGTGTTCACCCAGTGCTGGGCGCGGTCGAGCCGCGGCCGCAGCTCGTCCAGCCCGGAGATCTCCGGGTCGAACGCGCGCAGGATGCGCAGCGTCTGCTCCTCGTGCCCGGTGGCGATGTCCACGACCGAGGCCAGGGTCCGGTAGGGCAGCCGCCGCGGCGTCTCCGGCAGGGCCCGGGAGGCCGTGCTCGACGCGCGGCGGTAGGCCGCCTGGTCGGCCGGCAGCGCCGTGCCGTCCTGCACCTTCCTGGTGAGCGTGTCCCACTCGTCGTACATGCGCTGGATCTCCTGGTCGAAGGAGACCTTGAACGACTGGTTGGGACGGCGGCGGGCGTACAGCCAGCGCAGCAGCGCGGGCTCCATGATCGACAGAGCGTCGGCCGGGGTCGGCACGCCGCCCTTGGAGCTGCTCATCTTGGCCATGCCGCTGATGCCGACGAAGGCGTACATCGGTCCGATCGGCTGCGGGGCGTCGAACACCTCGCGGACGATCTGACCGCCGACGACGAACGACGAGCCCGGCGAGCTGTGGTCAACGCCCGAGGGCTCGAATACCACGCCCTCGAAGGCCCAGCGCATCGGCCAGTCGACCTTCCACACCAGCTTGCCGCGGGTGTGCTCGGACAGCAGGACGGTCTCGCTGTGACCGCACACGCAGGTGTACGACATCGCGGTGGTCTCGTCGTCGTAGGACGTGACCGTGGTCAGGTCACGGTCGCAGACCGAGCAGTAGGGCTTGTAGGGGTAGTAGCCCCCGGCGCCGGAGCCGTCGTCCTCGCTCGCGGCCCCCGAACCCTCCAGGGCGGCGGCCTCGTCGGCGTCCGTGACCTCCTTGGCCTTGGCCTTCTTGGTGCGGTACTGGTCGAGGATCGCGTCGATCCGCCGCCGCTCGCGCATGGCGAGCAGCACCTGCTCCCGGTATGCCCCGGAGGTGTACATCTGCGTCTGGCTGATGCCGTGGAACTCCACGCCGAGCTCGTCGAGCGCGGCGATCATCGGCGCCTTGAAGTGCTCGGCCCAGTTCGGGTACTCGCTGCCGGGCGGGGCCGGGACGGTGGTCAGCGGCTTGCCGATGTGCTCGTTCCACGCGGGGTCGATGCCCACGGGAACCTTGCGGAAGCGGTCGAAGTCGTCCCACGAGATGATGTGCACGCACTCGTAGCCGCGCCGCCTGATCTCGTCGGCCACCAGGTGCGGGGTCATCACCTCGCGCAGGTTGCCCAGGTGGATCGGGCCGGACGGGCTGAGGCCGGACGCGCAGACGACGGGTTTGCCCGGTGCGCGCCGTTCAGCCTCGGCGATGACCTCATCGGCGAAACGCGCCACCCAGTCGGCGTCCATCACGTCAGTCCTCTCTGAACGGGATCCTGCCTTCTATGGTCCCGTACGCGAGGGAGTCGTCAGGACGCGTTACGGGCGTAGACCAGCCGCAGGCCGATCAGCGTGAGCCAGGGCTCGTGCACGTCGATCGTACGGGCCTCGCCGATGACGAGCGGGGCTCCGGTGCCCGTGGCGACCACGGTGACGTCGTCGGGGTCGGAGGCCAGCTCGGCCGTCATGCGGTCCACGATGCCGTCGACCAGGCCCGCGAAGCCGTAGATGATGCCCGACTGGAGCGCCTCCACGGTGTTCTTGGCGATCACCGAGCGGGGCCGGACCAGCTCGACCTTGTGGAGCTGGGCCCCGGCCGTGGCCAGCGCGTCCACCGAGATCTCCAGGCCGGGCGCGGTCACCGCGCCGACGTACTCGCCCCTGGCCGAGACGGCGTCGAACGAGGTGGCCGTGCCGAAGTCCACGATCACGCACGGCCCGCCGTACAGGGTGGTGGCGGCGAGCGCGTTCACGATGCGGTCGCTGCCGACCTCCTTGGGGTTGTCCATCCGGACCGGGACGCCGGTGCGGACGCCGGGCTCGACGACCACCGCCGTGACGTCGCCGTAGTAGCGCCGGGACATCTCCCGCATCTCGTTGAGCACCGACGGGACCGTGGAGCAGATCGCGATGCCGCTGATGTCGGCGTCCTTGAGCAGCGGCGACTGCCCGAGCAGACCCTGGAGCACCACCGCGATCTCGTCCGCCGTACGGCGGGGGTCCGTGGCGATCCGCCAGTGCTCGATCACCTCTTCACCCTCGAACAGGCCCAGCACCGTGTGGGTGTTGCTGACGTCGATGGTGAGCAGCATTCCCCGATTATGCCTCACGAAGATCCAGGCCCAGATCGAGTGCCGGGGCCGAGTGGGTGAGCGCGCCGACGGCCAGGTAGTCGACCCCGGTCTCGGCGACCGCGCGGGCCGCGTCCAGGGTCAGCCCCCCGCTCGACTCCAGCCTCGCCCGCCCGGCCACCAGCCGTACGGCCTCGGCGAGCCGGTCCACGGTGAAGTTGTCGAGCAGGATCTCCTCCGCCCCCTCGGCCAGGACCGGCTCGATCTGGTCGATGCGGTCCACCTCGACCTCGATCGGCAGGCCGGGGAAGGCCTGCCGTACGGCGCGGAACGCCTCGGCGACGCCTCCGGCGGCGACGACGTGGTTGTCCTTGATCAGGGCGGCGTCGTGCAGGCCCATCCGGTGGTTGACCCCGCCGCCGGCCCGGACGGCGTACTTCTCCAGGGCGCGCAGCCCCGGCAGGGTCTTGCGGCTGTCGCGGATGCGGGCGCCGGTGCCCTCGACGGCGTCCACCCACCGGCGGGTCTGGGTGGCGATGCCGGACATGTGGGTCAGGAAGTTGAGCGCGGTGCGCTCCATCGTGAGCAGGTCCCTGGTCGCGCCCCGCACGGTCATCACCACGTCGCCGGGGCGCACCCGGTCGCCGTCGGCGGCGTGCCGCTCGACCTCGACCTGCCCGGCGGCCTGGCGGAAGACGGTCTCGGCCACGGCCAGGCCGGCGACCACGCCCTCCTGGCGGGCCACCACGTCGGCGACCGCCCGCTGGTCGGCGGGGATGGTGGCGACCGAGGTCACGTCCTGTCCCCCGGCCAGGTCCTCCTCAAGCGCGGCCCGGACGAGGCCGAGCACGGCGTCCGGGTCGAGGCCGGCCTTGTCCAGCTCGGTCCGCAGCTCCTCGTGAGGCGTGTACGTCAAGGTCAGTCCCTCCGCCGTCAGGGCGATGTCGATGTGCGCCCGCCAGTGGGCGTCGTCGCGGTCGGGGTGGTCCTCCCGCCAGTGCGAGCCGCGGGTCTCCTCGCGCACGGCCGCGGCCGCGACCAGCGCGGAGGCCACCGTGAGGAGGTTGGTCGCCTCCCACGACTCGGTGCAGGGCTCGACCGCGACCGGCGTCCAGCGGGCGTCGGACAGCGCGCGGGCGACCTGCGCGAGGCTCCGGTCGCTGCGCAGCACCCCGGCGCCCCGGCTCATGTGGCCCTGGATCCTCGGCCGCGTACGCGGGTCTGCCAGGCCCTCGGGCCGATCGTCCCGCACGGGCTCGCGCGGGGTGAGCTTCTTGGCGGCCAGATCGGCGGCGATGCGCTCGCCGTAGACGAGCCCTTCCAGCAGCGAGTTGGAGGCCAGCCGGTTGGCGCCGTGCACGCCCGTGCAGGCCACCTCTCCGCAGGCGTACAGGCCGGGCACGCTGGTCCTGCCGTACAGGTCGGTGCGTACGCCGCCGCTCGCGTAGTGGGCGGCCGGGGCGACGGGGATGGGCTCGGTGACGGGGTCGATGCCGTGCTCGCGGCAGACGGCGAAGATGGTGGGAAACCTGGAGCGCCACTTCTCCTCGCCGAAGTGGGTGGCGTCGAGGTAGACGTGGTCGGCGCCGGTCCGCGCCATCTGACGCATGATCGCCTTGGCGACGACGTCGCGGGGCGCGAGGTCGGCCAGCTCGTGCACGCCCTGCATGAAGCGCTCGCCCGACGCGTCGATCAGCACCGCGCCCTCGCCGCGCACGGCCTCGGAGACGAGGGGCTGCTGGCCGGTCGAGCCCTCCCCCAGCCACAGGACCGTGGGGTGGAACTGCACGAACTCGATGTCCCTGACCACCGCGCCGGCCCGCAGCGCCAGCGCCACGCCGTCCCCGGTGGACACGACGGGGTTGGTCGTGGCCGCGTAGACCTGGCCCATGCCGCCGCTGGCCAGCACCACGGCCCCGGCCCGTACGGCGCCGACGCCGTCGCGGGCGCCCTCCCCCATCACGTGGAGCGTGACCCCGCAGGCGTGCCCCTCGGCGTCGAGAAGGAGGTCGAGGGCGAGGGCGTGCTCGATGACCTCGATGCGGGGCTCGGCCAGCACCGCCTCGGCCAGGGCCCGCTGCACCTCGGCGCCGGTCGCGTCGCCGCCCGCGTGGACGATGCGGTTGCGGTGGTGGCCGCCCTCGCGGGTGAGCTGGAGCTCGCCGTCGGTGTCGCGGTCGAACTCGGCGCCGTGGCTCATCAGCCGCTTCAGCGCGTCGGGGCCCTCGGTGACCAGGACGCGTACGGCATCCTCGTCGCACAGGCCGACGCCGGCGACGAGCGTGTCCCGGAGGTGCTCGTCGGGGGTGTCCTCGGGGTCGAGGACGGCGGCGATGCCGCCCTGGGCCCAGCGGGTCGACCCGGCCGACAACACGTCCTTGGTGACCACGAGCACCCGCGCCCGGGGGTCGAGTTCGACGTGGCGCAGCGCCACGGTGAGGCCGGCGATGCCGGACCCGATCACGACCGTGTCGGCCTCGACGGTCCAGCCGGGTGCGGGGGCGGTGAGTCTGCGTGCGAGCGCCACCATGAGGGGATCCCCTTTCGTCATAATGACGATAACGCCCCCCGGGTGATGGTGACGCCCCGGCCCCTCCTACACGCGGCAGGCCGCGGAGTCGGTGCAGAGCTGGGCGGTCAGAGTGGCACAGGCCCATTCCTCCCACCTGTCCGGCGACCAGCCGCGGTCCTGGACGAAGAGCAGGTACAGCTGCGGGCTGAGCAGGCAGAACAGCAGGTCCGCCGCCATCGCGACGGAGACGTCCGGGCGGGCGCCCGGTTTGCCCGCCAGCGCCTGGGCCGCGGCGTGCTGCACGACGTAGCGCGGATCGGGGCCGTCGGGCCACTGCGCGGCGATCTGCGGGTCGGCGGCCCCGGCGGACTCGATCATCGGCATGAGCGGGGCGACCCGGCCGAGGATCTCACTTGTGCCGCGGACGTGCGCGCGCAGTTGCCCGGCCGCGGTGGGCTCGGCGCACGCGGCGCGGAACCACTCCCGGTCCATGACGGCCACCGGCTCGGTGTCGCCGGCGATGGACGTGTCGACGACGTCCTTGAACAGCGTGCGCTTGTTGCCGAAGACGAAGTAGACCGTCTGGACGGCCACGCCCGCGCGGTCGGCGACCTCCTGCAGGCTCGTCGCCCCGTAGCCCTGCGCGACGAACAGCTCCCGCGCCGCCTGGATGACCTTCTCCCGGGTGCGGCGTGAGCGCTCCGCCCGTTTGTCCGGCCGCTTGACGGTGTCCATGGCGGGAGTATATCTCTAGAGTCAGTCACTAGAGTTCGACTCTAAGAACCGGGAGGGGTCATGGGCAGGCCGAACACGGACGCGGACGTCGATCAGGAGGAGGCCGTGCGCCAAGCGCTGGAGGAGTACTACCGGGCCGGCAAGCCGCCGTGGGACACCGGCGTGACGCCGCCCGAGCTGGTCGCCCTGATAGAGGGGCGCGGGGAAGGGGACGGCGCGCTGCCGCCCGGCCGCGCTCTGGAGCTCGGCTGCGGCACCGGAACCAACGCGATATACCTGGCCCGGCACGGCTGGGAGGTCGTGGCCGTCGACCTGATCGACCGCGCGGTCGAGCAGGCCCGGGAGAAGGCCGAGGCGGCGGGAGCGGCCGTACGGCTGCTGCACGGAGACGTCACCCGGCTCGACGAGCTGGACGCGCCCGGCCCCTACGATCTGTTCTTCGACCTGAGCTGCTACTGCGGCATCCCGCCGCACCGCCGCGACGCCTACGCCGCCGGGCTCACCCATCGCGCCGCTCCCGGCGCGCTGCTGCTGATGTTCGGATACGGCCCCGGCGCGCTGGACGACACGTTCTCCGGCGTCACCGCCGACGAGCTGCGTGCCAGGTTCACCGGCTGGGAGCTCGTCGACGTCACACCCGGCACGAACCCGTTCCCCACCTTCTGGTTCACGCTGCGCGCCGGGGCAGCCTGAGCCGGCGAGCCCTCTACAGGGTCAGGACCACGTTGTCGATGAGGCGGGTGGTGCCCACCTTGGCGGCCACGGCCAGGATCGCCTCGCCCCGGTGGTCGTCGCCGACCGGCGCGAACGTCGCGGGGTCGGCCAGGATCAGGTAGTCGAGCAGCAGCGGCGGGGCGAAGCGGGCGGCCTCCTCGAGCACGGCCCGCGCGGCGTCGAGGATCCCGGCCGGCCCTGCTGTCTGGGCCCGCGCCGCCCCGGCCCGCAGCGCCCGCGACAGCGCGAGCGCGGTGCGGCGGTCGGCCTCGGACAGATACCTGTTGCGGCTCGACAGGGCGAGGCCGTCGGGCTCCCGCACGGTCGGGGCGCCGACGATCGACACCGGGACGTCGAGGTCGGCCACCATCCGCCGGATCAGTGCGAGCTGCTGGGCGTCCTTCTGCCCGAAGACCGCGACGTCCGGCCGCACCAGGTTGAACAGCTTGAGCACCACGGTCAGCACGCCGTCGAAGTGGCCGGGCCGGAAGGCGCCCTCGACCACCCCGCCCATGCCGCCGGCCGAGACCTCCACCTGGCGGTCCGGCAGGTACATGTCATCGGCCGAGGGCGCGAAGACCACGCTCACGCCCTCCTCCTCGCACACCCGGAGGTCGGCGTCGAACGTGCGGGGATAGCGGGAGAAGTCCTCGTTGGGGCCGAACTGCAGGGGGTTGACGAACACGCTCACCACCACGTGGTCGGCGTGGTCGCGCGCCAGCCGGATCAGCGACCGGTGGCCCTCGTGGAGCGCCCCCATCGTGGGGACCAGGGCGATCCTCCCGGGGCCGAGCGCGTCTCTCGCCTTGTCGAGGGCGGCGCGGTCGGCGGCGACGGTCAGGTCCATATGTTCCCTCCCAGGGCGTCCAGAAGGCGTTCGGCCGCCTCCGGCTTGAGGAGGCCCGCCGCGAGCGCCCGGTCGGCGGTGAGCCTCGCGAGGGCGACGTACGCGTCCGCGGCCTCGGGGGCGGCCAGGATCAGCGCGTCGACGTGCTTGCGCACGGTGCCCGCGTCGCCGCGCACCACGGGCCCGGTGAGCCCGCTGATGCCGAGACGCAGCACGTTGTCGAGTGCCGCGCTCAGCAGCGGGCCGAGCATCCGGCCCGGATGCTCCACGCCGATCTTCGCGAGCAGTTCCTGCGACTCGGCGACGAGCGTCACCATGTGGTTCGCCGCGCCGGCCAGGGCGGCGTGGTAGAGCGGCCGGTCCCGGTCGGCGATCCACACCGGCTCGCCGCCCATCTCGATGACCAGCGCCTCGGCCACCGGCCGCAGCAGGTCGGGCGCCGTGACGCCGAACGAGCAGCCGTTGAGCCGGGTCAGGTCGTCGCTCCTGCCGGTGAACGTCATCACGGGGTGCAGCGCGAGCGGCAGCGCCCCCGCCTCGGCCGCGGGGTCGAGCACGCCCAGGCCGTACGCGCCGCTGGCGTGCACGAGCAGCTTGCCGCGCAGGTCGGCGCCGGTGGCGGCGAGGCCCGAGACGAGGCCGGGCAGCACGTCGTCCGGCACGGTCAGCAGCACCAGCTCGGACCGGGCGATCACCTCGTCCGGCCTGCTGAGCTTCAGGCCGAGGCGGTCGGCGGCCCGCCGCGCCGACGCGTCGGACACGCCGCTGGCCGCCACCACGCGATGACCCGCGAGCATGAGCGCGGCTCCGAGCACGGAGCCGACCCGTCCCGCGCCGAGCACTCCCACGGCGAGCCGCGCCGGGCGGTCACTTGTGTCCATGACGCCTCCCCTCGGTTCAGCGTAGCGGCGGCGCTCCCGCCGGCCCGGGCGTGGCCCAACGGTCGGATTTTGTCCCGTTTCTCACGGGCCTATGTTGAGCCATAAGTACGAAAGTGACTACTTTTCGTCACGGCCTCGGCGTGTCGCTAACGTGGAGCGCTGTGGAAGTCACCTGGCGGGAGGCCATGCGGCGGGCGCTCTACGGCGCGGAGGGCTTCTACCTGCGCGAGCGCCCCGACCGGCATTTCCGCACGTCGGTGCATGCCTCACCGGTCTTCGCCGAGGCCGTGCTGCGCCTGCTCCTGCGGGTGGACGCCGCCCTCGGCCGGCCCGACCCGGTCGATCTCGTCGACATGGGCAGCGGCAACGGCCTGCTGGCCGCCCGCGTGCTCGCCGCCGCGCCGCCGGACCTCGCGGAGCGGCTGCGGGTCACCGCCGTCGACCTGTCCCCCCGGCCCGGCGATCTCGACCCCCGGGTGGCCTGGGAGCCGGAGGCGCCGTACGGGGCGGGCGGCCTGCTGATCGCCAACGAGTGGCTGGACAACGTGCCGCTCGACATCGCCGAGATGACGCCGGACGGCCCTCGCCTGGTGCTCGTGGACACCTCGACCGGCGGCGAACGGCTCGGGCCCGCTCCCTGCCCCGAGGACCTGGCCTGGCTGGAGCGCTGGTGGCCGCTGCGCTCGCCGGGGGAACGCGCCGAGATCGGCCGCCCGCGCGACGAGGCGTGGGCCTCGGTGATCGCACGGCTGGCCCGCGGCACGGCGGTCGCCGTGGACTACGCCCATCTGGCCGGGCGGCGGCCCCCGCGCGGCACGGTCGCCGGATATCGCGACGGCGCGATGGTGCCGCCCACACCGGACGGATCATGCGACATCACCGCCCACGTCGCGCTGGACGCCTGCGCGGCGGCGGGCGAGCGGGCGGGGGCGCGGGCGACCACGCTCACCACCCAGCGGGAGGCGCTGCGGGACCTGGGGGTCGCCGGGACCCGCCCGCCGCTCGCGCTGGCGTCCACCGACCCCGTCGGGTACGTACGCGCGCTCGGCCGGGCATCCCAGGAGGCCGAGCTGATCGACCCGGCCGGTCTCGGCGGCTTCGGCTGGCTCAGCCAGTCACGACATCGAGAGGAGAGATCTTGATCGCGAGAATCTGGCGCGCGAGCGCGACCCCGGAGGGCGCGGACGGCTACGAGCGGCATTTCACCGCGTCGGTCCTGCCCTCCCTGCGCGATGTGGACGGGCACCGTGGCGCGTACCTGCTGCGGCGGGACGCCGCCGACGGCCGGGTGGAGATCCAGGTCATGACGCTGTGGGACTCGATGGACGCGATCCGCCGCTTCGCCGGGGACGACCCCGGCACGGCCGTCGTCGAGCCCGGGGCCCAGGCCGTCCTGCTCGGCTACGACACCACGGTCACCCACCACACGGTCAGCCACCACGCGGGCGTCGTGTCAGACGGTGACCTTCAGTGACTCGAGGCCGCGCATGATGTAGCTGGGCTTCCAGGCGGGCTCCTCGGCGAGCTCCAGCGTGGGCGCCAGCCGCAGCAGGGCGCCGAACGACTCCGCCATCTCGACCCGCGCGAGCGGCGCGCCGAGGCAGAAGTGGATGCCGGCGCCGAACGAGATGTGCGGGTTGTCCGCCCTGCCGATGTCGAGACGGTCGGGGTCGGCGAAGACCTCGGGGTCCCGGTTCGCCGAGCCGAACAGCAGCGCGATCTCCACGCCCTGGGGGATCGTCACCCCGCCGACCTCGACGTCCTCCAGCACCCATCGCTCGAACATCTGCGCCGGGGTGTCGTAGCGCAGCAACTCCTCGACCGCCGTCGGCATCAGGCCGGGGTCGGCGCGCAGCCGCTCCAGCTCACCCGGGTTGCGGAACAGCGCCCACCACCCGCTGCCGGTGGCGTTGACCGTGGCCTCGTGCCCGGCGTTGAGCAGCAGCACGCAGGTGCCGATCAGCTCGTCCTCGGTCAGCCGGTCCCCGTCGTCGACCACCTGGGCCAGCGCCGAGATCATGTCGTCGCCCGGCCGTTCCCTGCGCGCCCTGGCCAGCTCGCGCAGGTAGCCGGCGAACTCCGTCGCCGCGCGTACGGCCGTGTGCTGGGCCTCCAGCGAGGGGTTCAGCTCGTACATCCCGCAGATGTCGGCCGACCAGGGGCGCAGCAGGTGGCGGTCGGCCTCGGGCACGCCCAGCATCTCGGCGATCACGGTGACCGGCAGCGGCTCGGCCACCTCGGCCAGCAGGTCGCCACCGCCACGCTCGACCAGTCCCTCGGTCAGCTCGGTCGCGATCTTCCGTACGCGGGGGCGCAGCGACTCGACCATGCGAGGCGTGAACGCCTTGGACACCAGGCGGCGCAGCCGCGTGTGAACCGGCGGCTCGACGTCGAGCATCCCGGCCCGGATCACCCGCCAGAACGGTTCCTGGAACTCCGGCTCGGGCTCGCGGCCGAACGCCTCGTGCGTCGCCACGTGCAGGTAGGACCGGCCGAGGCGCCGGTCGCGCAGCAGCGCGTTCACATCCGCGTGGCGGGCGATCAGCCACTGCCCCGTCGGCTCGAAGAAGCTGACCGGATCGTTGTCGCGCAGGTCGCGGTAGGCGTCGTAGGGGTCCGCGATGAACTCGGCATTCCAGGGATCAAACTTCACAATGGACAACAATACGGATGAAATACCTCGCTCGGGAGTACGGACGTGCGGGTCCGTCGTGGCGTAGGTTGGGGCGATGCCCAAGCGCCGCGAACAGCATCGCAGGGAACCCCGCGAACTCGGCGAGTTGCCCTATGCCGATCACCTCGAGCCGTTCGAGGGCCGGCTCGCTCAGGGCGGCGACTACGACACGGTCCTGTTCGACGGGCAGGAGTTCGAGGACGCCGACGCCTCCAACGCGCGGTTCATCGAGTCGGCGTTCACCTCGGTGACGTTCGCCGGCGGCCGGTATCGGCGCGCCCGGTTCTCGGACGTGTGGCTGAACGGCGTGCGCTGGGTGGGCGGCGACCTCACCGAGTCCGTCTGGGCGGATGCGGAGATCATCACGAGCGCCCCGGCCGGCACGGCGCTGCCCGGCGCCGAGATGAACCACGTGCTCTTCCACCGGTGCAAGCTCGACTCGGTCAACCTCCGCGCCGCCGACCTGCGGGAGGTCTCGTTCGTCGAGTGCACGCTGCGCGACGTGGACTTCGCGGGCGCGGCGCTGACCGGTGTCGCCTTCCCCGGCTCCACGCTGGAACGGGTGCGGTTCGACAAGGCGCGCCTGTCCCGGGTCGACCTGCGCGGCGCCGTGTCCCTGGGCATCTCCGACGGCTACGACGCGCTGCGCGGCGCGACCATCAGCGGCGTCCAGCTGATGGAACTCGCGCCGATGTTCGCCCACATCCTCGGTGTCACGGTCGACGACGACTGACTCCGCTTGGGATCGTCCGCACTTGCGGCCGGGGGGCGGTGTCGGGTTATAGTGCCGTCCAGGTCATGAGTGCCAGCGTCAAGCCCCGGCTTGCTGGCCGGCAACCCTCGCGCTCGCGGCGGGGTGCCCCGGGTGAGGACCGGGTCCGGCACGAGGTGTGCCGGGCAAGCGCGGGCTCCGCCTTCCCGATGCCATGGCCGGGGTCCCCAACCCCGAGGAGGCATGGCGTTGTCCGCACTCACCTTCGTCCAGCAGGCCGTCAACCGCATCTCCGAGCCCGTGCGCCTGCCGGCTGTCGTGGGCGCCGGCCTGGAGGTGCCCGTCAAGGGCGGCAGGCTCGTGTCGTACGCGAACCTCGACTACGCGGCGAGCGCGCCCTGTCTCGAGCCGGTGAACGCCGCCGTCGCGGCGGCGCTGCCGGCCTACTCCAGCGTCCACCGGGGCGCGGGCTACGCCTCGCAGCTCACGACGGCCAGGTATGAGCAGGCCAGGCACACCGTGCGGGCCTTCGTCGGCGCCCGTCCCGGCGACGCGCTGGTCTTCGTGCGCAACACGACCGACGCAATGAACCTGCTGGCCCGCAGCCTCCCCGAGGGCACCACCGTCGTCGTGTTCGAGACCGAGCACCACGCCTCGCTGCTGCCCTGGCCGAACGCCGTACGGCTCGCGCCGCCCGCCTTCCCCGGCGAGGCGATCCGGGCGGCCGACGAGGCGCTGGCCGCGATCGACGGCCCCGCCCTGCTCGTCGTGACCGCGGCCTCCAACGTCACGGGCGAGCTGTGGCCGATCGCCGGGCTGGCCCACATCGCCCACCGGCACGGCGCGCGGATCGCCGTGGACGCCGCCCAGCTCGTCCCCCACCGCGAGCTCAACCTCGCCGCGCTCGACCTCGACTACGTGGCCTTCTCCGGGCACAAGCTCTACGCCCCGTTCGGCTCCGGGGTGCTCGTGGGCCGCCCCGACTGGCTCGCCGACGCCGATCCCTACCTGCGTGGCGGCGGAGCCGTACAGGCGGTGGGCGAGACCACCGAGTGGAGCGACGACCCCGAGACGCGGCACGAGGCGGGCACCCCCAACGTGCTCGGCGCGATCGCGCTCGCCGCCGCCTGCGACGCGCTGACCGCGACCGGCTGGACCGCGCTGGTGCGGGAGGAGGAGCGGCTGCTCACCCGCCTGCGCGCCGGTCTCGCCGAGATCCCCGGCGTACGCGAGCTGTCGCTGTGGGGTCAGGACCACCCGCGCGTCGGCATCGTGTCGTTCACCGTCGAGGGCCGCACGGCCCGCGAGGTCGCCGAGGCGCTGTCGGCCGAGTGGGGCATCGGCGTCAGGGACGGCAAGTTCTGCGCCCACCCGTTCGTCCGCCACCTCCTCGGCGGCGGGGAGGACGGCGGCTGCGCGGACGGCACGTTCAGCGCCGTACGGGCGTCGGTCGGCATCGGCACGACCACCGAACACGTCGACCGCCTCATCGAGGCGCTACGCGAGATCGCCGCCGCCTGACGGCTGGGAAGGTCAGGCTGGGGGTCTCACTGACCTCACGGGAGGCTTTCGCCCGCACGGTGCGAGCGTGAAAGCATGGACGGCATGACGACCGAGCAGGAGGGCGTGCGCACCGAACGCATCGTGGGGATCGGCGCGGGAGCCGACGCCGTGCAGGCGAGGGAGCTGGCCACCGAGGACATGATCCTCAACATCGGCCCGCAGCACCCGTCCACCCACGGCGTGCTGCGGCTGCGGCTCGTCCTCGACGGCGAGCGCATCACGGCCGCCGAGCCGATCGTCGGCTACATGCACCGAGGCGCGGAGAAGCTGTTCGAGGTGCGCGACTACCGGCAGATCATCGTGCTCGCCAACCGGCACGACTGGCTGTCGGCGTTCGCCAACGAGCTGGGCGTCGTGCTCGCGGTCGAGCGCATGCTGGGCATGCAGCCCCCGCCCAGGGCGGTGTGGGCCAGGACGCTGCTGGCCGAGCTCAACCGCGTGCTCAGCCACCTGATGTTCCTCGGCAGCTATCCCCTAGAGCTCGGCGCGATCACGCCGGTCTTCTACGCCTTCCGTGAGCGGGAGACCCTCCAGCACGTCATGGAGGAGATCTCCGGCGGCCGCATGCACTACATGTTCAACCGGGTGGGCGGGCTGAAGGAGGAGCTGCCCCTGGGCTGGCTCGACCGGGTCACCGCCGCCGTCGCGGCCGTGCGGCGGCGGCTGCCCGACATCGAGGAACTGATCGCCGGCAACGAGATCTTCCTTGCCCGCACCCGCGGTGTCGGCGTGCTCGACCGCGAGACGATCATGCAGTACGGCGTGAGCGGCCCCATCGCGCGGGCCTCGGGCGTCGACTTCGACCTGCGGCGCGACGAGCCCTACCTGGCGTACGGCGAGCTGCCGGTGAAGGTCGTGACCCGGTCGGCCGGGGACTGCCTGGCCCGGTTCCAGGTGCTGCTCGAACAGGTCAAGGTCTCCCTCGACCTGGCCGACGCCTGTGTCGAGCGCCTGCGGCACCTGCCGCCGGGACCGATCAACCAGCGGCTGCCGAAGGTGCTGAAGGCGCCCGAGGGCCACACGTACGCCTGGACGGAGAACCCGCTCGGCCTGAACGGCTACTACCTCGTGTCGCGGGGCGAGAAGACGCCGTGGCGGCTCAAGCTGCGCAGTGCGTCCTACAACAACATCCAGGTGCTGCGGGAGATGCTGCCGGGCAACCTGGTCGCCGACATGATCGCGATCCTCGGCTCGATGTTCTTCGTGGTGGGCGACATCGACAAGTAGGGGTCACGTCTCCCCGGAAGGCTTGCCGGGCACCCGGCAGCAGTGCTCGAGGAACAGCGCCGCGCAGATCAGGATCACGCAGGCCACGAACGACCCACCCCCGACCAGCGCGTCCTGGCGGGGCTTTTCCAGGTCGAGCAGGTCGAGCACGCTCACCACGAACCCGGCGAAGATGCCGCCGAACACCGCCCCGGCGTAGGCCGTGGCCTTGGCCAGCGCCGCCAGGCGGGCCACGGCGAGCGGCTCGACGGGCTTGGTGTCCGGGCGGCGCAGGATCCTCGCCCGGGTCAGCCAGCCCGTGTACGCCTCGCCGACGGCCAGCAGCAGCGTGGTGGGGATCGCGGTCCACGGCAGGGTCGGCACCACGGAGTAGAACTGCCGCAGCAGCCCCCAGGTGAGCAGGCCGAACACGACCACGAGACCGACGAGCACGCCGGGATTGGTGGGCTTCACGCGGGGACTCCTCGTCGATCAGGCCGGGGGTTCGAGCACGAGGTCGGGCCGCAGCCGCACCCCGCTCTGGTCCATGTCGGCCAGCAGGGCCGCCACCGACCCGCGCCCGGGCAGCACCGCCGCCGGATCGGCCTGCGCCCACGGGACCAGCACGAACGCTCGCTCGTGCGCCCGGGGGTGCGGGAGCGTGAGCTCGGGGTCGTCCGACATGAGGTTCCCGACCGTGATGAGGTCCACGTCGAGCGTGCGCGGGCCCCACCGCTCCCTGCGCTCGCGGCCGAACGCGTTCTCGACGCTCTGCGCACGGTCGAGCAGCGTGCGGGGATCGAGCATGCTCTCGGCGACCACGACGGCGTTGAGGTACGGGCCCTGCTCGGGGCCACCGACCGGATCGGTCTCGTAGACCGGCGACACCGCCACGAACGTGAGCCCGGGGGCGTCGAACAGCGAGTCGACGGCTCCCTGGAGGTTGTCGATGCGGCGGCCGAGGTTGCTGCCGAGCGCGATCACGACCCTCATGCGCGGCCCCTCCTGATCGTCACCACCACGTCGCCGAACGGCAGCGGGATGGGCGCCGCCGGTTTGTGCACGCTGACCTCCGCCTGCTCGACCAGCTCGTGGGCCAGGCAGGCCGCCGCCAGCCGCTCGGCGAGGGTTTCGATGAGGTTGACCGGCTCGCCCTCCACGATGCGGACGAGCTCCGCCGCCAGTGCGCCGTAGTCCACGGTGAGCGTCAGGTCGTCGGCCGCCGCCGCCGGGGCCGTGTCGAACCACAGGGCCACGTCGATCACGAACTCCTGGCCCAGCTCGCGCTCGGCGGGCAGGCAGCCGTGCCTGCCGCGGGCCCGCAGGCCCGTCAAGCGCACGGTGTCGCGACTGGTCGCCGCCCGCGCCGTCACTGCTCCTGATCCTCCTCGTCGTCGTCGCTCTGCAGGACCGGTGAGCCGTGGTAGAGCCACAGCCGCCATCCGGTCCCGGTTCGCACGTAGGTGCTGGAGGCGACGACCCGGCCTGCCGCGAAGCCCGGCTCGTCGGTGTCCGCGGCCGTGAGGATGTTCTCCGCGCAGGTGACCACGGCGACGTCCCCGATCACGGTCGTCTGCACGTCGGTCAGCACGAACTGGATGTACGGCGTGTTGGCCATGATGAGCGCCCAGGAGCGCAGCACCTCCGACCGCCCGGTCAGCATGGGCCAGCCGGGGTGGACGCACATGGCAGGACGTCCCGGGACGTCCTCGATCCAGATCTCCGACATCTTGTCGAGGTCGCCGCTCTCGATGGCGTTGTAGAACGCCTGGTTGAGCTCCTCGATGTCCTTCATAGGCGTCCCTGTCGGCATGTCGTCACCGGCCCTCGTCAGCGTGTCGTACGGCTGCTGCCCTCCACGCGGCGGCCACCCGCACCGCGTCGGCGTTCGGCCGCACCCGGTGCACCCGCACGCACCACGCGCCGGCCCGTGCCGCGAGCGCGGTGACGGCGAGCGTCGCGTCGTCGCTGCCGTCGAACGGCCGGGGCTCGCCGTCCGGCCCCGCCAGCAGGCGCCCGAGGAAGCGTTTTCTCGACGCTCCGATCAGCAACGGGCGGCCGATGCGGTTCAGCTCGCCGATGCCGGCCAGCAGGGCCCAGTTGTGCTCGGCGTTCTTGGAGAAGCCGAGGCCGGGGTCGAGCACGATCTGCTCCTCCCGCACGCCCTCGGCCAGCACGGAGTCGACCCGCTTGCGCAACTCCTCCGCCACCTCGGTCACGACGTCGCCGTAGATGGCCCGGCTGTCCATGTCGCGGCTGTGCCCGCGCCAGTGCATCACGACGTACGGCACGCCGGTCGCGGCCACCACCCGCGGCATCACGGGGTCGGCCAGCCCGCCGCTCACGTCGTTGACGAGCTTCGCCCCGGCCGCGACGGCCGCCTCGGCCACCTCCGCGCGCATGGTGTCGACGCTGACCGTCACGCCCTCCTCGGTGAGCGTGCGGATCACCGGCTCGACCCGGCGCAGCTCCTCCTCCAGCGACACCCGCGCCGCGCCCGGGCGGGTGGACTCGCCGCCCACGTCGACGATGTCGGCGCCCTCGGCCACCAGGTCGAGGCCGTGCCTGATCGCGACGTCGGCGTCGAACCACTGCCCGCCGTCGGAGAAGGAGTCGGGGGTCACGTTGACCACGCCCATGACCAGGCAGCGCCCAGACTCGGGCATACCGGGCACACTCGCTGCGGTCATGGGGTCAAGACTAGTGCCCCGAGACTCGGTGCCCGTCGGGCAGGAGCGGCGTCCCAATCGGCCGTCGCCCGCGCTCAGCCGCGCAGGATCAGCGACATGGCCTCGGCCCTGGTCGCCTCGCTGGAACGGAAGTCGCCCCGGACGGCCGACGTGATGGTCTTGGCGCCGGGCTTGCGCACGCCGCGCATGGTCATGCACATGTGCTCGGCCTCGATGACCACGATCACCCCGCGCGGCTCCAGCACCTGCATCAGGCCGTCGGCGATCTGCGAGGTCATCCGCTCCTGGACCTGCGGCCTGCGGGCGTAGACGTCCACCAGCCTGGCCAGCTTGGACAGGCCGGTGATGCGTCCCTTGTCGTTCGGGGTGTAGCCGATGTGGGCCACGCCGTGGAACGGGAGCAGATGGTGCTCGCAGGTGGACATCACCTCGATGTCCTTGACGAGCACCATCTCGTCGTGGTCCGCGTCGAACATGGTGGTCAGCGCGTCCTCGGGCCGCTGGCCCAGGCCGGCGAACTGCTCCGCGAACGCGCGGGCCACGCGGGCCGGGGTGTCCCGGAGCCCGTCGCGATCGGGGTCCTCCCCGATCGCGAACAGGATCTCCCGGACCGCCTTCTCGATCCGGTCGTGGTCGAAGCCGGGGGGCGGCCCCACCATGGGTTCGGCCATGGTCAGGCCTCGTCCCGCTGCGCCGACTGGTCGTTGACCCACGGGGTGGAGCCGGTGCCGCCGGCGGGCAGCGCCGAGCCGTTGCCGTTCGCGCGCTCCTTGGGCGTGATGACCGGAGGACGGTCGGACGGCAGCCGCTTACCGTAGCCGGCGTAGGAGGGACGCTTCTCCTTGGGCACGACGGGCGAGAAGATCTCGAGGACCTGCTCCCGGGAGAGCGTCTCCTTCTCCATCAGCTCGAGCACGAGGTTGTCGAGCACGTCGCGGTACTGGACGAGGATCTCCCACGCCTGGTCGTGCGCGCTCTCGATGTAGCGGCGGACCTCCTCGTCGATCGCGGAGGCGATCTGCTCGGAGTAGTCGCGCTCGTGGCCCATCTCACGGCCGAGGAAGACCTCGCCGTTGCCGCTGCCGAACTTGCGGGCGCCGAGCCGCTCGCTCATGCCGTACTCGGTGACCATGCGGCGGGCGATCGAGGTCGCCTTCTCGATGTCGTTGGACGCGCCGGTGGTGGGCTCGTGGAAGACGAGCTCCTCCGCGGTGCGGCCGCCGAGCAGCATGGCGAGCTGGTCCATCATCTCGGACCGGGTCGCGAGGAACTTGTCCTCCATCGGCAGCGTCATCGTGTAACCGAGGGCGCGGCCGCGGGACAGGATCGTGATCTTGTGGACCGGGTCGGAGTTGGGCAGCGCGTGGGCCACCAGGGCGTGACCGCCCTCGTGGTAGGCGATGATCTTCTTCTCCTGGTCCGACATGACCCGGGACTTGCGCTCGGGACCGGCCATCACGCGGTCGATCGACTCCTCGAGAGTCGTCATCGTGATGAGCTTCTGGTCCTGGCGGGCGGTCAGCAGGGCCGCCTCGTTGATCACGTTCGCGAGGTCGGCGCCGGTGAAGCCGGGGGTCCTGCGGGCGATCACGTCGAGGTCGACGTCCTGGGCGAACGGCTTGCCACGGCCGTGGACGCGGAGGATGCCCTTGCGGCCCTCCAGGTCGGGCCGGTCGATGACGACCTGCCGGTCGAAACGGCCGGGACGCAGCAGCGCGGGGTCGAGGATGTCGGGGCGGTTGGTCGCGGCGATGAGGATCACGCCGCCCTTGACGTCGAAGCCGTCCATCTCGACGAGGAGCTGGTTCAGGGTCTGCTCGCGCTCGTCGTGGCCGCCGCCGAGGCCCGCGCCGCGGTGCCGGCCGACGGCGTCGATCTCGTCGATGAAGATGATCGCCGGGGCGTTCGCCTTGGCCTGCTCGAACAGGTCGCGGACGCGGGAGGCGCCGACACCGACGAACATCTCGACGAAGTCGGAACCGGAGATCGAGTAGAACGGCACGCCCGCCTCACCCGCGACGGCGCGGGCGAGCAGGGTCTTGCCGGTGCCGGGCGGGCCGTACAGCAGCACGCCCTTGGGGATCTTGGCGCCGATGGCCTGGAACTTGGCCGGGGCCTGGAGGAACTCCTTGATCTCCTGGAGCTCCTCGATGGCCTCGTCGGCCCCCGCGACGTCGGCGAAGGTCGTCTTCGGGGTGTCCTTCGTGATCAGCTTCGCCCGCGACTTGCCGAAGTTCATGACCCGGGAGCCGCCGCCCTGCATCTGGTTCATGATGAACAGGAAGATCAGGACGATGATGATGATGGGCAGGAAGCTGACCAGCAGGCTGACGAGGAAGTTCTCCTTCGCCACGTCGACCGTCCAGCCCTGGGTGGGCTTGGCCTGCTCGAGCGCCTGCGTGAGCTGGACGCCCTGACCCTCGACCCACAGGGCCTGGATGCGGTCGGTCGTCTTGCCCCCGACCTCGACGGGCCGGTTCAGCGTCAGCTCGACACGCTGGTCCTTGTCGACCACGGTCGCGCTCTTGACATTGCCCTGCTGGATCTGCTGGACGACCGTCGAGGTGTCGGCGGTGGTGTAGTTGCCGCCGCCGCCGAACATCGTGGTGACGAGCAGGAGAAGCAATACGATGCCCAGGATCCACAGCAGTGGGCCACGTGTAAATCGCTTGAGATCCATCCGTTGCGGAACCCCGGCGGGCCCGTCCCTTCCTGACCAAGGCCTGCCCCGGGAAAACCCGGGGTCGCGGCATCCCTTACCGCTCCTTCTGGCTACCGCGGGGCGGCCGACCGGCCTCCCGCGGATATCCGAAGGTACACCCGGCAGCCGCGACGGGTAACTGCCCGAGCGGCTCCGGCTTTGCCTTTCCAACGTACGTCAGCCAACCCCGTGTTCCCCGACCTGGCGCCCAATAACGCCTGATTCGAGGGTCACTTCGCTAAGGGCTTACTCCCCTCCGTACACATGAGGCGCAAGAGTCCCGATGAACGGCAGGTTGCGATACCGCTCCGCGTAATCGAGCCCGTACCCGATGACGAACTCGTTGGGGATGTCAAAACCGACGTAACGGACGTCCAACTCGACCTTCACCGCGTCCGGCTTGCGCAGCAGCGTGCAGATCTCCACGGACGCCGGGTTGCGCGACTTCAGGTTGTTCATCAGCCACGAGAGGGTCAGCCCGGAATCGATGATGTCCTCGACCACGAGCACGTGCCGGCCGGCGATGTCGGTGTCGAGATCCTTCAGCACCCGCACGACGCCGGACGATATGGTCCCCGCGCCGTACGAGGAAACGGCCATCCAGTCCATCTGCACGGGCACGTGCAGCGCGCGGGCGAGGTCGGCCATGACCATGACCGCTCCCTTGAGCACGCCGACGATCAACAGTTCCCTGCCGGCGTAGTCGGCGTCGATCTGGCCCGCCAGTTCTCTGATCTTCTCCTGTAGCTCCTGCTCCGAGATGAGGACTCTGGAGAGATCCTTGCCCATGTCGGCTGCGTCCACCTGGGGTTTTCCTTACGCGAGCGAGAGGTTGTCCACGGCGAAGACAAGGGTGCCACAGTGCCTGACCACCCCCACCCCCCCGGGTAGGTCCACCCCCTTCTGCCCGTGCCAGCCGGTCACCAGGCGCTCGACCGCCTCGATGTGCACCGCCGCGAGCGCGGCGGCGTTCGCCCCCGCCTCCACGGCCGCCCGCTGGATGACCCGCCGCCGCACCGCCCCCGGCACGTCCGCCAGCACCGACACGTCCAGCTCCCCTCCGGGGCCGCGCGACTTCGCGTGGACGGCGTCCGCCCACGCGTCCAGCGCGTCGGCGTCGTCCCGGCACAGCCGGGCCGTACGGGCCAGCGCCTCGGCGATCCCCGGCCCCAGCGCGGCCTCCAGCGCCGGGAGGGCGTCGCGCCGCACCCTGACCCTGGTGTAGGCCGGGTCGTCGTTGTGCGGGTCGTCCCAGGGCTGAAGACCGAGGGCGTCACACGCCTGCCTGGTCCGCGCCCGGCCGAGCCCCAGCAGGGGCCGCCGGTAGATCCCGGAGGCCTCCGCCATGCCGGACAGGGACCGCGTGCCGCTGCCGCGGGCCAGGCGCAGCAGCACGGTCTCCGCCTGGTCGTCGCGCGTGTGGCCGAGCAGGACCACGGCGGCGCCCAGCCGCCCGGCCGCGGCGGACAGCGCGGCGTAGCGGGCCTCCCGCGCCGCGGCCTCGGGGCCCCCTGCCGTGCCGACCGTGACGGTCAGCACCTCGGCCGGGTCGAGACCGAGCGTGGGCGCGAGCCGTGCGACGTCGCGGGCCCGGCCGGCCGAGCCCTCCTGCAGGCCGTGGTCGACGGTGAGCAGCCCGGCGCGCAGGCCCAGGCGCGGGGCCGTGAAGCCGGTGGCCGCCGCCAGCGCCAGCGAGTCGGCGCCGCCGCTGCAGGCCACGAGGACGAGCGCACCGGACGGCTCCCCCGCCCCCCGGGGGACGGCGAGGTCCGCGAGCGACAGCCGTACGGCGCGGCGGACGTCGGCGACGGCGGGATGCGGGCCCATGCGGCCATTCTGGCCGCCCGCGGCGGGCATGGGGAAACGCGCGTCCGGCGGGCCCGGGCGGGTGAGCGGAAGTCAGGCGGAGGCCCGGGGGGTGGCGATCAGGCGGAGGCTCTCGGGGTGGCGATCAGGCGGAGGCCAGGACGCGGGACATCCAGGCGTGCGGGTCGGCGATCTCCCCACGGTCGGGCAGGGTCTCCGGCGAGGTCCAGACCTTGTTGAACGACTCCATGCCGGCCTCGTCCACGATGGTGCGGACGAAGTGGGAGCCCTCGGCGTACTGCTTCATCTTCAGCTCGATGCCGAGCAGCCGGCGGACGAGCTGGTCGAAGCGCGAGCCGCCCTCGCGGCGGCGCTGGAACTTGGCGCGGATCTCGGCGACCGACGGCACGACGGACGGGCCCACCGCGTCCATGACGTAGTCGCCGTGCCCCTCCACCAGGGTCATCACGGCCGTCACGCGGTCGAGCACGGCCTTCTGCTCGGGCGTCTGGATGGCCTCGATGAGGTTGCCCTCGCCGCCCCTGAAGGCGTCGGCCACGGCGTCGGAGGCGGCGCGCAGGCGCTCCAGCAGGGTTGCCAGGTCCATCTCGGACGCGAGGAGGAACTCGGTCATCTGGCTGCGGACGTACTCCCTGAGCCAGGGGACTCCGGTGAACTGCACCCGGTGGGTCTCCTCGTGCAGGCACACCCACAGACGGAAGTCGCGGGGATCGACGCCCAGCTCGCGCTCGGCGTGCACGATGTTGGGCGCCACCAGCGTCAGGCGGCCGGTGGGGGCGTTGCCCGAGGGGTCGGGCGGGAGGAACAGCTCGTACTGCCCGAGCACCCGGGAGGCGAGGAAGGCCAGCACCGCGCCGACCTCGAGCCCGGTGATGCGCGAGCCGACCGCGCCGACGACCGCCGGCATGTTCGACATCTTCTGCGTCAGCGGCTCGAGCACCACGCGGAAGCCGTCCACGTTGGCGCGGATCCACCCGGGACGGTCGACCACGGTCGCCGCCTCGGGCGTCGCCGAGTCGATGCGGGTGAACTCCCGCACGTGCCCCTCGGCGTCCCGCGACAGCCGCCGCAGCTCGAGGACCGCCTGCCTGGCCTCCTCACGGCTCACCTGAGGGCCGGGCCGCACAAGGCGCACCCCGGTCGCGACGGCCAGATCCCAGTCGATCACCTGCATACCCACCACCGTACGTTCTCCGACTTCTCGCCGCGCATGCAGGCGCGAGAGGGGACGCTAGCTCTGGGAGACGATCGTGGCCATCTTGTCGAGGGCGGAGATCGCCTCCGGCGGGTTGGCCACTTGGTCGGCCATGAACGCGAAGGTCAGCAGCCGGCCCTCGGACGTGTACGCGATGCCCGCCAGGGTGTTCACCCCGTTCAAAGTGCCCGTCTTCGCGCGTACCAATCCGGCGCCGGCCTTCGAATCGGACTTTGCATATCGGTTGTGCAGAGTCCCGCTGAAATGCGCGACCGGCAGGCCGCTGATCAGCGAGTGCAGCTCCGGATGGGCGGGGGACGCCGCCACGGCCAGGATGCGGGCGAGGGCCGTCGGCGTGATCCTGTTCCTGGTGGACAGCCCGCTGCCGTCGTGGACCTCCACCCCGCCGGTCACGCCGAGGCGGGTGAGCACGCGCCCGACCGCCGTGGGCACGCCCTGGAAGGTGTGCGGCAGGCCCTCCTTGACGGCGGCCTGGCGGGCGAGCGCCTCGGCGAGGTCGTTGTCGCTGTGGGTGAGCATCCGCTCCACGAGCGCGTAGATCGGGCCGGACTCCACCCGGGCCAGCTCCTGCGCGGTCGGCGCCGCCTTGGCCGAGTCGACCCCCTTGCCCACCTTGATGCCGTTCTTCCTGAGCAGGGTGGCGAACGCGTCGGCGGTGGCCTGCGCCGGATCCGGGAAGCGGGCGCCGTTGGCCGCCCGGCCCTCGTCCATCATGAGCGCGGACACCGGGGCGACGCTGCCCTCCGGGATGTACGTCGGCTTCCAGCCCGGCGCCGTCCGCGGCCCGCCGAACAGGGAGGCGTCGTACGACAGGTCCACGGAGGTGAGCTTCGCCGCCTTGAGCGCCTTGGCCGTGCTCGAGGCGAGCCGGGCGAGCGACGCGGGCCGCGGGTAGATCTCCTCCTGCTCGGCGGCGCTCGTCCGCGGGCCGGCCAGGGTCGGGTCGCCGCCGCCGACCAGGACGATCGATGTGGCGGACGCCCCCCGCACGACCCGGGTGGCCAGGCGGGCGTCCGGCCCCACCGTGGCCAGCACCGTCAGCGCGGTGACGAGCTTGGTGGTCGAGGCCGGGGTGATGGCGGTGCCCGAGCGGCCGTCGAAAATCGGCGTTCCCGTCGTGACGTCGAGCACGATCCCGGCCACGCTGCCGCCGAGGGCGGGGTCACCCATCGCAGCGGTGAGCCGGGTGGTCAAAGTACCCTTGGCGGGGAGAGCCCCGTCCCCCACCGCGGCCAGAACCGGACCCGCGGTCACCAGGGGGATCGGGGTCGGCTTCGGAGACGCGACCGGAGCCGGGGTCCTGTCGGCGTCATGGGTGATCAGATAAGTGCCCGCGAGGACGACGAAGATCTGCAGCAGGGCGAGGGTGGCCACCACCATCCACCGCTCACGTCGCACCACTACACCCTCATTTCGCGCCGACCTTGACCACGCCTACGAGACATTAACGCCAGCCCGGGAGACCGGGGACTCATGCGGAGGAACGAGTGGAGTTCGACGTTGTCGTTGAGATCCCCAAGGGACAACGGAACAAGTACGAGGTTGACCACAAGACCGGCCGCATACGTCTGGACCGCCTGCTGTTCACGTCTACCCAGTACCCCGCCGACTACGGGTTCATCGAGAACACCCTCGGTGAGGATGGAGACCCGCTCGACGCGCTGGTCCTGCTCCAGGAGCCGACCTTTCCCGGTTGCCTGATCCGCTGCCGCGCCGTCGGGATGTTCCGGATGACCGACGAGAAGGGCGGCGACGACAAGGTCCTGTGCGTTCCGGCGACCGATCCGCGGATGGAGCACATCCGCGACATCCACCACGTCGCCGAGTTCGACCGGCTGGAGATCCAGCACTTCTTCGAGGTCTACAAGGACCTGGAGCCCGGCAAGTCGGTCGAGGGCGCCAACTGGGTCGGCCGCGTCGAGGCCGAGGCCGAGATCCTCGCCAGCATCGAGCGCTTCCAGGAGACCGAGCACCACGACGAGGAGCACTGAATCAACCGGGCCGGGTGGCGCCGACCAGATCGTGGCGCCAGATGGGCGAGATGCGCACCACGTCCCCCGTCTGGGGGGCGTGGACCATCATGCCGCGCCCGATGTAGATGCCCACATGATGGATGTCGCCGGGATTCCGGCTCAACCGGCCGTAGAAGATGAGGTCGCCGGTGCGCAGTTCCTTGAGCGGGACGTGCCGTCCCGACGTCCACTGCGTGCCGGTCCAGTGATCGAGTGACACCCCGGCCCGCTGCCAGGCCCGCATCGTCAGCCCCGAGCAGTCGAACCCCGACGGGCCTGCGGCGGCCCACACGTACGGCTTGCCGATCTGTTTGAGCGCCCACTGGGCGGCCATCTCGCCGGGTCCCGACCCGAGCCGCCCGGTCCAGGCCGGCACATTCAGGCTTCTGCGCGCGGGGAGCGCCGCCTGCCGGGCCTTGCTCCTCGCCTGTTTCAACTCGTCGACGCGGTCACGGGCGGCCTCCAGGCGTTTGGAGATCTCCGCTTTCTCCTGCTCGATCCGCTTGGTCTGTTCGAGCTGTTCTTCGACGGCCCGCTGTGCCGCGTCCTTCGCCTGTCGCACCTCGTCGGCGCCGCGCGACTGCTCGGAGTAGGCACGGGCCGCCTGTTCTCGGAGGATCTCGAAGACCTGTTGCGCGTCTTTCAGCCGTTGCAGCGAAGCGGTCTGTTCGTCGCCGAGCTGCGTCAGCATGCTCGCTCTTCGCAGGAAGCCGTGCACGTCGCCGACACCGCCGAGCATGGCCGCGGCGGACGGTGACAGCCGCACCCCGCTGTATCCCTCGGCCACCCTCGCCGCCACCTCGCCGCGCAACCGCGCGACCTGGTCGGACGCCTGACGGACCCGCCGCGCCGACTGCTCGTACGCGGCACGCGCCTGGTCGAGCTGGACGAGCTGCCCGTTGTACGCCTCCACGAGCCGCTCGGCCTCGCTGTTCAGCGCCTCCTTGCGGGACTGCGCGACCGCGAGGTCGGCCTCGGCTCTGCCCAGTTGCCGTACGCGCTCCTGCACCTGCTGGCGCGCCTTGGCGACGTCCTTCGCGGACGGCTTCGGATCGGCTCCCGCCGGGGCTCCGAAGGTCAGGACGAGACTTGACCCGAGCCCGGCGACCAGCCCCGATGCTCTGAGGAGTGGCAATTCCTTCCCCTTCCCTGCTCCACTCCCCTCACTTCCCGGCGACTACTCTCCGTACACATCTAAGCTACGTCCAGTAATCGACCTATGCGGTAGGTCGTCCCGTTTAGACAGGGAAAGCGCCTCCGGGCCCTCCGGACCCTCCGGGGCTTCCGGACGCGGGGCCGCCGGAAGTGCCACGGCGCTCCATTCCGCGTTCCGAGCCGCCGTCGCGGGTTCCGCCCGGCATGCCCGGCAGGGAGCCGTCCCGGCCGGGGCGACCGGGAGCCGGACCGTCGTGACGGGAGCCGTCCCGGCCGGCGCGTCCTGGCCAGGCGTCCCGCTGCGGGCCGCCTACGGAGCCGCCGGGTGCCCGCCCGCCGCCCTGCCTCTCGCCGCCTCCGGCGCGCTGCCTGTCGCCGCCTCCGGTGGGCTGTGATCTCCCGGCACCTCCGGCGCCCCGTGCCCACTCGCCGCCTCCGGCGATGTGCGTCTCGTGCCGGCCGCCGTGTCCGCCGCGCCCCGGCGGTAGGGCCGCGGGACCGCCGTGATCGCCGGAGGGCTTGCGGGAGGGCGCGGAAGTCGGCGGGCACTCCCGATGGGGACGGGGATGGTGCTGGTGGTCACGCCAGGGCGGACGGTGTCCCGGCCAGTGTGCCGGAGGCGGTCCGCCCCGTGGCGGCCAGCCCGGGACGTGGCCGCCGGAACCTGGACCGCCGGAACCGGGGCCGCCGGAACCTGGACCACCGGAATCGGAGTCGCCGGGGGTGGGCTCCTCACCCGGCTCGGTCCCGGGGGTGCCCGACGTCCCGGGGGTGACGGGGGTGATGGTGGGCTCCGGCGTCGGGCCGGACGGCGAGGCGCCCGGGCCATGCGAGGACGGCGCGCCTGTCCCGTGCCCGGACGGCTTTCCGTGCGGCGAGGGCCGGTGCGGCCGTCCGGCGGTGGGCGGCACGGGTGCGGGCAGGGGCGCCGGGCGCGGCAGGGCGACCGGCCGCACGGAGACCACGGGCACGACCGGCTCGGCCAGCTCCCGGGAGACCGGAGGCACGGGCGAGCGCCCGCCGACCCCGTGGACCTCGTCCGACGACCCCTCGGGAGAGGCGGTACCGCCAGAGGGGCCGATCGAAGCCTCCGCCGTGGGCAGCCGGAGCGGGGCGATCGTGTCGGCGGCCTGCTCGCGCAGGTCGCCGGCGAACTGGGCGAACACGAGCGCGATCGTCGCCGCCGCCGCCAGGGCGGCCACGGCGCCCGCCACCGCCTGCGCCAGCCTGCCCTCGCGGCGACCGGCCCTCGGGAAGCCCGCGACGTTGAGTCCGCCGACGCGCTTGGCGACGTACCGCCGATAGGGGACGAGTTCGGGGTCGATGAAGCTGCTGAGCACCCGCACCCGCAGCGTCTCGGGCAGGGCGATCTGAGGGAGCAGGCCGAACACCTTGGCCGGGGAGATCTGCCGGACGCGCTGGCGCGCGCAGGTCTCGCACCGCGCGAGGTGCCGGGTGAGCTGGGCCCGCGCCTGCGGGGTGAGCTCTCCGGTGAACCCCTCGAGGATGGCGGACGCCCGGGCGCAGTCGTGGGTGGCACGCCTGGCCAGGATCTCGACGGTCACCGCCTCACGCAGGCGTTCGGTGGCCGCGTCGAGGAGCGCCTCGGCGTAGCGCTCGCCGGCGCCGAGCACGGCGGCGAGGTCCTGGCCGGTCATCCCGTGCCGGGCCGCCAGTTCGAGCACCTCCCGGTCCTCGACCGACAGCGCCCCCACGGCGCTGCTCGCGACGAGACGCAGGTCGGCCTCGGCGCCTTCGGCCGTGACACCGGGGAAGGGCACGGTCGCGACGGGGACCGGCCCGGCGTCCGGCCCGTCCTCCTCTCCGGGCGTGCGGCGGCGCATGCACTCACCACGGGCCAGGGCGTACAGCCAGGGGCGGAACCTCTCCGGATCGGCCAGCGAGCCGACGAGGGCCTCCGCGGCGATCAGCGTGTCGCGCAGCGCGACCTGGGCGGCGTCGGGCCCGGCCAGCAACGTGCGGCAGTACCGGTAGAGATTGCCCGCATAGGTGTCATAAAGGGCGGCCAGCGCTCCCGGATCCCGGGCCCGCAACGCCTCGACCAGGACGCCATCATTCATATAACTGAGAGTAAATGCTCAGTAACTCCCCGCTCCACCCATTCAGGCGAAGTCACGTAGCCGCATCGTCGGCTTTTACACTTCGCCGTCCAGTTGGCTTGCCGGAATTGATCGCTTTATTGCGCGACTAATCCTGAAAAATCCGGCCTCCGGCGCGCGACGCCGTACGGACGCATGTCATTCCCGTACGGTCATCCCCACCTCGGCGCAGCCCCTCGTGAGCGCGTCGAGGCCGAAGGCGTCCACGGGCCCCAGGGCGCCGGTGCCGTGCACACCATCGGCCAGCGCCGTCGTCGCCGCCCAGGCCAGCACGCCGGCCGTGAACTCGTACGGGTCGCCTCCGGTGAGGTGGACGGCGGCCAGGCGGCGGCCTTCCGCGTCGTACGCCTCGGCGACGATGCTCGACGACACGCCCGCCCCGGCCGGCGCGCCGTCCCCGCCCGTACGCAGCACCCGGTCGGCCAGCGCCTCGGTCGCCCGCCGGACCCCCGGCAGGGCGGCGATGGCGGGGGTCGCCTTGGCCAGCACGCCCGCGACCCTGGTCAGCCCGCCCAGCCAGCCGAGGTAGACGTTCACCTCGCGCAGGCCGGGATGCGCGGGCGGCAGCGTGAAGTGCTCGGACGCGCCGATGGAAAGGCCGTGCCGCACGCGGCCCTCCACGAGGAACCTGCGGGTGCGGCCGTGCTCGGGGACGATGCGGCCCTCGCGGAAGCCGTACATCGGTTCGAAGATCATTCCCAGCGCCGAGGCGCGGGTCCCGGCGCTCGCGCGCCGCGCCACGCCGCCCTCCACGAAGTAGCCGACGTCCACGCGGACGGCCCCCGGCCCGGCCTTGCGCAGGGCCAGGGCCGCGGCGAAGTTGCCCGGCACGTAGTCGTATCCGAAGGCGGTGATCAGGGCCGCGCCCCGGGCCGCCGCGGCGGGGCCGTACCGCTGGAAGATCCGCTTGATGAACGTGGGCTCTCCGGTGCTGTCGAGATAGACCGCGCCCGCCTCGGTCGCGGCGGCGACCGCGGCCTCCCCCCACCGGACGAACGGGCCCACGGTCGAGATCAGCACGTCGCCCGGCGCGACGATCCTGCGTACGGACTCGGGGCGGCCGACGTCGGCGACCGCGGTGGGCAGGTCGCCGCCCAGCGCGTCGGCGAGGGCGGTCAGCCGCGTCTGGTCCCGCCCGGCCAGCAGCGGCCGGGCCCCGCGTGCGGCGAGCGCCTCGGCGGTGAGCCTGCCGGTGAAGCCGGTGGCTCCGAACAGCACGATCCTGGGGGTGGCCATCCCGCTACGGTAACCCGCCTGTCCTGTCAAGATCGGCAGTGGGCCGCTCACTGGCGCCGGTCGTTGGGTGGCGGATACCCGCGGTCCTTGGCGAACGGCTCCGTCGTCGGCGCGACCGTGTGCAGCGGAACGGCCCCGGCCCGGGCCAGATCCTCATACGTCTTGGCGGTCGAGCCCCAGGTCGTGGCCTGCACGTCGGTCGCACCGACCGCCCCCTGCACGCCCTCGACGGTGATGACGAACCTGCGCCTGGCCCCCGGCCGCACGTCGTCCACGTACGACGTGGCCCCGCCGACGAGCTTGCCCGCCGCGTCACGCAGCAGGGCCGTGACGGCGAGCCCGCCGGCGGGCTT
Source organism: Microbispora sp. NPDC046973 (assembly GCF_040644495.1). NCBI lineage: Bacteria > Bacillati > Actinomycetota > Actinomycetes > Streptosporangiales > Streptosporangiaceae > Microbispora > Microbispora sp. NPDC046973. The sequence goes on along the minus strand of NZ_JBEYWQ010000018.1, from coordinate 132,023 downwards.
GCGGAACGGGTCGAGCACGTAGCCGGTGACGAGGTAGGACCCGTTCGTCAGCTTGTCGGTGCGGACGTCCGAGATCGGGAACTTGAGGAACGCCGACGGGACGCGCGGGATGGACCGCCACGAGGCGGGACGGTAGTCGATCTTCACCCGGACCGGCTGGGCGTGGCTCGAGACCTGGCCGCCGAAGGCCAGCGGGCGGCCGGGCGGCACCGCGTCCAGCGGCTGCTCCAGGTGGACGACCTCCTTGCCGGCGGCGTCCACGGCCGTGATCACGGCGACGGCGTTCTCCCCGAAGTGCCAGCGGTTGGGGTTGCTCAGCACCCCCGCCCAGGTCACGGCGTACCCGGCCCCCGAGCGCACGATCGAGGACACCTGCTCCTTGAGGGCCAGCGGTTGCGGGCCCTCCTGCTTGTCTTCCGTCGCGCACGACGCCATCGCCAGCGCGGCGAGGGCGAGTGCGACGGTCATGTGGCAACGTCGCGTCACTTAGCCGTCATAACCGCTGAATGGGACGCCGCCCCCGGGAGACGCGCGCTCCCGCCGGTATCTTTACCGGCCGTCTATCGCGGGCGGACCACGCGTGTCTCGTACCGGACCGGCCGCGCCGCCGCCGCCCTCGCCTCTGCTTTCCCCGAGGAGCCCACCGAAATGCCGTGCGAAAGGATGGACATGCGGAAACAGTCACTGAGCAGCGGGGAGGACGCGGTGGATCTCGGGGAGCTGGGGTCGTTCCTGAGGTCGCGCAGGGACCGGCTGAGCCCGGAGGCCGTCGGCCTGCCGAAGGGCGGCCGGCGAAGGGTGCCCGGCCTGCGCAGGGACGAGGTGGCGGAGCTGGCGAGCCTGTCCGCCGACTACTACACCGAGCTGGAGCAGGGGCGCGGCCAGACCCCGTCGGAGCCGGTCGTGCACGCCCTGGCCCGCGCTCTGCGCCTGGGCCCGGACGAGACCGCCCACCTGTTCCACCTGGCAGGCCATCCGGCGCCGTTCGGGGCGGAGCCCGTGCGGATACAGTCGGCGCTGCAGCAGCTCATGATGCGGCTCGAGGACACACCCGCCATGGTGATCACCGACTTGCACGAGGTGGTGGTGCAGAACCACACCGCGCAGGTCCTCGTCGGCCCGCAGGCGGGGCTGACCGGGATCCGGGCCAGTTTCCTCTATCACTGGTTCACCGTCCCGGCCACCCGCGACCTCTATCCCCCGGAGGACCACGACTACCACTCCCGGCTGCTCGTCTCCGATCTGCGCGCCGCGGTGGCCCGCCGCGGCCCCGCCGACACCGTCGGCCGCGAGCTGGTCGGCCACCTGCTGGACTCCGGCGACGAGTTCGCCGGGCTGTGGCGGGCGCATGAGGTCAAGGTCCGCCACGAGGAGTACAAGCGCATCGTGAACCCGGTGCTCGGCACCCTCAAGGTCACCTGCAACAGCATCGTCACCGCCGACGCCGCCCAGCGTCTGCTCTGGTTCGTCCCCGACGACCCCGACGTCGTGCCGCGATTGCACGCGCTCGACCCGGCCGACGTCTGGCGCGACACGCCCGGGCCGGCGTTCGGGCTGGCCGGAAGCTGGGGTTGAGCACCCCTGGCTGCACCGGAGCACGCGCAGCACGCTGGTGAAGGCGGTAGCGGGGGCGTCACCCGCGACCGACGGAGGAGACCATGCGTGCAGCACTCGCGACCGGGGTCGGCACCCCGCTGTCCCTGATCGAACGTGAGATCCCGGAGCCGGGCCCGGGCGAGGTCCTGGTGAAGATCACGGCCTGCGGCCTGTGCTTCACCGACCTCAACCTGCTCCGCGGGCACTACCCGTTCGCCCGCTTCCCGATCGTCCCCGGCCACGAGATCACCGGCACGGTCACGGCGCTCGGCAGCGGCGTCACCGGCCTGTCCGTGGGCGACGCGGTCGGGGCCCAGTTCCTGTACGACTCCTGTGGCCATTGCGACTACTGCGTGTCCGGCGACCAGATCCTCTGCCCGGCCAAGCGCATCACCGGCATCACGGCCGACGGCGGCTATGCCGAGTACGGCCTGTTCAAGGGCGGATATGTGACCCCGCTCCCGTCCGGGCTCGACCCGGTGGCAGCGGCACCGCTGATGTGCGCGGGCCTGACCGCGTTCAACGCCCTGCGCCGGGCCGGCGCCACCGCCGGCTCCCGGGTGGCGATCATCGGCGCCGGCGGCATCGGCGCCCTCGCCGTCCGGTACGCCGTCGCCATGGGCGCCCGCGTCGCGGTGATCGGCCGGTCGGCCGAGGGCGAGGGGACCGCCAAGGAACTCGGCGCGGAGATGTACGTGGCCAGCCGTGACACCGACCCGGCCGCCGCTCTCAGGATGTGGGGAGGCGGTGCGGACGTCATCCTGAACGCCGCGCCCTCCAACGAGGCCGCCTCCGCCGTCCTCACCGGACTCGCGCCCGACGGCACACTCGTGCTCTGCGGCTACGACAACACCCCGCTTACCCTCAGCGCCCAGCCGATGGTGCTCAACCGGCTGCGCGTCATGGCCTCCCCGTCAGGATCGCCCCACGATCTGCGCGACACGCTGGCCTTCTCCGCCCAGCACCGCATCCTGCCCACGATCACGCCGATCGGCCTCGACCAGGCCCCGGCGGCTCTCGAAGCCATGGGCGGTGGGTCCGGCGGCGGCCGCCGCGTCATCACGTTCGCATGACCCGTAAGGAGTATCCGTGCGCAAGACCATCCTGATCACCGGCGCGAGCTCCGGATTCGGCGCGCTGTCCGCGCGCGCCCTGGCCCGCGCCGGGCACACCGTGTACGCGGCCATGCGCGCCACCGCCGGCCGCAACGCCCCTCGCGTCGCCGAGGCGGCCGACTATGCCAGGGAACACGGCGTGGACCTGCGCACCGTCGAGCTGGACGTGCTCTCGCAGGAGTCGGTGGCCGCCGCGGTCGCGACCGTCCTGGCCGAGACGGGCACCATCGACGTGGTCGTGCACAATGCCGGTCACATGGTGCTCGGCCCCGCCGAGGCGTTCACCCCCGAGGAGCTCGCCGCCGTCTACGACACGAACGTGCTGGGCAGCCAGCGGCTCAACCGGGCGGTCCTGCCGCACATGCGCGAGCGGCGGCACGGCCTGCTGCTGTGGATCGGCTCCAGCTCCACCAGGGGCGGCACCCCGCCCTACCTCGCGCCCTACTTCGCCGCCAAGGCGGCGGCCGACGCCCTGGCGGTGTCGTACGCGGCCGAGCTGGCCCGCTTCGGCATCGAGACCACCATCGTCGTCCCCGGCGCGTTCACCTCGGGCACCAACCACTTCGCCCACGCCGGCCACCCGGCCGAGCAGGCGGTGATCGCGGCCTACGACGAGCGGTACGGCGCGCTGATGGAGCAGGTGGGCGAACGGCTGGCCGCGCTGCAGCCGCCCGGCGCCGACGCGTCCATGGTCGCCGACGCCGTCGTCGAGGTCGTGGACACCCCGCACGGCAAGCGGCCTTTCCGGGTGCACGTGGATCCGCTCGACGACGGGTCGGCGGAGGTGAGCGAGGTCGCCGACCGCATCCGCGCCCGCTTCCTCACCCGCATCGGACTGGCGGACCTGCTCGGCCCGCACAGCGCCGCCTGACCTCGCCGGAAAAGCGCGGCTACCGCGGGCGGACCACGCGTGTCTCGTCCCAGACCGGCTCGGGTGACTCGTACACCCGCCCGTCGGAGCCGAAGACCAGGTAGCGGTCGAAGTCGGCCGCGAACCAGCGGTCGTGCGTCACCGCCAGCACCGTGCCGTCGAAGGCGTCCAGGCCCTGCTGCAGGGCCTCGGCGCTGGCCAGGTCGAGGTTGTCGGTCGGCTCGTCGAGCAGCAGCAGCGTGGCGCCCGACAGTTCGAGCAGCAGGATCTGCAGGCGGGCCTGCTGGCCGCCCGACAGCGTCTCGAACCGCTGCTCGGCGACCCGGCCGGCGAGTTCGTAGCGGGCCAGGGCCTTCATCGCCTCGTTCTTCAGCCGGGCGTGCTCGGTCATGACGATCTCGCAGGGCGTACGGCCGAGCAGTTCCGGCCGGGCGTGGGTCTGGGCGAAGTGCCCGGGGACGACCCGCGCGCCGAGCCGCATCGTGCCCGAATGGCGCACGTCCTCTCCGGCCAGCAGTCGCAGGAAGTGCGACTTGCCGGAGCCGTTCGAGCCGAGCACGGCCACCCGCTCGCCGTACCAGACCTCCAGGTCGAAGGGCTTCATGAGGCCGGTGAGCTCAAGGCCCTCGCATATCACCGCGCGCTTGCCGGTGCGTCCGCCGCGCAGCCGCATGCTGATGACCTGGTCCTTCGGCGCGAGCTCCGGTGGGCCCGCCTCCTCGAACCGGCGCAGCCGGGTCTGCGCCGCGTGGTAGGCCGGGGCCATGCCGTCGTTGTAGGTGGCCTTCTGTTTGAGCATGACCACCAGGCGCTTGAGCTTGGCGTGCTCCTCGTCCCAGCGCCTGCGCAGCTCGTCGAGCCGCTCGTTGCGCTCCCGCCGCGCCTCGGCGTACGTCGCGAAGCCGCCGCCGTGGATCCAGACGTTGCCGGACTCGACCGTGACGATCCGGTCGGCGGCGTTGGCGAGCAGTTGCCGGTCGTGGGAGACCAGCAGCACGGTCTTGGGCGTCTCGCGCAGCGCCGTCTCCAGCCACACCTTGCCCGGCACGTCGAGGTAGTTGTCGGGCTCGTCGAGCAGCAGCACCTGGTCGGGCCCGCGCAGCAGCGCCTCCAGCACCAGCCTCTTCTGCTCGCCGCCGGACAGCGTGGCGACCTCGCGATACTTCACCCTGTCGTACGGTGTGCCGAGGGCGGCCATCGCACAGGCGTCCCAGAGCACCTCGATGTCGTAGCCCCCGGCGTCGGTGTAGTCGGTGATCGCCTGGGCGTACCGCATCTGGGTCTTCTCGTCGTCCCGCTCCATCATCGCGAGCTCGGCGGCGTCGAGCCGTTCTGCCGCCGTCCTGACCCGCTCGGGCGCGACGCTGAGCAGCAGGTCCTGGACCGTACGGCCGTCCCGGATGTTGCCGACGAACTGCCGCATCACGCCGAGGCCGCCCGAATGGGCCACCGTGCCCTCGACCGGCTGGAGATCGCCCGCGATCATCCGGAGCAGGGTCGTCTTGCCCGCGCCGTTCGGGCCGACCAGGGCCGCCTTGACGCCCTCCCCCACCCGGAACGAGACGTCGTTCAGGAGCATCCTGCCGTCGGGCAGCACATGCGTCAGATGCCCGATCTCGACGTGACCCATTTCGACGCCCCTCCCAGATTCCCGGAGAGGCTACCTGTCACCTTCCAGCCCCGGCACGCCATTTTCCGCCTCGTCGTGAGAACCGGTGCCGGAGGGAGAGGATGGCGGTGTGGCTCACATCGCTCTGTTCCATTCTGTGTACGGGCTGCGGTCCGTCGAGCGTGCCGCCGCTGATCGTCTGTGCGCCGCCGGGCACGAGGTCGTCACGCCCGACCTGTACGCAGGTGAGACCGCCACAACAATCGATCACGGATTCGTCCTGATGAACCGGATCGGCTGGGACGTCATCGTGGAACGGGCGCGGAATGCCATCGGGAGGCTGCCTGCCGGTACGGTCCTCTCCGGCTTTTCAATGGGCGCCGGGGTCGTCGGGGCCCTGCTGGCCGACCGGCGCGACACGGCAGGCGTGCTGCTCCTGCACGGAATCGCGGAGATCCCCGCGTCGGCGCGAGGCGGCCTGCCGGTGCAACTGCACGTCGCCGAACCGGACACGTTCGCACCTCCCACGGCTGTCGCCGCGTGGGAGAAGGCGTCGGCGGCCGCGGGGGCCGCTGTGCAGGTGTTCACCTATCCGGGTGTCGGGCACTTCTACACGGACGCCGATCTGCGTGACCACGACGAGGACGCGGCCGACCTGACTTGGCAGCGAAGCTTGGATTTCCTCAGCCGTCTCTGAGTTCGCCGCCCTTGTGGGTCACAGCTTGACAGTCGGCTGCCCGATCTCGACGTGACCCACTTGACGCGGCATCGTGAACCATTCCGGAGGCGGCCGGTAGGTGCCCTGCTGACGGTTCGCCCCGCCGTGTACGGGAAGCATGCGGCGGAGACGTGAGGAGGCGGGCGATGCCGCGTGGGGAGCCTTCGGTGGCCGCTTCGGGCGAGTGGCGGGACGAGGACGGCGTACGCAAGCCCGCGGGCGAGGCGCACGCGTGGTGGCCCGGCACCAACCAGACCGTGTGCGGGCTCGCGCTCAGCCGGTCGCGGCTGCACCGGTTCCACCATGTTCCGTGGCCGGACGCGTTCCCCGAGTCGGGCGGGGCGGCCGACGAGGTGCGGAGGGTGTGTTCCCGCTGCCGGGCCGCGACGGGGAAGGGCCAGGGCCGGCTGTGGCAGCGCACTTCCCCTCGCCCGTGAAGCGCCCCTGAATGCCTGTCCCCGAAGGCCCGTCCCTGCGATACCGCCTCTGAGATCCGGCCCTGGGATCTGGTGCCCGATCTTTTTCCGCCGTCGCGGAATCTCTTGACCTGGTGGCGAATCACCCGGAAATAGCCTGGCTTTTCAGGGGATTTCCAAGTCAAAGGGACGGGATATGGCAACAGATCCGATCCTCGACTGCCCGCTCGACCAGGTCCCGGAGGGCCCCGAGTTCATCGAGGCGGCCATGCGGTGGCACTTCAGCCCCGAGACCGGCTCGCCGTACTGGCTGGAGCGGGCGAAGACGCTCGGCTTCGACCCGCGTGAGGACGTGCGCACCTTCGAGGACCTGCGCCGGTTCCCCAACGTGGCCAACGAGCTGCGCGACGTCCGGGTGGAGGACCTGATCCCCCGGGGGTACGGCGCCGACGCGGACGTGATCGGCGTGTACGAGAGCGGCGGCACGACCGGTCCGCCCAAGCGCGTCGTGCTGCTGCGGGACTGGGTGGAGCGGCTGATGCACCGGACCGAGCAGGACCTGCGGGCGAGAGGCTATCCCGAGAGCGGCCACTGGCTGTCGCTCGGGCCGACCGGGCCGCACGTCTTCGGCGAGCTGGTCCGTTGGCAGGCCGCGCGGCGGGGTGGCATCCGGTTCACGGTCGACATGGACCCCCGATGGGTGAAGAGGTGCATCGCCGAAGGCCGCGGCGACGAGGCCGAGCGCTACGCGGAGCACCTGATCGACCAGAGCACCTACATCCTGGAGACCCAGGACGTGCGGGTCCTGGTGACCACGCCGCCGTTGCTGACCCGGCTGGCCCGCAGGAACGCGCTCGTCGATCTGATCAACTCGAAGATCGCGGCGATCAGCTGGGGCGGCGCCCACATGGACCCCGACACCCGTTACCTGCTCCGCACCGAGGTCTTCCCGAACGTCAAGCTGTACGGCACGTACGGCAGCACGATGATCCTCGGCGGGCTGGCCGAGCGCGTCGCGTCGCCGGAGGAGGACCTCGTCATCTTCGACACGTTCTCGCCCTACATCACGTTCTCCGTGGTGGACCAGGAGACCGGGGAGGTCGTCCGGTACGGCGACCGCGGCCAGGTGGTGATGCACCACGTCAGCAAGAGCTTCCTGCTGCCCAACAACCTCGAACGCGACCTGGCCACCCGCGTGGCGCCGCCGCCTGGGCAGATGGGCGACTCCGTCGCCGACGTCGGTCCGCTGCCCACCTTCGAGAACGAAACGGTCATCGAGGGGGTGTACTGATGGACGAGCTGATCCGGCTCGACGCGCTGGGTGCGGGCGGGCCCTACCACAGCCGCAGCCGGCTGACGATCACGGAGTTGACCGGGACGCCGGTCGCCGAGCTGAGCCTGGTGCCGCGGCTGTTCGTCCAGCGGACGATGGCGGCCCTGCGCGAGGCGCGGACCCTGCCGGCCCACGAGCGGGCGGCGGCCCTCGCCCGCGCGGGGCGGCTCTTCGCGACCGGCGTGGTGGACGGCATTCCCGCGGAGGAGTACCAGCACATCGTCAGCCGTGTCTCGGGGATGCCGATCACCGTGGTCCGATCGGCGACCTCCGGCATCGGACGGCGCGCAGCAGAGGCGTACCGCACCACCCGCTACGCCCGTCCGGAGGGCGCGGTGGACGACTGGCGCGACCCGCTCACCCGCAACGGCCAGGCGGTCTGGACGCGGCGCGGCGACGTCTTCGCCGTCCACGCCGCCGGCAACCACCCCGGCGTGCACACGCTGTGGCTGGAGGCCCTGGCGCTCGGCTACCGGGTCGCGGTGCGTCCGTCGCGGCGCGAGCCGTTCACCCCGCACCGCCTGATCACGGCACTGCGGGAGTCGGGGTTCGGCGACGACCAGGTGGTGCTGCTGCCGACCGACTACGCGGTGGCCGACGACATCATCCGCGACGCCGACCTCGCCATGGTGTACGGCGGCGAGGAGGTCGTGAACAAGTACGGCAACGACGTCAGGGTGCTGCCGCAGGGCCCGGGACGGTCCAAGATCCTTCTCGCCGGGCACGACTGGCAGTCCCACCTGGGCACGATCGTGGAGTCGGTCAGCGCCTTCGGGGGGACGGCCTGCGTGAACACGACCGCGGTCTTCGTGGAGGGCGATCCCGCGCCGGTGGCGGAGGCCGTCGCGGAACGGCTCTCGGCGATCCCGAGCCTGCCGCCGGAGGACGACGGCGCGGTGCTGCCCGTCCAGCCGGTCGCGGACGCGCACGCGATCGAGAAGTACCTGCTCGACCACGTGAACGGCGCGACGCCGGTGCTCGGCGGCGACGGCGTGGTGGACGATCTGGGCGACGGCAGCGGGGTCCTGCGGCCGGCCGTCTTCGTGGTGGACCGGCCGGACGCGCCCCAGACGGGCATCGAGCTGTCGTTCCCCTGCGTGTGGTTCGCGCCCTGGAGCCTGGCGGACGGCATCGAGCCGCTGCGGAACACGCTCGTGCTGACCGCGATCACGGAGGACGCCGGGCTGATCGACCGGTTGGTGGAGGACCCGTCGATCAGGAACGTCTACCTGGGGGACACCCCCACGTATCTGATGCCGCCGTGGGTCCCGCACGACGCCTACCTCGGCGAGTTCCTGATGCGCACGAAAGGCGTCATCCGCACTTAACCATTTGAAAAAGGCCCAGTAGATTCTGGGCCATGCGCAGGACGACACGATGGCGGCGCCGCCTGCTGTGGACGCTCGCCGTCGTCGTCGTGCTCGCGGTGGCCGCCGTCGGCGGCGCGGGCTGGTACTACTCCGGCCTGGTCATCGACCCCGTCCACACCTCCGGCTATCCCCTGGAGGTGACGGGCGTCAGCGGCGACCAGGTCACGATCAAGGGCGGCGCCGACACGGCCGCCCCCGGCACGTACGGCCTGACCTGGGCGGACGGCAACGCACTGGTGGGCCAGGTGATCGCGACCGGGGCCGGCACGGTGACCAGGAAGGTCACCGAGGTCGTCCACGGCGAGCTGCGGCCCGGAGTGCGCGCCTACCTCGACCGCTGGCTGTGGGGCCACGCGACCCCGGCCGCCGCCGGCGTGCCGTACACGGACGTGAAGATCCCCTCGCCGCTCGGCGACTTCCCCGGCTGGCGGACCGAGGGCACCTCGACGACCTGGGTGATCGCCGTACACGGCCGCAACGGCGGCCCGGCGGAGGCCCTGCGCGTGCTGCCGGTTTTCCACAGCCTGGGGATGCCGGTGCTGGGCATCACCTACCGCAACGACGAGGACGCCCCGGCGAGCCCGGACGGCAAGTTCCATCTCGGCGCCACCGAATGGCAGGATGTCGCGGCGGCCATCGCGTACGCCAAGAGCCGGGGTGCGACCGGGATCGTCCTGTACGGCTGGTCGATGGGCGGGGGCATCGTGCCGATGGCCGTGCGCAACCTGCCCGGCGAGCCGATCAAGGCCATGATCCTGGACAGCCCTGTGATCGACTGGCGGGCGCCCATCGCCCTCGGGGCCGAGCAGATGGGCGTGCCCGGCTTCCTCGTGTCGGTGGGCGAATGGGTCATCGAGCGGCGCACCGGCGTGTCCTTCGACGACATCGACCACCTGCGGCACGCCCGCGAGTTCACGATCCCCACGCTGGTCTTCGAGGACGACGACGACGCGACCGTGCCGATCGGCCCGGCGCTGCGGTTCGCCGCGGCCCGCCCCGACATCGTCAGGCTCGTACGGACGAGCGGAGGCGGGCACACGGGTTCCTGGAACGCCGACCGCGGGCGTTACGAGCGGGAGTTGAAGGAGTTCGTCACGTCGATCAGCTCGGGATGACCACGGTCATCGAGCTGCCGACCAGGGTGAAGCCGAGCCGTTCGTAGACGCGCCTGGCGGGGTTGCCGTCGGACACGGCCAGGCCCAGCCGCTCCCATCCGCCGGCCGCCGCCTCGTCCCGCGCGGCGGCCAGCATGCGCGCGCCGAGGCCGGAGGGGGTGCGGGCGGGGTGGCGGAAGACTTCGGCCACCCAGGGCCGGCCGCGGAAGGCGGTGACCAGCACACCGCCGGCCACCGCGTCGTCCCGGTCCACGGCGAGCAGGCTGCAGGGCAGGATCTCGCCGATCACCTTGCCCTCCAGCAACGGGGTGAGGATGTCGCGCAGCGCGGCGGCGTCGTCCACGTTCCGATGGTCGGGGTGGTCCGGCGGATAGGCCGCCCGCCACGCCGCGAACACCTCTTCCGCCGGGCGGTCGCAGGGCGTGAACCGGAAGCCGTCGGGCGCCCCGGCCTCGGCGGGAGGCGCCGTACGCAGCTCACAGGTCATCTCGTGGGCGTGCCGCCTCACCCGGGCGCCGCGCGCGACGAGCGCCTCGCCCAGGTCGACCGGCCCCACCACCGCCCAGCCCGGCAGCTTCGCCATGATCGCATCAACCGCGCCCGGGCCGATGACCTCGACCCGATCGGCGCACGGCAGCCCGTACCGCTCGTCCTCGACATAACTGACGGCCGGGGCGCCGTCCGCCCCGGCCAGAATCACTCGTTCCACAGGAGGGAGGCTGTCCGAGCACGACGAGGGCGGGCAACACGTTTTTCGCCCCGCGCACGCCGGATGAACCGGAGGGAACGGCGTCCGCGGCCCTTTCTTTCCTTTTATCCATACATTTCGATCTTTTGTGGATAAGGTGCCTCTGGTTTTGTCGGCCGGAGCGGGAGTGGCGTGATGTGGCGATCACGGGGTTTCGGGCTGTGGGCGCTCGCGACCGTGATGACGCTGCTGCCCCTGGTGCCGTGGGCGTTTCCGGGCGGTGAGCTGTCCTTCGGATTCACGACGTTCGGCGACGTCCCGTCCTGTCCCGCCTTCGAATTCCAGACGACGTTGTTCTCCGCTCCGGTCATGGCGTACCTGCTCTGGTCGCACGTCGTCGCCGTCCCTCTCGCCTTCGCGCTCTGGCTGGTGACGCGCGGCGGGCGCCCGAGCCGGGTGACGGGCCGTGTCGTCGCCTGCCAAGGGCTGCTCCTGGCGCTCATGAACCCGGCGCTCGTCGCGTACGACCTGTTCACCGCCGGCTCCGGATGCTGGAGACAGTGGGAGCCGATGGCCGTATGGAACCTGGGCGTGAGCGCCTGCGACGTGGTCGCCGCCGCCCTGATCCTGTCGGCCGTCCGGCCCGCCTGGTCCCGCCCCCGTGTCCGGCTGCGCCGTACGGCCGGGGGACTCGCGGTGTGCTGCCTCCTGCTGACCGTGCCCGTGGCGGACCGGGGAGCCGACGACCGCTACACCGGCCTCGACGTGGTCATGCGCCTGTACGCCGACCTCCCGCCCGCCGACTCCCCGGCCACCAGGTCCGGCAGGGATCTCGAGACGGAGCGACTGCTCGCCATCGCGGCCGAGAAGGCCACGGAGAAGGCCACGGAGAACGAGGGCACGGCCCTGCGCCTCGGCGACGCCGTCGACGTTGACGTTGACGTTGACGAGGGCGGGGTCGCCGCGGAGCCCGACTGCGACCCGTGGACCGTGATCCACCAGTCGTACGGCGACACCGCGCCACGGGACCGCGAACTCGCCTTTTTCTGCATGGCACGGGATGTCGCGGGGTACGCCCCACGGCTCGTGGGGCTGCCCGATCGGGAACTGCTGTCCTTCGGCCGGGCGTTGTGCGGCGTCGCCGGGCGGCCCTCCACCGAGCCGCCGGTCCGGACCCTGCTCGACCAGGCCGGGGCGTACGACTGGAGCCACCAGCTCGCGGAGGCGCTGGTGTTCCTGTGTCCGGACGAGGTCGCCCGGAAGTGGCCCGACCTCGTGCTGTCGGAGGCCGAGGCGCAGCGGAAGGAGGACGATTACCAGGCGCGGATGACCGCCCGCTGCGCGGACCCTGCCCGCCGCCTGCGGGCGGTGCGGCAGGCGACCACCGCCCTTCACGTGGGTGAGGGCGGCGGCTATCAGGTCGACGGCGGCACGGGCCGGTCCGGCGAGGAGCGGCCGCGCAGACTGCCCCGCTCGTTCGACGACGTCATCGACTGGCTGACCACGACCGCCGTCTCGGTGGGCACCGCCGTGGACAACTACCCGATCTGCCTGACGGTCAAGGCGCTGCGCCAGGCTCCCCGCGTGCGGCTGAGGGGCTGGGACAGGGTCGTCGAGACCGGCGTCGACAGCCCGGGCGGCACGCTCGAACTTTTCGGAGAGGAGAGCGCCCCGCTGCCGAACCTCGCCTCCGCCGGGCCCGGCCGCTACCGCGTCCGCGTCTACCTGCGCAAACAGGAGGAGGCGATGACGTACGAGTCCGACGGCCCGGTCGAGGAGCACCTGGTCCTCGTCTTCCCCGGCACGTCCGGAAAGACCGTCTTCCTCCGGGACTGAGGAGTGGTTGAGCGGCGGGCTCCGGAGATCGACTCGGAAAAAGATGGCGTGGCCCGGGAACAACGAGTGCGGACACGTGGTTGGATGAAGCGTGGCCGGTGTGCAGGTGTCCCCGGGCCTCACCTAATTTGCCTTCGCGGACTACCGTTCGGCTGGAGCCGCGTTGTGCCTTTCGCCGAGAGGCGACCCGGCACCGGCACCACACGTGCGGGACCCCGGCAGGAGATCCTCCTGCCGGGGTCCTGGCGTCTACGGGCCCTCCAGGGTGAACCGTTCACCCCGCAGGCCGCCTGACCTCTGTGGATATCATCCGCCTTACCCTTTGCATCCACTTTTGTCGGCCATGGGTGACAAGATGCGTCCGTGCCTGATTTGGATCCCCAGTCGATCGCCTCCTACTGGGACGCGGAGGCAGACACCTTCGACGACGAGGCCGACCACGGGCTTCGCGACCTCCGGGTCCGCGCGGCCTGGGCGGGGCGACTGCGGTCCTGGATGCCGCGGCCTCCCGCCGACGTCCTCGACCTGGGCTGCGGCACCGGGTCGCTGACGCTGCTGCTCGCCGAGCAGGGACACCGGCCGGTGGGCGTGGACCTGTCCCCCAGGATGGCCGAGGCGGCCCGGGGCAAGCTCGACGCGGCGGGCTTCGCGGCGCCCGTCCTCACCGGCGACGCGAGCGACCCGCCGGCCGCGGCCGGAAGCTCCTTCGACGTCGTCCTGGCCCGGCATCTGCTGTGGACCCTGCCCGCGCCGGAGCGCGCGTTGCGCACCTGGATGGGTCTGCTGCGCCCGCAGGGCCGGCTGATCCTCATCGAGGGCAACTGGCAGGCCTCCGGGGACGGCCCGCCGTACGTGCCCGGCGCCGGCGCCCTGCCCTGGCTCGGCGGGGTGAGCGCCGAACCCCTCGTCGAGGTGCTGCGGCCGTACGCCGCGAGCGTGCGGGTGGAGCCGCTGACCGACCCCGTGCTGTGGGGCAAGCCCGTCCACGACGAACGGTACGCCGTCATCGCCCACCGCTGAGCTGCGTATTCTGCGGAAAACACGCAATGCGGAATCCGTAAACGTCTCGGCAATTAGTCGAAGCGCATTGCCGGCGGAACGCGGAGGCAAAACGGAGGCCGGTCATCGACGTCGTCGTCGACAGCCACGCCCATTGGCACACATGAAATGCCACAGCGAACGGCCCGGGAGGGGTCAACTCGCCTGGACGGGCTCCGGCGGCGTGTGCCAACGATTGAGATACGACCCGATCGCTGATCGGAGAGGAGTATCTCTATGCACGGCACTCGATTCTCATTACTGCTGGGTCCGGCAGTCCTGTCCGCCGTCACGCTCTGGCCGGCCATCGCATCGGCCTCCACCGCCGCCCAGCCCTCCGGCCTCGCCGCCGCGCTCAGCGCGCCGCGGGCCGAGGAGCCGGGCACCAGCCTCGGCGAGCAGTCGGAGGAGGCGGCTGAGCAGAGCGGACGCGCGTACGAGGAGGAGAGCGGGTACGGGCGGGAGAGCGCCCAGGAAGGTTCATCGAGCGAGGAGTCGAGCGGCAGCAGCCAGTCCCAGAGCAACATCGCCTACCACCGCTCGCGGTCCTCGCTGGGCGAGTCGTCACTGCGCTCGGCATCGCTGCGCGAGTCGTCGCTGCGCTCGTCGTTGCTGCGAAGCAGCCGTCCGGCGCTCCGCGAGCAGTCGTCGTACAGCCGTCCGATCAGCTACACGCGGACGATCACCTATCAGCGCCCGGTCACCCAGACGCGTATGGTGACCGAGAGCCGTCCGGTCACGTTCACCAGGCAGATCACCTTCCAGCGCCCGGTCACCGAGACGCGGATGGTCACCCGGATGCGTCCGGTCACCGAAACGCGCCAGGTGTCCTTCCAGCGGCCCGTGAGCTACACGCGCATGGTCACCGAGAGCCGTCCGGTCACCCGCCAGGTGACCTACCAGCGGCCGATCACCCAGACGCGGTACGTCACCGAGTCGCGTCCGGTGACGCGGTACGTCACCTACCAGCGTCCCGTGGTGAGCTACGTCACCGAGAGCCGTCCGGTCACCCGCCAGGTGACCTACCAGCGGCCCGTCACCGAGACGCGGTACGTCACCGAAAGCCGTCCGGTGACCCACCAGGTCACCTTCCGGCGCCCGGTCACGGAGACGCGGTACGTCACGGAAAGCCGTCCGGTCAGCTACACGCGGATGGTGCCGGAGACCCGCGAGGTGCAGTCCACGCGCTTCGTCACCGAGAGCCGTCCGGTCAGCTACACGCGCATGATGACCTACCAGCGGCCGGTCACCGAGACGCGGTACGTCACCGAGTCACGGCAGGTCACCAGCTACAGCCGGCCCATGATGCACTCCTCAAGCGAGGACTGCGACCCGTGAGCCGGGAAGCGAGGTCCTGACAGCCAGTAGGGCCATGAGGGGCACGGGCGGTTCCCGCCCGTGCCCCTTCCACGTGTCCGGGCGCGCTCAGCGCCCCCTCGTCCTGCACCACGTCCTCCGCCGTCTCCAGGTCGCCGACGAGCAGCACCGGGAGCCGCACCAGGCCGACCCGGTGCTCGCGGTACAGGCCCGCCAGATCCGTCCCGGGAGGCGGCGCGGGCGGCGGGAGCGCCGCCAGCCGTAGGGATTCACGATCCATGCAATGTGAACGCGCACCCCCGCCGATCCGCTGCTCGCGTCTTCGCGGCGATTCGCCGCTCCCGTGTTTCCGGGCCGGTACATGCGAAGGCCCCTCCGGACGGTCCGGAGGGGCCTTCGTGACGTCGAAACCTCCCGTCACGCCTCACTGGCGTGGGCCGCCAGGACGCGCCAGCCGTACTCGCCGGTGTGCACCCACGTGCGCGTGTAGCGCAGCCGGCCGGCGAACGGCTCGCCCGCGAAGGAGCCTTCGAGGGTGCCGAGGAAGCACGTGACCCCGGTCGTCCCCGAGACGACGACGGTGAGGTCCTCCTCGGCCACCTTCGTCATGACCTGCGTACGTGAGCGATGGTTGTGGAGATCGAGCTGCTTGGCCTCGGTGTGCAGCCGGCCGTCCGGCGGCCCCGTGAAGACGAGCCGCTCGTCGAGCAACCGGTCGAGCTCCTCCACATCACCGATGAGCTGCGCTTTCTGCAGTCGCCGCTCGGCTTCGTACAGCTCGTCCAGAAGGGTGCCTGCCATGTCGGTCCTCTCGGTCGTGGCGCGTCTCGGCGACACAACCGTAGTCCCGGCGGCTCCCCGGTCTCAGCAGGTCACTTCTGGGTGCCCTGCTTGCTCCCCGGCGTGCAGTACGGGCAGAACGGCTCGCGCTGTACGCAGACCTTGACCGCGTCGCTGTCGTTGGCCGGGTCGAGGTCGAGCTCCTTGCCGCCGACGGTGGCGGTGTTGACCGTCTCCCCGACCGCGGTGGCCTTCGCGCGGACGATCAGTGTGGCCGTCGCGCCACTGGCCAGCGTCCCGACGGTCCACGTTCCGCCGGCGTACGTGCCGGTCGAGCGCGTGGCCGACAGGAAGGCGAGGTTGGCCGGCAGTGCGTCCTTGACGGCGACGCCGGTGGCGTCGTTGGGCCCGGCGTTGGCGACCGTGACGCGGTAGGTGACGGTCTCACCCACGGTGACCTCGGTCTTGTCCGCGGACTTGACGACGCTCAGGTCGACGGCCGGGTTGACCTGCGTGACGGCGTCACCGCTGGTGGAGTTGAGCGTCTCGGGCTCGGGGCCGAGCCGGTTCTCGTAGGCGACCGCGCCGCTGTTGACGACCTGCCTGCCCGCGACCGACCTGCCGACCTTGACCCGGAACTCCACGGTGGTGCCGTCCGGCAGGGTGGTGTCGTTGGCCAGCCGGCCTCCCGCCGTGCCCGTGGCGCCCTCTCCCAGCCTGAAGGAGATGGCACCGGTGGCGGCGTCGAACTCGGCCTGGTCGTCGCCGGCCTGGTCGGTCTCGGCGCCGCTGCCCGGGCCGCCGACGACGCGGAGCGAACCGGGCACGTAGGTGGTCCCGGCCGGGACCTTGTCGGTGAGCCGGACGTTCTCCGCCACGTCGCCGCCCTTGTTGACGGCGGTCAGCCGGTAGGTGATCTCGGCGCCGACGTCGACCGGCCCCTGCGGGCTCGCCGACTTGGTGACGACGACGCACGCCGGGGTGCCGAAGAAGACGTCGTCGAGGAAGTTGCCGACCGACGCGTTGCCTCCGGCGGCGGAAATGGAGCGGAAGGCGAACCTGGTGGTCGTCTGCCCGGCGGGCACGGTGTAGGTGCCGCGGTAGGTGCCCCACTTCCCGTTGCCGTCGGACATGATCCCCTGCTGGGCGGGGCCCGACGGAGCGCCGATGTCCAGCGCCATCTGGTCGGTGCCGAGACGCCCGCGGTGGGACAGCCGCCAGTACAGCTTCTGACCGGGAGTGGTCGGACGGTCCTGGTAGAGGGTCGAGACCTGGTTGGCGTTCAGCTCCGCGAACTGCGCGCCCTCGACCGCCGGAACGTTCATCCGGGGGCTCCAGACCTCGATCATGTGATCGGTGGCGGTCGTCCGCCAGCCCGGCACCGCGTTCGGGTTGTTCTGCGAGGCGTCGGGCAACGGAGCCCACGTCCCGGCGACGACGGGCTTCTCGAAACCGCCGTTGACCAGTGCCACCTGCTCAGGACACGACGCGGGGTTCGGCGCCGCCGCCCGGGGCGTCACCGTGGCCTCGGTGCGGGCGGACGCGGCGTCGGCCGGGACCGCTCCGGACAGCGTCAGCGGGACAGCCGCGGCCACCAGGGCGGCGACGGGGTAACACATCCTGCGGATGCGCCTCATCATGAACGTCCTCTCGTCGTGGCGATTCACCAGGCCGTGACGACCGGCGCTGGCACCGCAGGGAAGATTCGTCCGACGGGGACGGCAGGTGCGGATCGACACGTGCGGCCGTGCCAACAGTTGGCCGGATCTTGTTGTCTCCCGACCCTGCGCAGGGAAGATCTGGATCTAGGTTGAAGCGCCGCGCGGCCAGAACCGGACCAAGAACTGCTCCCGCGGATCCGCTTCGTCATCGGCCCGCGTGTACACCCGTACGTTCCACAGCCGCTCCGGCTCACCGAGGAGCAGGAACCCGTCCTGCACGCCCGTGTACAGCTGCGTCGCGCAGACTTCTCCGGTCTCCGAGCGGAGGACGCGGGTGACGACGTCCGCCCGCGCCTCGCGCTGATCCCCCGGCTCGTCGTCCCACACTTCGAGCGTGAGGCCCACGAGGTCGTCCTCGGCCGAGAGGCTGAGGCCGCCGTCGTCGGACGGCTCGAAGGGGTCCCAGGAGAACGACACGTCGGCGATGAAGAAGGTCCCGTCGTAGACGTGGACCTCGCAGTCGCTACGGGAGATCGGGGGCATGAGGATCGCCTGTGGTGTGACGGGTGCGTACGACCGCCGCGCCCAGCAGCCGGTCGTGCAGGACCTGCCCCTCGGCGTCCAGGAACGCCGCCAGCCCGCCGGCGAGCAGGAGCACCAGGCCGATGTCGGGAACGACCGCGAGGAAGGGGAAGGCCAGCGTGCGGAGGGCCGCCCTGCCCGCTCCCAGCCGCTCACCCGTCCGCGCGTCGACGACGCGCACGCGCAGCAGCCGCTTGCCGAGCGTCCGCCCCCACAAGGTGTGCTGCGCCCAGAAGTAGAGGAGCAGCGTGAACAGGGCGAGCAGTTCCTCGGGCCGCGCCCTGGCCTCGAGCACATTGCCGAGCCGTCCCAGCAGCCCCTGGCCGAACCAGGTGGGCCAGATGCCGTCCGAGGAGATCAGCGACCAGGCGGGTTCCACGACGAGGCGGAGAGCCGCGACGACGACCAGGTAGTCGGCCAGAGCCGCCACCGGGCGACGCCACGCCGTCCCGGTCGCGGCGGCGACCGGCTCTTCCCCGGCCGCCGTACGCGACGCGGCGTACACCAGCGCCGCCGCCGACAGGAGGCACAGCTGGTTCGATCCCCAGCTGCCGAGCACCGCGCGGAACCAGTCGGCGCTGAGCAGCGGGATCGTCTCGAGGCAGCCCCCCGGCACGGTGTACATCGGGACGAGGGGCTCGACGACGGCGGTCACGACGAGGAGCCCCGCCACCCGCCGGCCGACGACCTCGCGGCCCGTGTCACGTACGTACGCCAGGAGCCCCAGGAGCACGGCCAGAGCGGGAACCGCCCAGCCCTCGGCGGTCTCCACCACCCTCGACAGGTCGTCGCGCAGCGTGGAGAGCGGCCATTCGTCGCCGCTCAGCACGCCCACGCACCCGTGAATCTCGAAGGACCCTTCGCCGTACTGGAGTTCCCACCGCTCCCGCCAGAGTTCCCACGTCGGAACCGCGGCCAGGGCCGCCGCGGCCAGCCAGGCCGGAACGGCATGGCCGGCCCGCAGACGTGGGCGCCTCACGTCCTGTCCAGGTCCGGCCGGAACTCGTGCACCACTTCGATCAGGCCGGAGATGTGCCCGTTGAACTCGTCCAGCTCCTCGGCGGGCACCCACAGTTCGAGGATCGTCTCCCCGCCGACCTGCCGGACCGGATAGCGGGCCAGGAAGTCTTCGGGCAGGTGAAAGCGGGTCACATAGCCGACCCCGTAACGAGGAGCATTCCAGTCACGGGCGATTCTGATCGCGTAGTCCTCGTTGAGCACCGGATAGAAGATCGGCTGCTCGGGCAGCCGCGGCGGCCACGCCCGCCACCCGGACCGCCGAACCAGCTCCAACTCCTCCGGCCCGGTCGGCCGCCACAAGGTCGTCAACTCGTCTGACATGATCATCCTCTCCCGCGACCCCTCAACCTAACCGGCCGGCAGTGGGCAGGCAGCCGAAATGATCAGGCGAAGCGTACGGGGGCCGGGGACGGCTCAGCGGGCAGCGCGCACGATCTCCCGCGCCTCACGGGCGAGCTTCTCGTCGTACGGCCGGCCCAGCCCGCGCGCGAGCTCGATGGTGCGGTCGAGCAGCGCCAGCGCCTCGTCGTAGCGGCCCGCCGCGCGGCACGTCTCGGCGTAGGTGTGCAGGACATCGATCTCCAGCTGCACCTCGGCCAGCGGTTCCAGCAGCTCGAGAGCCCGCCGGTGGTGTTCGAGCGCATCCTCGGGTGAACCCGTGATCCGCAGCGCGACACCGAGATAGTTGTGGCACCACGCCTGGTTGTGCTGGAGATTGTGCTGCTCGGACAGCTTCAACGCGTCCTGCAGCGTTCGCAGTGACTCCGCCGGCTCGTCCGGCGCCAGTGCGAGACCGAGGGTGACCAGCCCGGTGATCCGTGCGGGCCCGTCCGCCAGGGCGACGGACGCCCGGGCGAGTTCGACGGCTTCGCCGCGCCGTCCGAGGCGAAGTGTCACCCATCCGTCGAAGGCCAGCGCCTGGGACTGCCCCATGTGGCGCCCGAGCTTCTCGAACAGGGTGCGCGCCCGCCGGAAGTGCGCCTGTGCCGTTTCGAGGTCACCGAGATCCCGGCGCACGAAGCCGATGCGCAGCGCGAGAGCGGCGGCGATGTCGTCGTCCGGCCCCGACCGCTCGGCCAGTTCGTAGGCGGCGAGCGCCTCGTCGAGGCGTCCGGCGGCGGCGCGGACGTAGCCGAGGTCCGCGAGCAGCGAAGCCCGCTCCTGGTCGCGGCCGAGACGCCCCGCGGCGTCCGCGGCGGCTTCGAGCAGGCGTGCCTGGTCGTCGGTACCGCGGTGCCGGAAGAACCAGACCCGCATGGCCTGCGGCAGCCCGGCCACCACCTCGTCCATGCCGAGGCGCACGGCGGCGTCGAAGCAGGCCACCAGGTTGACGTACTCGTGGTCGAACCAGGCCATGGCCGTCGCCGGATCGCCCGGCGAGGGGTCCGTGCGGTGCGGCGAGGGCAGGGTCCGGTCGTGGGCGACGGCCTGCGCCAGATAGTGCGTCAGGACCCGGCGCAGGGCGGCTTCGGCCCGTGGCTCCTCGTCGGCGGCGATGTCCGCCGCGTACTGCCGGATCAGATCGTGCATCCGGTAGCGCCCGGGTGACGGCTCCTGCACCAGGTGGGCGTCGACCAGCTCCTCCAGCGCGGCGGCGGCCCGGTCGGGCGGCATGTCGGTGAGCGCGCCCGCCACCGCCGCGTCGAAGTCGGCGCCCGGCAGCACGCCCAGCAGCCGGAACATGCGGCGCTGGACCGTGTCGAGCTGCTGCAGCGACATTCCGAAGGCGGAGTCGAAGCGGCTGGGGGTGGCGCGCAGCCGCTCGGCCAGCACGGCCACCGTCCAGCCCGGGCGGTGGCGAAGCCGCGCGCCCGCCATCCGCAGCGCCAGCGGAAGCCCGCCGCACTGCCGCAGCACCTGGCCGACCGCTTCCTCTTCGCTGAGCGAGAGCCCCGCCGCCCGGCCGAACAGGTGCACCGCGTCGTCGTCGGTCAGCGGCTCCAGGGACACCGGCGGCACTCCGTCCAGGCTGACCAGCCGGTGGCGGCTGGTGACCAGGACCGCCGACTTCCCCGCGCCGGGGAGCAGCGGACGCACCTGCTCCGCGTCGACCGCGTTGTCGAGCAACACGAGAACCCGCAGGCGGGACAGCTCCGACCGCCAGAGCGCCGCGCGTTCGGCGGTGCCCGCCGGGGGGTGCGTGACGTCCAGCGCGCCCAGCAGCCGGCCCAGCGCGGCGTGCGGCTCCAGCGGCTCCTGCCCCGGTGTGAAGCCCTGCAGGTCGAGATAGAGCCCGCCGTCCGGATACGCGGGGACGAGCCGATGGGCCACATGCACGGCCAGGCTGGTCTTGCCCACGCCCGCCATGCCGTCGACCGTGGCCGCCCCGGCAGTGCGCAGCAGCTCTTCGACCAGCGCGGACTCCGCTTCCCTGCCCGTGAAGTCGAACAGGTCGGCCGGCAGATCGTTGCGGCGCCGGGCGGGCGCCGCGCCGGCTTCGGCCGCCTCGGCCCACAGCGCGCGCAGTGGCCGGGGATCGCGTCCCACGGCCCGGCACAGCGCCACGACGGCCTCCCACGGCGGCACGAGCTGACCGGTCAGGTAGCGGGACAACGACGAGCTGCTCAGGCCCGTCTGGCGGGCGAGCGCGCGCAGGCTGAGCCCGCTCAGCTCCTTGATCCGCGCGAGCTGAGCCACCAGTCGCTCCTGGGGGCTGGACACGTGCAACACCGTACCCGTCCCGGCCCACACAGACGGATCGGCGATGCGTTTGCGCTGTTCAACCGGCTTCTCCGTGTCCCACGGTGTCCCACGGACCAGGCGGGACCCGGGGTGCCGATGGTCGGATTACTCCTGTCGGAAACACCCGCGTTGAAGGAGAAGCGATGTCGACCGAGCGCATGCCGAACCCGGCGGCTTTGATCCCCGAGGCGATGGAGGCCCTGATGGCGGTCAACAGGGCCGTCGCGGGCGCCGGAGTGGACGGCAGGCTGCTGGCGCTGAGCCACCTGCGGGCCAGCCAGATCAACGGCTGCGCTCCGTGTGTGGCCGGGGGCGTCCACCAGGCCCAGCGGCACGGCGTGACCGCGGACCAGGTGCATGCCGTCGCCGCGTGGCGGGAGACGCCGTGGTTCAGCGACGAGGAGCGCGCCGCGCTGGCCCTGACCGAGGCCGTGACCCGGCTCGCCGACCAGGCGGACCCGGTGCCGGACCAGGTGTGGGACGTCGCCGCCAAGCACTTCGACCAGAAGGAACTGGCCGCACTGCTGCTCAACATCGCGCTCGCCAACGCCTTCAACCGGCTCAACGTGCCGACCCGCCAGCAGGCGGGCGCATGGTGACACCGCCCCCGCCCGCCATCACCCGAAGCCACAGATCACAGAGAGAGGAAGTCCTCATGTCGAACACGACGAAGACCACCACCGCCAAGGGCCAGAAGTACGACGGGTTCACCGAAGAAGAGCGCGACGCGATGAAGGAGCGCGCCAAGGAGCTGAAGACGGGCGCTCGGCGGGGCGCCAAGGCCGACACGGAGAGCGAGGTGCTCGCGAAGATCGCCGAGATGCCGGAGCCCGATCGAGTGATCGCCGAGCGGCTGCACGCCGTAATCAAGGAGAGCGTGCCCGCCCTCACGCCGAAGCTGTGGTACGGCATGCCGGCCTACGCCCGCAACGGCAAGATGATCTGCTTCTTCCAGCCCGCGGCGAAGTTCAAGGCCCGGTACGCGACACTCGGCTTCAGCGACGAGGCGAACCTCGACGAAGGCGCCATGTGGCCGGCCTCGTACGCCCTGACCGAGCTGACCCCCGACGTCGAGGCGAGGATCGCAGCGCTCCTGACGCAGGCGGTGAGCTGAGAGCCGGACGCGCCTCCGTTGCACAAAGCCCTCCCCGGTTTTCGGGAGGGCTTTGTGCGGTGGAGCCGCCCAAGAGATCGAACCCTCGGCTCTCCCTGCTGACTCGTTTCTCGTCCTGCTTACAGCACCCTGCCACGCATGGCGGCGCGGGCGTAGTCGTCCAGGGACGCGCCGATTGTCGGCCGCTGACGCAGGAACTCCCTGACGATGCTCTCGGTCACGTCCAAGTAGGTGATGTGCCAGTGCCCCAGCCCGTGCAGAGCGCTCTCGACGCAGGCGACGTTCTCACTGGACAGCGTCTCCTGCATGACCCCGAGCAGCACTTCGTCGATCCTGCGCGCGACGGGATCACCCGGCCTGCCCCAAGTGGGAAAGACGTCCCACCACATGTAGCAGATGCTATTCAGGGGATTTTTCACTGATTCGCCGTTATCGCCATGACTCAACGCGTTCTGACACCGAGGTTCGAACAACTGGACGTACAACTGCCTGATCGCGGCGGCGCACCGGATTCGCAGGTTCTCGGGCACGGACGGGTTGTACAGTTCGCGGAACAGCTCGGAGTCGCCCGCGAGGAACCACAGGCCGTCCGCGACCTGCTGGGTCGGGTACGTCTCCGCCGCCCGACCGGCAGCGGTGAGGAATTCCGTCAGCGAGAGCACGCTGACGAGAGGATCTTCCGGGAAGTCGCCGCCGTCCCGCAGGACGAACAAGCGCTGCGTCCACGCTTCGGGATCGATCGCCACCTCCCGACTGTCTCACCCCACCGAGGGGCATGCACAGCTGCCGGCCGGTCTTGGCGCCCACGGTGGCGAGGATCAGCCGCCCGACGATAGGCGATAGCCGGTCTTCGACCCGCTCTCGCCACTGGCCGTTTCCATCCTGCTCAAGCCCCCGCCGAGTGACCTCGGCCAGCCGCCCGATGCGGGACGCCGCGGCCGGGGAAGGCTCCGCAAGCGATCTTCAACCGTCGGTAACTCCGCTGAAAGCGGTCCGGCGTACATCCAAGGTGGCACCCGTTCCCGGAAAGGACCCCCTGCGATGACACGCACCATCCGCGCTCTCCTCAGCGTCGCCACCGCTCTCGGAACGGTCGCCGTGACCGTCGCGGTCAGCACCTCCCCCGCGAACGCCGCGGCCTGCGACCCGTCCCGCGTGGCGCCGCCCGGCAGCCTCATCGGCGACCTGTGGCGCTCCAACGGCGGAGAGACAAGCGTCTACGGCTGCCCGGTCACCAAGGAGTACGGCTACGCCGACAAGCGCGGCTCCTACCAGGAGTTCCGCAACGGGAAGATCGTGTGGTCCCCCGGCATCGGCGGCGGCGCCTTGGTCCGCGCATACTACGCAGACGGCAAGGCCGTCTTCCGCTGGAGCGGCCTCGGCCGCGACTGGGACTTCTTCCAGGTCCGCTGGAGCCCCGCCGGCGGCCGGACCACCCAGGTGAAGGTCGGCAGGCTGACTCCGTGGAGCGGCGTGTATTCGGTGGACCCCACCTGCTACTGGGATGGTGGTGAAAACGTCTGCACCACCACCAATGGCCACGGGGGATACGTCAAGGCCTCCTTCATCGTCCAGGGTTGCGACCGCGGCACCTTCGGCTCCGACTGCGGCCCCTGGAGCATCCCCACCTCGGTCAAGGTCCCCCTCTAAACGGCTCGTCTCCAAACCGTATCCCCGCCTGGCGGATGTGTTTCCCGTTATCTCCCGCAGTGCCAATGGAGGGGGTGTTCGAGTGGGCGTGATACTCGCTCCAGCCGACGACGATGTCACCAGTCCGGACGTGAGCTGGTCGTGCACGTGGTTCGGCCACTTCCGAAGGGCACTGGCGGCAGCGGAGGGATTCGACCTCGATTCAATGGCCGGATTCGGTGGTGACGCGCCATGGAACACTGTGGAGACAACTCTCGCCCCTCTACTGAATCACCCGGATGACAGTGGCGACCTGACGGCGGCTGAATGCGCCCAGGTGATACCTCGCCTTACAGAGATCATCTCGTCATGGCGCGATGAGCCGTCGGAGCACTGGCAGGCGTACGCGGAACGGGGACACGACCTCATCGAGGTCTTGCAGGTGTGTGTGCGGCAGGGCGTCTCCCTCATGTTCTGCTGATACATCAATGGAAGAGCTTGACCGGCAGCGCCGTCACGGTCGTCCAGTAGACGGCCCGCCCACGCGGCCGCGAAGACGTGTCCGTTTCTTCCTCACGGCCCGTCGAGCAAAGCCGCACGCTCGAACTCAGAACGGCACTTCGACTCCGGCGTCACGCAAGTGTGCAAGCGCGAAAGAAAGGCACTGCCCCGCGCTGACCCCATCAACCCGAATGCCTCCGCTCAGCGGGCCGCCGCTAACGGCGAACGTCCATGGAGGCAGTCCCTCAGCCAATCTTTCCGCGTCAACCCTGATCATGGCGTTTATGCCCTGTTCGGCTAGCCATTCCAGGATGAGCAGCGCAGCATCTTCGATGCCGCTGTTCTGATCGACCTTCGGCCATCGCCTCTTACGCGCCGTCACGACAGGACACTACCGACAGGCCGAGCAAATGATCAGCCCAAGCGGCGGTCGGATCATCTGTCAGGGGCCTTCGGGGCCGTGGCGCGGGCGGCTCATCACGACCGATCTGGACGGTGGAGACGAGCAGGGCTTCGGCGTAGCCGGGTGGCGTCCGATTGTGTTCAAGCGAGGCCGACTTCGACAAGATCAAGACGGTTCGCGCGAACGCCATGTCATGGGAGGAGGCGGCGGCGTCTCGCCAGGATGCGGAACCGCCGCCCACCCTCCGTCACAAACCCTTGCCTTACCTATCGAGATTCGATAGATTTCCATCGCAACTCGATGGAAGGATGGGCCATGGGAAAGCTGACAGTGCTCGCGCTGCGCGCCGTGCTCGTGGTGGTGCTCGCCGGCACCGTGTTCGTACAGGCATCGATGGTGTGGGCGTTGGCCACCGACCCGGAGGACGGGTCGCTCCCGCTGACCCCACTGCGCGTGATCACAATCCTGGGCATGGTGTCGGTCCAGGTCGCCCTGGTCTGTGTGTTGCGGCTGGTGACGATGGTGCGACGCGGAACCGTGTTCTCCCACGCCGCCTTCCGGTACGTGGACGTCATGATCGGCGCGATCGTGGCCTCTGCCCTCGTGTGGTTCGCGGTCACGGTCCTCAATGCGCCGGGCCAGCGGGACGACCCAGGCGTCACCGTCATCATGGGCGGGGTTGGCGTGGCCATCCTGGGGGTCGCGCTCATCGTGCTCGTGCTGCGGATGCTGCTCGCCCAGGCCGTCGCGCGCGACGCCGAAGCGGCGCAGATGCAGGCCGAGCTGGACGAGGTGATCTGATGCCGATCGCCGTCGACATCGACGTGATGCTGGCCAGGCGGAAGATGTCCGTGGGCGAGCTCGCGGACCGCGTAGGGATCACGCCCGCCAACCTGGCGGTGCTCAAAAACGGCCGCGCCAAGGCGGTGCGCTTCTCGACGCTCGCCGCGCTCTGCGAGGTGCTGCAGTGCCAGCCGGGCGACTTGCTGCGCTGGGAGGCCGAGGACGCCGCGGGCGGATGACGTGCCCCACGATCGGTGCAGGCGCCCGAGCGAGACCGTTCCGGGCGTAGCGGTTTTCAAGAGCACTACCGGTTCTCCGCCCGCATCGGCCCTGACCCGCGGCTCAGTCTCTAGCAGAGGCCCGGCCCGGCGAGATCATCCCGCGCATCGCGGATCACCCAGCAGGGTAGCCCGCAGGTGATCTCCATCCCCTGGTATGGCTCCGAAGCTCCGCCCTATCTCGCGTTCAAGGTCCTCGCCACCTTCGCCCAACCGAGTTGCTGACGCTGGATGGTCCGGGCAGGTAGATCGCCTGAGCGCTGTTAGCAAGGGTGTTGGCAAAAGGCCCTCCCGGGTGGTCCGGGAGGGCCTTTGAAGTGGAGCCGCCTAAGGGAATCGAACCCTTGACCCCTTCATTACGAGTGAAGTGCTCTGGCCGACTGAGCTAAGGCGGCACGCCGCGAACGGCTTCGCACAGTCTACAGGGTCATCGCGGTTCTCGTGCACCGTCGCCGCCGGGAGCGTCGCGCCCTCTGATCGACTCCAGGAGCCCGATGCATTCCACGGAGATCGGTAAAACTTCCCCAGCCACCTACGGAATCTCCCTTTACCCGATGACCAGCGGAAACAGGCATACCAGGCGCATCTGTCACAGGAAAAGCGCCCTGTCTCGCCCCGCGGCGCCCACAAGCCGCCGGACAGCTTTGCCGCCCTCGCCGTAAGGTCGCCGCCCGCCGTCGGCAGGCGGCATGCTGGTCCTCGTCACGCAGGCGACGGCAGGGGAAACGACGGGTATGCGATCGGCCGGACAGAAAGCGAAGGTCACACCGACTCGTACGCGCTACGGCGGCGGTCCGAGCCAGCGGATGGCGATCGCGGCGCTGGCCGCGCTGCTGCCGTTCACGGCGTGTTCCAGCCACGCCCCGACCACCTCCGAGCAGCCGAGCGCAGGCGCGAAGGCACAGCCGGCGGTCGGGGCGCCCACGGCCGAGCTGCGGCCGTTCTACGAGCAGCGGCCCGCGTGGCGGGCATGTGGCGACGGCTTCCAGTGCGCCAAGATCAAGGTGCCCCTCGACTACACGAAGCCCTCCGGCGAGCGCATCGACCTCAGCGTGATCCGCCTGCCGGCCAGCGGCAAGCGCGCCGGCTCCCTGCTCATCAACCCCGGCGGGCCCGGAGGCTCCGGTATCCAGTACGCGCGGGCGGCCCGGTCCGTGGTCAGTGACAAGGTGCGCGCCCAGTTCGACGTCGTGGGGTTCGACCCGCGCGGCGTGGGCGAGTCCACCCCCGTCACGTGCATGACGGCCTCCCAGCTCGACGCGTACATCGGGATGGACTCGAGCCCTGACACGCCGGCGGAGGTCACGGCGCTCGACAAGGAGTCCAAGCTGTTCGCCGACAGCTGCGGAGCCAAGTCGGCCCGTCTGCTCCCCCACGTCGGCACGGCTGACGCGGCCAGGGACATGGACGTCCTGCGCGGCGTCCTCGGCGACCCCGGTCTCACCTATCTCGGCAAGTCGTACGGCACCTACCTCGGCGCGATGTACGCCGACCTGTTCCCCAAGCACGTGCGGGCGCTCGTCCTCGACGGCGCGGTGGACCCGGCCGTGCCGTCGCTGAAGTCCAACGAGGTGCAGGCGAAGGGCTTCGAGGTGGCGCTGAAGGCCTTCGTCGAGGACTGCTTCCTCAACGGCTCCTGCCCCTTCAAGAGCCGTACGGTGGACGGCGCGATGAAGGAGATCAGCGACCTGCTGACGAGGGCCGACCGGCAGCCGCTGAAGAACGACCTCGGCGACGGCCGGGTGGTCAACGAGGCATGGACCGTGATCGGCATCGCCACCCCGCTGTACGAGCGCGCGGCCTGGCCCCGGCTGCGGGGGGCCCTGGGCAAGGCGATCAACGAGGGCGACGGGACGGACCTGCTCAGAATGGCCGACCTGCTGGTCGACCGGCGGTCCGACGGCTCGTACTCGAACCAGACCGAGGCGAACATGGCCGTCAACTGCGTCGACCACCCCTACCCCAAGGCGCTCGACGTCTACCGGAAGGCCGCGGGCGAGGCCGCCAGGACGGCGCCGCACTTCGGGCCGTTCGTGATGTGGGGTTCACTGCCCTGCGCCTACTGGCCAGCGAAGTCCGTCGGCACCGACAAGCCGCTCAAGGCCGCCGGCGCGCCGCCCATCCTCGTCGTCGGCACCCTGCGCGACCCCGCCACGCCGTACGAGTGGGCTCAGGGGCTCGCCTCGGAGCTGACCTCGGGCGTGCTGCTCGGGTACGACGGCGACGGGCACACGGCCTACCGCAGCGGCTCGACGTGCGTGGACAACGCGGTCGACGACTACCTGCTCGCCCTGCGCGCTCCCAAGAACGGCACCGTCTGCCCGAAGACGGGCTGAAGGACGCTCAAGGCCTTCGACGGCGCGGCCCGATGATCGTCACGGTCGTGCCGAAGCCCAGCACGGGATCGGGCACGCCGTCTTCCTCGGCGCGCGGCCGTCATGGCCGTACGCCGCGAGCGGGGCGTTTCGGACGGGCCACCTGTCCAGATCTCTACAATTGCGGCACATGGCTTACCGGTGGCGATCACGCGAGCTGACCGTTCCAGTGACCATGGTCGCGGTCCTGACGGTGTCCGGATGCGGGGTGTTCGGCGGTTCCCGGGCTGCTCCCTCCGAAGGCGCCTCGCCGGCCCGGCCGCGGCCGTCCGTCACGTCCGCGGCGGCCTCTCTGGCCAAGGAGGGGTGGTTCGGTCCCACCGGCCCCCTGCACGCGCGGGTGGAGATGCGCGGGGTGGAGCGGTTGGCCGGCAGGTCCGTCCTCCGTTTCACGGTCACCTCGCTGGAGGACGAGGCGCGCCACACCGGGAACTCGTTCGGGACGGCGGCCGGCGACTTCGGCAGCTACCGCATCCCTCTCATCGATCCGGTCGGCGGCAAGGTCTACCACCCTCTGACCGACCAGGTGGGGACGCTGGGCAGCAAACCCGGGTACTACCAGCCCGGCGTGCGCTACGAGACCGTCGTCTACTACCCGCCGATCCCGGCGGACGTCCGCACGGTCACCGCGATCACGGCGGGTACGGCGGGCGAGTTCACCGGCGTGCCCGTGGTGGACGGGACCGGTGCCGGCGGCCCCCTCTCGCCGACGGCCGCCCCCGGCGCCACGCCCGCGCCGGGCACCACGGTGTCCTGGCCGCTGCGGGAACCGGCCGGGCAGGTCACCAGCACCGTCCAGGACCTGTACGGCATCACCGAGGGTGTGGAGAAGACGACCATCGCGAGCGGCGGCGACGAGACCGTGGGCCTGCGCACCGACGTGCTGTTCGCCTTCGACTCGGACAGGCTCACGGCACGGGCCAGGGCCGTGCTCGACGACGTCGCGGAGGAGACCCGGGAGAAGGCCGATCCGGGCAGGCCTCCCGTCCTCGTCGAGGGCCACACCGACGGCAAGGGCACGCACGCGTACAACATGGCCCTGTCCCTGCGGCGCGCGGAGGCCGTACGCAAGGAGTTGCAGGCGCGCCTCGGCGGGGCGTACCGATACCGCGCGACGGGCAGGGGCGAGACCGAGCCCGTGGCCCGCGAGGGCGGGGCGGACGACGAGGAGGCGCGCGCCAGGAACCGGCGCGTCGAGATCTCCTACCGGATCAAGCAGCCGACCGGCGGGCCCATGGCCTCGCAAGCCGCCGGGACCCATTCCGACGAGACCGCGACAGGCGGGGGGCGGCCGGCCCCGTTCCACGCGGACGACGGCGCGACCGTCGCCAGCCGGACCACCACCAGGCAGCCGTCCGGGCAGCGCCTCCGCCTCGACGTGAAGCCCTTCTACCGCGACGGCGCCTACCTCGTCGCGGTGTTCGACATCGTCAACCTCGGGCCCGGGGACCTCGGCGCGGGGACCGGATACGGCGGGGACGTCGCCTACATCGGCGGGTGGTACACCGGCTTCTCGGTCGTCGATCCCGCCTCGCAGACCGTCTATCGCGCCGTACGGATGGGACCGGACGACCCGCGGGGCCCTGACGACTACGTGGACCCGGGCTGGGCGACGTTCAACGTCAAGCCGAGCACGGGCAACCGCGGCTTCTTCTACGTGCCGACGCCGCCGCCGGGCGTCACGAGCGTGACCTTCGACGCCGGCCCCTTCGGCAGGATCGACCACGTGCCCGTACGTTAACCGGACCAGAACTGAAAGTTTCATGCGCGGTCGCCCCTTAGGGGAGCTCCGAAACCCAGTTCGGCCCAGTGACCGGGCTGCCGGCCGCCACATCGGACAGGCCCGGCACCTTGACCGTCCCGCGCGCATGAGGTTGGCTCCGCCGCATGACCGCGGTCGCGATCCGTGGTTTGTTAACGCTCACATTAAATTTCGAAGCGCGCGCGGAGAGCGACACCACCTCAGGAGGCGCATGTGAGATTCGCTTTTTCGCCGTCCAGACGCGCAGTCGCCTGGATCGTGGGCCTGCTGTGCATGCTGGCGTTGCTCCCGGCGGGGATGGCCAGGGCGGACAACCCGATCATCCAGACCATCTACACCGCCGACCCGGCGCCGCTGGTCTACAACGGCCGGGTCTACCTCTACACCGGGCACGACGAGGACGGCTCGACGTACTTCACCATGAAGGACTGGCGGGTCTGGTCGTCGGCGGACATGGTGAACTGGACCGACCACGGCTCCCCGCTCAGCGTCGCCAGCTTCAGCTGGGCGAAATCCGACGCCTGGGCGGGACAGGCCGTCTACCGCAACGGCAAGTTCTACTGGTACGTCCCCACGACCAACCGCGCGACCGGCAGGATGGCCATCGGCGTGGCCGTCTCCGACAGCCCCACCGGGCCCTTCAAGGACGCCCTGGGACACCCGCTGGTCGAAAACGGCGAGATCGACCCCACCGTCTACATTGACGACAACGGGCAGGCCTACCTGTACTGGGGCAACCCGAACCTGTGGTACGTCAAGCTCAACGCCGACATGACCTCCTACTCCGGCAGCCCCACCAAGGTCGCCTTGACCACCGCCGGGTTCGGCACCCGCACCGGCGACGCCAACCGGCCGACGCTGTTCGAAGAAGGCCCCTGGTTCTACAAGCGGGGCAGCCTGTACTACATGGTGTTCGCGGCCAAGTGCTGCTCGGAGTTCATCGCCTACTCGACATCCTCCAGCCCGACCGGGCCGTGGACCTATCGCGGCACGATCATGTCGACGCAGGGCAGCAGCTTCACCAACCACCCGGGGATCGTCGACTTCAACGGCAATTCGTACTTCTTCTACCACAACGGCGCGTTGCCGGGCGGTGGCGGTTACACCCGTTCGGTCGCCGTGGAGAAGTTCACCTACAACGCCGACGGCACGATCCCCACGATCAACATGACCACCACCGGGGCGCCCCAGGTCGGCACGTTGAACCCGTACGTGCGTCAGGAGGCCGAGACCATCGCCTGGGAGTCCGGCGTGGAGACCGAGCCGTCCAGCGAGGGCGGCATGAACGTCGGGTTCATCGAGAACGGCGACTACATCAAGGTCAAGGGTGTCGACTTCGGCACCGGCGCCACGTCCTACAGCGCACGGGTGGCCTCGGGCGCCAGTGGCGGAAAGATCGAGCTGCGGCGCGACAGCGCCACCGGCACGCTCATGGGCACCTGCGACGTGCCGGGCACCGGCGGCTGGCAGAGCTGGACGACCGTCTCCTGCCCGGTCACCGGCGCGAGCGGCACCCACGACCTGTACCTCAGGTTCACCGGCGGCAGCGGCTACCTGATGAACGTGAACTGGTGGCAGTTCAGCGGCAGCGGGCCGACCACCAGCCCCTCCCCCACGCCCCCGGCGTCCCCCTCGGCGTCCCCCTCGCCGACGGGCACTCCGCAGGCGGCGAACGCGATCCGGGGTACGGGCTCGGGCCGGTGCCTGGACGTCAGCGGGGCGTCACAGGCCAACGGCGCCCAGGCGCAGATCTGGGACTGCAACGGCCAGCCCAACCAGCAGTGGACCTCCACCAGCGCCGGTGAGCTGCGTGTCTACGGCAACAAGTGCCTCGACGTGAACGGCGGCGCCACGGCCGACGGCACCAGCGTGATCATCTGGGACTGCAACGGGCAGAACAACCAGAAGTGGCGCTTCAACTCCGACGGGAGCGTCACCGCCGTCGGCGCGAACAAGTGCCTCGACGTGTACAACAGCGGCACCGCCAACGGCAGCAAGGTCATCATCTGGACCTGCAACGGCCAGAACAACCAGAAGTGGACCCGCACCTGACGCTATCCCCGTCACCCCGGCCGCCGCGGTGAAGACACCGTGACGGCCGGTGGTGCGGCGATCGAGGGCCAAACGACCAACCAGGTGAGGGGCGGCGCGCCGAGCGTCGTCCCTCACCTGTATGAGCCCCTGATTCCGGCACCGCGCAGCCACGCGGAGGCCGTCGCGCGCCCGTGCGCCCGGCGGTCGCTACTCCTCGGGATCGCTCACGGCCACCGCCTGGGCGTCGCCGTACATCGCGTCATGCTGCTTGCGCGGGGCGCAGACGCTGGCCTTGGAGCAGGCGCAGCGGCGGCCGCCCTCGTTGAGGCGGACGATGACCGAGTCGGACGGCACGTTGTGCCCCACCACCGTGCCCGGGCCCTGGGGGGTGTCCACCGCCAGGCCCGTGCGCGGCGCCGACGCCCGGAACTCCTGATAGAGCGGGTGCTCATACTTCAGGCAGCACATCAGCCGGCCGCAGGCGCCCGCGATCCTGAGCGGGTTGACCGGGAGGTCCTGGTCCTTGGCCATCCGCACCGAGACCGGCTCGAAGTCCTTGAGGAACGTCGCGCAGCACAGGTCGCGTCCGCAGGGACCGATGCCGCCCTGGAGCCTCGCCTCGTCACGCGGGCCGATCTGCCGCAGCTCGACCCGGGCACGCAAGTTGCGGGCCAGGTCGCGCACGAGCGCACGGAAGTCGACCCGGTGCGGCGCGGAGAAGTAGACGGTGTAGACGTTGTCGGCGTCCAGGTAGTCGACGCCGACCACCTTCATCGGCAGCTCGTGCCGTTTGATCAGGCGCTTGGACACACTGCGGGCCTCCGCCCTCCGGCGGCGGTTAATCTCGTCGCGGGCCAGGTGCTCCTCGGCCGCGATGCCCTGACAGACGGGCAGGCCCTCGACGTCCTCGCTCACGTACTGCGGCGCCCACACGCACTCGGCGACCTCCGGGCCCGAGTCCGTCGGCACGAGCACCTTGTCGCCCACCTTGGGAGAGTGGCCGCCCGGATCGAGGTAGTAGAGCCGTCCGTAGCGAGTGAAGCTCACCGCCATCATCATGCCCAAGCGCCGGCCCTCCTCGATCGCGTACGGCTAACGCGTCCGAACCCACCATACGTGCCCCACGGCACCGGCAATCATCATCTGTGGACAACCTCGGGCGGACCGGGAGGCCCGGCCCGCCCGAGGACGGCTCCTACAGGTCGCCTACCAGGCCGCCGTCCGCGCGACGTCGCCGTCATCCGTGAACAGCGCGCGATACCCGGATTCCGTCACCTGCCCCGTCTCCCCCGGCCCGGCCACCAGCACGAACCGCCCGGTGCCGTCCACGTCGACGCGCTCGAAGGGAGGCCGTCCCTCCTCACGGCGATAGAGGGTCCGCACGGCCCGCCCGGTGCCGACGTCGTACGCCACGATCTCGGCGACAGCCCCCGCGAGCTTGGTCACTCCCCGCACCTGTTCCAGCTTGCTCCAGCCCACCGTGGCCAGGACACGTCCTCCATCCGGCGTGAGGGCGACGTCATAGACCCCGTCCGTCGTCGGGTCGGACGACCCTCCGAGCCTGATCGAACGCGCGTCGTCGAGGCCGCCGGGGGTTCCGGTGTCGAGCACCCACACCGTGCGGGAGGCCGAGCACTCCCAGGAGACCCTCGTCGCCCGTTCGCCGGGGGGAGGCGTCGTGTCCGAGGCCGGGCGCTCCGCCGGTTGGGCCGGCAGCAGGCAGGTCCACCCCTTGGGCAGCGGCGGAGGGGCGGACTCGGCCGGCGACGCCACGAACCGCTCTCGCGGCGCGGGCACCGCCGCCGAATCAGCGGGGAACGGCGTCCCGGATTCTGCCGGAGTCACAAGCGACTCCCGCAGGACGTCGCCGCCGTCCTGCGGGAGAGCCGATGCCACGGTGGCGGCAGGCCTCGGGGTCGCCTCCGGCGTGACTTCCGGCTCCCCGGTCACCGGCGGCTCCCCGGTCACCGGCGGCTCCGCGGTAACCGGCGGCTCCGCGCTGACCGGCGGCTCCGCGGGCGCTTCCGGCTTCGGGGGCGCTTCCGCCGGGACGGCCTCCGCCGACGTACCCCAGACCGCGCCCGCCCGGCGGAACACGAGCGTACGGCCGTCCTCGCTCATCGAGACGTCCTCGACGGCCGACGTGCGCGCGGACGTCCAGGTACGGCTGTCGCCGGTCGCCGTGTCCGTGACGACCAGGGAGACCCCCGTGCCGCCCGGCGTGCAGGAGGCCAGCCCGTAGGCGAGCGTGGAGCCGTCCCCGTTCACCGCGAGCGAGGTGACGGCGGCGCCCTCGGGCGGCGTGAACGGAAGCGTGCGGATCGCGCCGATCTCCCCGCTGTCGTCGAGACTGAAGCGGTAGAAGCGGGACCGGCACGTGTCCTGCTCGCTCACCGCGTAGAAGAGCCGGTTGTCCCGGGCGGCCTGCACCTGGGTGAACCGCTCGCCCTCCGGTCTCGGCACCGCGGCCGTCACGTGGCCGTCGGCGACGCTCCTGACCGCCATGTCCCCGGAGCGGATCTCCACGAGGAAGGACGGCTCGGCGGCAGGGCCCGCCGTCGTGCCGGCGGCGGTGTCCATGGTTCCGCCGCCGTGGCGCGCGATGGCCGCCCCGCCCGCGACCGCGACCGTCACGGCGGCCGCCGCCGCGACCGGAATCAGCCAGGCCCTGCCTCGCGCGGAGCCCGCCGTACGCGTGCGGGCGCCGCGCCGGGCAGGACCGACGGCCGGGTCGAACGGCGGGACGGCCTCGACCGTCTCCCCCACCGCGTGGGCGGCGTCCTGCAACCGGCGGATGACGTCGTCGTTCATCGGGTCTCTCCCAGGAGGCGGCCGAGCGCGTCGAGCGCCCGGGAGGTGGTGGACTTCACGGTGCCCCGGCTGATCTTCATGACCCGGGCCGTCTCCTCTTCGGACAGCTCGGCGTAGTAGCGCAGGACCAGGGCCTCCCGCTGGCGCCGGGGCAGGCGGTGGAGGGCCTCCATGACCTCCCGCCGCTCCGCGCCGAGGATCGCGGCCGACTCGGCCGACCAGACGGGCGGGTCGTACGTGCCGGCGAACCAGGACGGCAGCCGCCGCCTGCGCAGCACGGAGCGCGCGTTGTTCAGCACCGCGGCGCGCACGTAGACGAGCGCCTTGTCCCGGTCGCGCAGGCCGTCGAAGCGCCGGTGCAGGCCGAGAAACGCCTCCTGCACCACGTCCTCGGCGCTCTCCCGGTCGCCGACCATGATCAGGGCCAGCCGGGTGAGGCCGAGGGCGTGCTCGGCGTAGAGCCCGCTGATCGTGTCGTCGGCGCCCGCCGACAGAGGCGGGACGCTCACGGGCCCCCCGGATTGCTGATCGAGATCGAGCGTTTCGGCCTTCATGTACCAGAGACGCCGTACGCCCGCCGGGGTTGCTTGCGTCCTATGCGGGCGAGCGGAGCGCGAGGGTCATGGCCTCGACCGCGATCTGCGGGTTCACGTTGGCCGCCAGCCGCTCCCGGCACTTCATGATCGCGTCCGTACGGCGGAGCGTCTGCTCGGGAGTGGACGCGCGCGCGACGGCCTCCACCTCATGCCTGCGGTCCTCGTTGGCCAACTCGACCGAGGCCCCGAACTGCACGGCCAGCACGTCGCGGTAGAACGCCACGAGTTCGAGCAGCGCGAGGTCGAGGGAGTCGCGCTTGATCCGGGTCGCCCGCGACTTCTGCATGGTCTCGAGTTCCTTGAGCGCTCCCGCGCCGCCCCGCACGAGGCCCTTGTTGAGCCCCTTGCCGGAGGAGCCCTCGCCGTAGACCTTGCGCAGCTCGGCGGTCTCGGCCTCGTTCAGCGCTGTCGTGGCCGCGTCGGCGTCCTCGGTGGAGGTCTTCACCAGCCGCTCGGCGGCGGTGATGCACTCCGCCACACCGGTCAGCGACCGGGGGATCGACAGCACGTCGTCGCGCCGGCGCCGCGTCTCCTCGTCCAGCGCGAGCCGCCGCGCCCGGCCGATGTCCCCCTGAGCCGCCCGCGCGGCGTCGAGCGCCACGTCGTGGGACACCCCGTCGCGGGTCACCAGCACGTTCGCGACCGCCTCGGTGGAGGGCGTGCCCAGCGTCACGACCCGGCAGCGCGAGCGGATAGTGATGATCATGTCGTCCGGGGAGGGCGCGCACAGCAGCCACACGGTCCGCGGCGGCGGCTCCTCGATGGCCTTGAGCAGCGCGTTGGCCGCCGCCTCCGTCACCCGGTCGGCGTCCTCGAACAGCACGATCCGCCAGCGGCCGAGCGTGGGCGCCCCCGCCGCCTTGAGCACGAGCTCGCGCGTCTGCCGCACGCTGTACGACAGGCCCTCGGGCCGGACGAACGTGACGTCCGGGTGGGAGCCGACCTCGACCTGATGGCAGTCGTCGCAGTGGCCGCACCCCTGGTCGGGGCAGAGCAGCGAGGCCGCGAACGCCGTGGCGGCCGCGGACCGCAGGGCCGGCCCGGTGAACAGCCAGGCGTGGGTCATGCCCGCGCCGCGGCCTCCGGCGACGGCCTCCGCGGCGGCCGACGCGGCCCGCCGCATCACGTCGATCGCCCGGTCCTGCCCGATCAGATCCCCGAAAACGGTCATGTGCGGCTACCCGAAGTCGCGGATGGCGGGCATGGTGCCGGTGGCCTCCTCGGCCTCCTGTGGCACCGGGTCGGGCAGGATCTCACGCACCCGATCCTGGATCAGGCGCGTCACCTCCCGCTGGTCCAGCGTGCCGTCCACCAGGAGGTAGCGGTCGGGGTCGGCCGCCGCCAGCGCCCGGAACTCCCGCCGCACCCGCTCGTGGAACTCCAGCGGCTCGGCCTCGATCCGGTCGGCGGGCGAGGCCATCCGCCGCAGCCCGACCGCGGGCGGCACGTCGATGAGCACGGTCAGGTCGGGGACGAGCCCGCCCGTCGCCCACCTGTTGATCCTCGCGACGTCCTCCGGGTCGAGCGAACGCCCGGCCCCCTGGTAGGCCAGCGACGAGTCCACGTACCTGTCGGAGATCACGGTCGAGCCGCGCTGCAGCGCGGGCCTGATGACCTTCTCCACGTGCTCGGCCCGGTCGGCGGCGTACAGCATCGCCTCGGCCCGCGGGGACAGGCCCTGGTGGGCGGCGTCGAGCAGGATCGCCCGCAACCGCATGCCGACCTTGGTCGAGCCCGGCTCGCGAGTCTGCACGACGTCGAAGCCCTGGTCGCGCAGCCAGATCGCGAGCAGCCGCGACTGGGTGGTCTTGCCCGAGCCCTCGCCGCCCTCGAAGGCGATGAACAGCCCGCGCTCGGGGTCCGCCTCCTCCGGCACGAACCGCTGCCCGCGCAGGGCGGTCAGCAGGTCGACCGCGATGGGAACCCCCGGCCGGTCGTCCATGTGCCGCAGCGCGATCACCCCGACGGCGATCGCCAGCAGCGCGCCCAGGAGCAGCACGAGGTTCGTGCCGTCGAAGCGGTAGCTGATCCCGGCGATCCCGAGGGCGTGCGTGCCGAACAGCGCCGCTAGCGTCGAGGCCACCGCCACGACCAGCAGCAGCACCACCCGGGCCAGCGACTGCAGGAAGGAGAACGTGCGGCCGCGCAGCCCGTCCTCCACCTCCAGGCCGATCACCGTGTAACCGATGATCCAGGCGATGCCGGCGCAGGCGCCCAGCACCACGGTCAGCACAACCACGACGACCAGGTTCTGGATGAGCGCGACGGCGGCCAGCGTCAGCCCCGCGAGCACGATCGACAGCCCGAACAGCCGCCGCCTGGACAGGCCCTTCAGCAGTCGCAGGCCGAAGAACATGCCGAACGCCATGCCGAGGAAGACCGCGCAGAACACGGTGCCGTACCCCGCGTCACCACCGCCCAGCGCCTGCACGTACGCCTTGGCGACGCCGACGACGGCGCCCCCGGCGGCGAACGCCCCGAGCATGCCGATGATCAGGCCGCGCACGACGCGGTTGCCGCCGACGAACCGCCAGCCCTCGGTGATCTGCCGGAGCACCGAGGGCGTGGACACGTGCCTGATGTGGTTCTTCGGGATGGCCCGCAGTGTGAAGACCATCACTGCGGAGGCGAGGTAGGCCAGCGCGTTGGCGTACAGCGCCACGCTGGTGGCCGCGACGTCGAACGACGGGGCGGCCGCGGAGATCGTCGTGACCACGCCCGACACGATCGCGAACAGCGCCGCGGCCACGGGGGCGGTGCCGTACGTGACGAGGAGGTTGAGCTGGTTGGCCTCCTCCAGCCGCTCCTTGGGCACGAGGTTGGGCACGGTGGCGTCCTTGGCGGGCACCCAGAAGAGGTTCACGCACTCGACCAGGAACGTCGCGATGATCACCCACTGGTAGTTGCCGACCAGCGGGATCGACAGCACCACCGCGAACCTGGCGAGGTCGGCGACGACCATCGTCAGCCTGCGGTCGAACCGGTCGGCCACCGCTCCCGCGAGCGGGCCGAGCAGGATCGCGGGCAGCATCTTGGCGACGAAGACGCCGCCGATGGCGAGGCTCTGCGTCTGGAAGCCGGACCCCGCGGTGAGGTTACCGGCCAGGGCGGTCAGCGCGATGATGTTGAGCCAGTCGCCGAGGCTGCACGTCGCCATCGCCGTCCACAGCCTGCGGAACGGCGCGTTCGCCAGCACGTGCGGCTGCTTGCGGCGCGCGGCGGCCCGGCCAGGGGTGCTCATGATGTCAGCGTATCCAGGTGCTCGCTGGGCTTGGGAGACGGACGAGCGGGCCGCTGGGGCCTGCCCGTCGCCTGAGGGTATTACGTCCGCCTCGTCCTCGCTGTCGAGATGGCGGCAATGCTCTGCCCGGTTCCGCTTTCGGGAACCGCGCGGTCAGGTGCGCAGCTCGATGAGAGTGATCTCGGGCGGCGCGCCCACGCGGACCGGCGGCCCCCAGAAACCCGCACCCCGTGTCACGTAGACCTGGGTGTCCCCGCCGCCCGTGCGCGGCACGCTCGCCAGCCCCGCCACCACGGGCTGCTGCAGCGGCACGAGCAGATTGAAGGGCGCCATCTGTCCGCCGTGGGTGTGCCCGGACAGCTGAAGATCGACGCCGTGCGCGGCGGCCTGCGTCACCTGGACGGGCTGGTGGGCCATGAGCACGACGGGCCGGTTCGCGTCGCGGCCCCCGAGCGCCTTGTCGAGGTCAGGGCCGTCGCCCGACGGCAGGCCGTTGAGGTCGTTGACGCCCGCGAGGTCCAGTACGGCTCCCGCGTGCCGGATCTCGACCCGCTCGTTGCGCAGCGGCCGGACGCCCAGCGAGCGCAACTCCTCGATCCATTGCTGGGGGCCCCCGGCGGTGTAGTACTCATGATTGCCGGTCACGAAATACGCGCCATAGCGGGATTCGAGCGATCTGAGCGGCGTGGCGAGACGACCGAGCTCGGCGACCGTGCCGTCCACCAGGTCGCCCACGATCGTCACCGCGTCGGCCTCCAGGCCGTTGATCATCCGGACGATCCGCTCGGTGTGACCCCGGCCGGTCAGCGGGCCGAGGTGAATGTCGCTGACGACCGCGATGCGCAGCCCGCTCATCCGGGGGTCGAGCCGGGGCAGGCGGATCGGCACCCGCTCGATCACCGGATCGCCGAGGGCCCGGCTCACCCCGTACCCCACGGTCGCGAACGCTCCCACCGCCACGACCGCGGAGGCCGTGCGGGAGATGAACAGCCGGCGGTCGATCGCCGGCGCGTCCGCGGCGGCCCCCTCCGCCGCCGGCCTGCCGGTCGTGGCGGTTCCGTGACCGGTGGCGCCTCCCCCGGCCGCCGCGCCGGCGAGGACCACCTCGTCCACCGGGGCCGTCTCCTCCTCGGCCCGCCCGGCCGAGACCGCAGGCCCGGCCGTACGGCGGCGTCTGGACACGACGAACGTCGCGACCGCCCTGGGCACCTCCATGACCAGGCCGTACACGAACAGGTAGAACATCACGGCCAGCCACAGGTAGCCGGGCCAGGCCACGATTCGCTCGACGTCCATGCCGAGACCGAGCCGGCTGCCGGCGAAGGTCACCACCATCAGGACGGCCAGGATCACGAGCGCCCACGTCAGCACCCGGCGCGGACGCGATCCCGGCGTCGTCGACGCCCTGACCAGCCTCCGCCACAGATAGGCGTGCACGACGACGACGGCCGCCACGATCATGCCGACGAACCCCACGAGAACTCCCCTCGACCGGCTGGCGATCAAGGGCCGGCTGACGACGATGCTACGAGCTCGCCCCGGCGGCCGCGTCCGCTGTCCACAGCCGGGCCGGCTGTGGACAAGCCACGCGGCCGCGCCCTGGCGGGCCGCCGTCCGCGCAGACCGAGGTCAGGACTTCGCCGCCGGCTTCTTCGCGGTGGTCCTGGCCCGGGTCGTGCGCTTGGGGGCGGGCGCCCGCTCCCGCCTCTCGGCCAGCAGCTCCGCAGCCCGCTCCAGCGTGATGTCCTCGACCGTGTCGCCCTTGCGCAGGGACGCGTTGGTCTCGCCGTCGGTGACGTACGGACCGAAGCGGCCCTCCTTCACCACGACCGGCTTCTTGGAGTTCGGGTCGTCACCCAGCTCACGAAGGGGCGGCGCGGCGGCGGCACGGCCGCGTCCGCGGGCCTTCGGCTGCGCGAACAGCTCCTTGGCCTGCTCGATCGTGACCGTCAGCAGGTCCTCCTCGGACGGCAGCGACCGCGAGTCGGTGCCCTTCTTGATATAGGGGCCGAACCTGCCGTTCTGCGCGGTCACCTCCTCGCCGTCGATCTCGCCGACGACCCGCGGAAGCTGGAGCAGCTTCAGTGCCTGCTCCAGGGTGATCGTGTCCAGGTCCATCGTCTTGAACAGCGAGCTGGTGCGCGGCTTGGGGGCGTCCACCTTCTTGGTCCGCTTCTTGCCGTCCG
This sequence comes from Microbispora sp. NPDC046973, assembly GCF_040644495.1. Lineage (NCBI taxonomy): Bacteria > Bacillati > Actinomycetota > Actinomycetes > Streptosporangiales > Streptosporangiaceae > Microbispora > Microbispora sp. NPDC046973. The sequence goes on along the minus strand of NZ_JBEYWQ010000018.1, from coordinate 90,563 downwards.
CCGGAGCCGGCTCCTCGGGCAGGATCTCCGTGACGTACGGGCCGTACCGGCCGTCCTTGGCCACGATCGTCCGGCCGGTCGCCGGGTCGACGCCCAGCTCGCGGTCGCCGCTCGGGCGCGAGAACAGCTCCTCGGCCTTCTCGGCGGTCAGCTCGTCGGGCGCCATGTCCTCGGGGATGTTCACCCGGGCGCCGTCGCGGTCGAGGTAGGGCCCGTAACGGCCGACCCTGATCACGATGTCCGTTCCCTTGATCGGGAACGAGCTGATCTCCTTGGCGTCGATCTCACCGAGGTCGGTGACCATCTCCTTCAGGCCCTCGTCGCCGTCCCCGCCGCCGAAGTAGAAACGGCGCAGCTCGGGCACCCGCTCGGCGCGGTCGTTGGCGATGTCGTCGAGGACCTTCTCCATCTCGGCAGTGAAGTCGTAGTCGACCAGGTTGCCGAAATGCTGTTCGAGCAGGTTGACCACGGCGAACGCGAGGAACGACGGCACCAGGGCGGTGCCCTTCTTGAACACGTAGCCCCGGTCGAGGATCGTCCCGATGATCGACGCGTACGTCGACGGCCGGCCGATCTCCCGGTCCTCCAGCTCCTTGACCAGCGACGCCTCGGTGTAGCGCGAGGGCGGCTTGGTCGAGTGCCCGAGCGCGGTCAGCTCGGCCGCGGTGAGCCGGTCGCCCTCGGCCAGCGTGGGCAGGCGCTTCTCCGAGTCGTCGCGGTCGGTCGAGGGGTCGTCCGCCCCCTCCACGTACGCCTTGAGGAAGCCGTGGAAGGTGATCGTCCGGCCGGTGGCGCTGAACTCGACGTTCTCTCCGGCGCTGGACGTGCCGCCGACCTTGACCGACACCGACTCGCCGACCGCGTCCTTCATCTGCGAGGCGACCGTGCGCTGCCAGATCAGCTCGTACAGCCGGAACATGTCCCCGGACAGGCCGGTCTCGCCCGGCGTCCGGAACTCCTCGCCGGACGGCCGGATGGCCTCGTGCGCCTCCTGGGCGTTCTTCACCTTGCTGGTGTAGACGCGCGGCTTGTCCGGCACGTACGCCGAGCCGTACAGCTTGATCGCCTGGCTGCGGGCGGCGGCGACGGCGGTCTCCGACAGCGTGATGCTGTCGGTTCGCATGTAGGTGATGTAGCCGTTCTCGTAGAGCCGCTGGGCCACCTGCATCGTGTACTTGGCGGAGAAGCCCAGCTTGCGGCTCGCCTCCTGCTGCAGGGTCGTGGTCCGGAACGGCGCGTACGGCTTGCGCGTGTAGGGCTTGCGCTCGACCGACCGCACCGCGTAGGCCGCGCCCTCCAGGCGGCCGGCGAGGGCCGTCGCGGCGGCCTCGTCGAGGTGGAGGACGTCGGAGCCCTTCAGCCTGCCGGTGGAGGCGAAGTCGCGGCCCTGGGCCACGCGCCTGCCGTCCACACCGGTCAGCGTCGCGGAGAACGTCCGCGGGTCGTCGCCCGCCCGGCCGGTGTCGAACAGCGCCTGCAGGTCCCAGTAGTTGGCGGCGGTGAACGCCATCCGCTCGCGCTCGCGCTCCACCACCAGCCTGGTGGCGACCGACTGGACACGGCCGGCGGAAAGCCGCGGCTTGACCTTCTTCCACAGGACCGGGCTGACCTCGTAGCCGTACAGGCGGTCGAGGATGCGCCGGGTCTCCTGGGCGTCGACCAGGCGGAGGTCGAGGTCGCGGGGGTTGGAGACCGCGTCCCTGATCGCGTGCGGGGTGATCTCGTGGAACACCATGCGGTGCACCGGGATCTTGGGCTTGAGCACCTCGCGCAGGTGCCAGGCGATGGCCTCGCCCTCCCGGTCCTCGTCGGTCGCGAGGTAGAGCTCGTCGGCTTCCTTGAGAAGCTGCTTGAGCTTGGACACCTGCGATTTCTTGTCCGGGTTCACGACATAGAGCGGCTCGAACTCATGGTCGACGTTCACCCCGAGGCGGGCCCAGGCCTGGCTCTTGTACTTCTCCGGGATGTCATCGGCCTTCTCCGGAAGATCACGGATGTGACCGATGCTCGATTCGACGATGTAGCCGCGCCCGAGGTACCCGGCGATCGTCTTCGCCTTCGCGGGCGATTCCACGATCACCAGGCGGGTTCCGCCGGCGTTGCCGTTGTTGGCTGGCACGCTGCTTCCTACCTCGCTGTCCGCTGTCGTTCCCCGTGCTGCCGGGCTTCGTACTCCCGGCTCATGACACCCTCGTCGTCCGGGCCGGAGGCGCTTACCCCCTTGGGGCGCCGACGAGGCGCCGCTTTGAAGGTACCTGCCGCCGCACGTTCCTCCCCCTCGGGCTACCCGGTTATGTCCGGGAATGTAACCCGCTTGGCGCTGTTATCCACGGAGACGCAGAATAGAGCCCATCGAGTTCCCTAGCACGCCCCGGAGACCAATGGCTGTGCTCGACTACTCCTATCTGGACCTCTATCTCCCTCGGGACACCCCTCGTGAGGTGGCGAGGCAGATGCTCACGGAGCATGCCGAGCACGGAGATTGGGAGCTGGAGCGACTACGCCTTTATCCCGACGGCAGCAGGCGCGTCCGGCTGCGTCGGAAGATCATACGGGCCGCCCGGACCATGTGAGCCCCGAGGGCGCGGACGCCACGGTCAAAAGGGCTTTGCCCACCCGTAATGCCGTCGGTGCCATGACCGCAACTGCTCCATCCGTCCCGAAACAGTACCGGACAAAAGAGCTTTGCCCGCCCCGGGCCGCGCCCCCGGAACGGGCAAAGCGTTCGTGCCTCCCTCCACTGGCGGTGGGGGGGCGTCCTGGTCGCCCGCGCCGGGAGCATCCGTCGGACACTCCCCGGCGCGGGCGAGTGATATCCCTCGCCTCCGTCAGTCGCGCGCCGCCGGATCACTTCCGTACGGCCGTCGCCGCCGGAGGCGTTCCCGTGCCGTCACGCGCGGCTGTACGGTTACTTGCGGCCGAACCGGAGGCGGCGGGTGACGGCGAACAGGCTCGCCGAGGCGGCGAACATGGCGCCGAGGGCCAGGGCGAGGAACGACGCCGGGTTCATCCCGGTCAGGCCGACCGGCTGCTCGGCGCTCATCAGCTTGAGCCCGCTCAGCTTGCCCAGCGGCAGCACGTCGGCGCTCTTCCCGAGGTCACCGGTCGGGAGGCTGCGCGCCGTGTCGGCGACGGGCAGCGAGCCGGTCGCGTCCTCCAGCGTCTGGTTGGTGGGCAGCGAGCGAGTGGCGTCGTCGAGCGTACCGCCGGCCTTGGAGACGGCCGCGGGGGTGCTGCCGGCCTTCGTGCCCTTTCCGGCGGGAACGGCGGGCAGGCTGGGCGTCTCCGGCAGGCCGAGCATGTTCGGCAGGTCGCCGATGACCGGAGCGGAAGGGGTGGCGGCGGCGCTCATCGGCTGCACCGTGTGCTTGCCCGACAGCACCGACGCGCCCGGCATGGCGGGCATGACCGCGCCGCGGGCGGCCTTGTGCTGCGGGTGGGCCCAGTAGCCGTGGCGCTTCCAGCCGCCGCCCGCCTGGGCGCCGCCCAGGCACCCCGCGGCGGCGTCGCCGAGCACGGCCACCGAGTTGCCGCAGACGTTGATCGGCGCGGTGATCGGGGCGACGATCTGGTTGCCCGCGAGGATGCCGTGCCGGCCGGAGGTGATGTTGCCGCCCGCGCCGGCGCCGCCGCCGAGGACCGAGGCGCCGCCACGGCAGCCCGCGTGGGACCGGCCGATGACGCTCACCGCGTTGCCGCAGACGTTGATCGGGGCCGTGATCGGGGCGACCACCTGGTTGCCCCCGAGGATCGAGCCGCGGCCGGAGGTGACGTTCCCGCCGGCGCCCCAGCGGCCGCCGTGCTTGCTCCAGCCGCCGATCACGGTCGCGCCGCCGCGGCAGCCCGCGAAGGCGTCGCCCGCGACCGCGATGGCGTTGCCGCAGACGTTGATCGGCACGGTGATCGGCGCGACCACCTGGTTGCCGCCGCCGACGCTGTGCACCCCGCTGGTGCGGTTGCCGCCCGCGCCGGACCAGCCGCCCGACCAGCCACCGTGACCGCCGTGACCGTGGCCACCGTGCCCGCCGTGACCGGGAGTGGATCCGCCGTGGCAGTTGCCCGAGCCGTTGCCGCACACGTTGGCCGGCGTGGTGATCGGCGTGACCACCTGGGTGCCGCCGCCCACGGAGTAGCGGCCGTCGGTGTCGTGGCCGGTCGAGCCGGGACGGTGCCAGTGACCGCCTCCGTGGTGACCGCCGTACCCGCCGTGCCCCCCGTGGCCGTGACCCCCGTGCCCGTGGCCGCCGTGGCCGCCGTGGCCGCCCACGGACGAACCGCCGCGGCAGCCCGAGAACGCGTCGCCGAGGACCGCGACGGAGTTGCCGCAGACGTTGATGGGCGCCGTGATCGGCGCGACCACCTGGTTGCCGCCCAGGATCGAGCCACGGCCGCTGGTGCGGTTGCCGCCGGCGCGGACGCCGTCACGTCCGCCGCCGACGAACGCACCGCCACGGCACCCGGCGGTGGCGTCGCCGAAGACGGCGATCGAGTTGCCGCACAGGTTGACGGGCGCCGTGATCGGCGCGACCACCTGGTTGCCGCCCCCGATGCTGTGCACGCCGCTGGTGCGGTTGCCGCCCGCGTTCCCGCGCCGTCCCGAGCCCTTGACCTCCGCGCCGCCCCGGCAGCCCGCGTCGGACCGGCCGAAGACGGACACCGCGTTGCCGCAGGCGTTGATCGGCGCGTTGATCGGAGCGACCACCTGGTTGCCGCCGAGGATGCTTCCCTCGCCGGAGGTCTTGTTCTGTCCGGCGCCCACGCCCGCGCCCTGTGCGGTCGCGCCGCCCAGGGAGGAGGCCCGGGAGTCGCCCGCGACCGCCACCGCGTTGCCGCTGATGTCGATCGGCAGGGTCACCGGGATGTCGACCTGGTTGCCGCCGAGCACCGAGTGACTGCCGTCGGTGTCGGCGAAAGCCGTACCGCTGCCAAGGGCCATGACGCCGGCGGCCAGAAACGCCGCGGAGGCCGAGCCCTTCGCCCACGTTCGCATGATGAATGCTCCTAGTGGTTCTTCTAGGGGGTTACCTGACAACTCGCGACTCGTGTCCAGGCCGCATGAGCACAGCGGAGCCGTGGACGGTCACGAGGATGGGGAATTCCGCGTCACCCGCGGGAGCCTGCCGCCCGGGCACCACGAGCGAGGGCAGGCGGTGGCACCGGTCGCCGTACGACGGGGACCGGCACGAAGGCGGGATCAGTCAGGAGAGAAAGACGGGTCGTCCGCCGCTGTGCGGACCACCGGGGGAACAACCGCCGCCAGTGGGGCGGGCAGCTTGGTGAAGCGCGGTTCGAACACGTCCCGCGCGACATCCCCGAAGAGGATGTTTCCACCGCTCGACTGCGGGACCAGGCCCTGGTCTGCGGGCGCGTGGTCCGCGGTGGAGGGCGGAGGGAGCAGAGGCTTCGACTGGCTGGTGAGCCCGTCGACCGTGCGCCCCGCCATCGCCTCGGCGTTCACCGAGACGTCGTCCGCCGCCGTGGGGAAACCGTCGGCGCTCTTCCCGTGGGACTCGGCCGCGCCCGGTGAGGACGGCAGACCGAGGTCCGGACCTGAGAGACGATCGGGAAGAACCGACCCGGCGACGTCATGTGAGGGTGCGGTCCCGGCCACGGACGTCGCCGTGCCGGAGACACCGAAGATCACGCCGAGCAGCCATCCGGCGGCGATCAGCCCGCCGATGACCAGCAGACGGCCCAGACGGGAACCGGCCGCGAACCGCGCCATCCGGCCCCGCTCCGCAGAGCCGGGAGACGTGACGCGCACGCCGGGAGCGGCGACGGGCGAACTCGCCCTCCGCTGCTCCTGCGACGTGCGCGTCACGCGACCTCCCCAAACCGCTGAGTCAACAGTCCGCTGGGTCCACCCGGTGCGGATCCAACCCCCAACGGAGAGTTACTGTAGCGGCACGGCACGTGATCGCAAGAGCTTTCTCAGCAGTATTCGAGGAAACGGTCAAGGACCCGGACGCCAAACCGGAGCGAATCGACCGGAACGCGCTCGTCGACGCCATGGAACATCCCGGAGAAGTCCAAGTCTTCGGGAAGCCGCAGCGGCGCGAAGCCGTAGCCGCTGATGCCGAGGCGGCTGAACGCCTTGAGGTCGGTGCCGCCGCTGAGCGTGTACGGCACGGCCCGCGAGCCCGGGTCCTCCTCGTGCAGCGCGTCGGCCATCGCCTTGACCAGCGGGCCCTTGAAGGGCGTCTCGACCGCCACGTCGTGATAGACGAAGTCCCTGGTCACGTTCGGCCCGAGCAGTTCGTCCACGGTCTGGAAGAACTCGTCCTCGTACCCCGGCAGGAACCTGCCGTCCACGTGCGCGGTCGCGATCTGGGGGATGACGTTCGCCTTGTAACCGGCCTGGAGCATGGTCGGGTTGGTCGTGTTGCGGAGAGTGGCGCCGATCATCCGGGCGAGCGGCCCGAGGGTGGCCACCGCCGCCTCCGCGTCCTCCGCCTTGATCTCCACGCCGAAGACCTCCTCGAAGAACGCCTGCACGGTGGGGGTGAGCCGCACCGGCCACTTGTGGCGGCCGAGCCGGCCGACCGCCTCGGCGAGCTCGGTCACGGCGTTGTCGTCGTTGAGCATCGAGCCGTGCCCGGCCCTGCCCTTGGCGGTCAGGCGCATCCAGGCGATGCCCTTCTCCGCCGCCTCGATCAGGTAGAGCCGGCCCTTCTCGGTGGTCACGCTGAAGCCGCCGACCTCGCCGATGGCCTCGGTGCAGCCCTCGAAGACCTCCGGATGCCGCTCCGCCAGCCACTGGGCGCCGTAGTGGCCCCCGGCCTCCTCGTCCGCGGTGAAGACGAGGACGACGTCCCTGGGCGGCCTGCGCCCCTCGCTCAGCCGCCGCCGCACGACGGCGAGGATCATCGCGTCCATGTCCTTCATGTCGACGGCCCCGCGGCCCCAGACGCAGCCGTCGGCGATCTCGCCGCTCAGCGGGTGGTGGGTCCAGTCGGCGGCGTCGAACGGCACCACGTCCAGATGACCGTGGAGGACCAGGGCGTCCCTGCTCGGATCGGTGCCCTCGACCCGGGCGACCACGTTCGCCCGTCCGGGGTCGGACTCGAGGATCCTCGGCTCCAGGCCGACCTCCGACAGCTTGCCGGCCACGTACTCCGCGGCCTCGCGTTCCCCGGGCCCCGCGTTGTCCCCAGCGTTGACCGAGTCGATGCGGATCAGGTCGCGGCACAGCTCGGCGACCTCGTCCTCCCCGTAGCGTGGGGTCATTACGCCTCCTCCTGCCGGGCGGGCCCGTCAGCGGCCCCCGGCCTTTCCTTCGTACGGCTCGCGCCTCCATCCTGCCGCCGTACAGGCGTCACGTTCACCCCCGGGATCCGGCGATCCGCACGCGGGCCGTTTCCCGGTATGAAGCAGGGCCGGGAGAGTGCTAACCTGTATCAGCCGACGCGGGATGACGATCCCGCGTGAGGCACCACGTCCGGGTGGCGGAATAGGCAGACGCGCTAGCTTGAGGTGCTAGTGCCCAGTGATGGGCATGGGGGTTCAAGTCCCCCCTCGGACACGAACCTTTTCACTGTGTGAGGGCTGAGATTCACCTCGGCCCTCACTTTTGCTTTGCCGGGGTGGTAGGTCAGCCGTAGGCCGAGGCGCTGGTAGACCTCGCTTTTGCGTTCGGTGGGGACCTCGGTGATGGCTCTGGCCATGTCGCCGATCTCGGCGACAAGGGCGGTGATCTCTTCCCGGGACATGCGGGCGCTCCTCGTGGTCATGCGGAGTTCCGCCTCTGCCCTGACCCGCTCGGCCTTGGCCTCGGCGATTCATTTGCCGATCTCTTCCGGGTCGCCTCCGGCTTCGAGGGCGGCTCGGTAGCGGGCCATCTTGGTCTCAGCCTGAGCGATCTTCGCCTTGGCGATCTCGGCCTTCGCGTCGTGCCCGGTGTCCACGCGTCGACCACTGGCTGTTTAAGGCGTTCGCGCCGCATCGCGTGGCCCAGACGATCGACGAGATGTACGTGGACCAGGTTCCCGACTACCGTTGCACGTTTCCGCGTGAGTACGCCCTGGGCAACAAGCTCGACCACCCGCGCAACGTCTACCTGCGTGAGGACGCCATCCTCCGGGCCCAGGCACACGTCACCGCGCCCATCAGCCGGGCCGGGGTTCGGCCAGGTTGATGACGGCCCAGTCGTAGAAGCGGTGCCCCTTGGCGCCGGCCCCTGCCGATAGCTTCTGCCAGGCCCGCTTGGGCACCTTGGCGGCCAGGGCATCCGCTCGGAACTTCCCGGCCGCGGTGGTGACTTCGTGGGAGCAGGCGACGGCGAGCACGTAGCCGACCCCGCGCTCTTCCATCGCGGACCGCAGTTTCGGGTTGCCGCCGTAGACCTCGTCCCCCGCCACCCGGTCCGCGCGGTGCCCGGCGTCAAGGAACCGGCCGATCATGCCGTGGGACATGCGATCCGGACCGCTGCCGGGCTGCGTTGCTGGCCGCCCGGTTGCGGCGATCTCAGGAATGGTGCGGCGTCTCACCCGCGGACACGCCGCGACGCGCCAGCAACCACGGACCCTCACTCGCCAATTGAACCGGCTCTAACCTGCTCTAGGATCATCAAGGCGGCGTGACACTGTTACCGAGGGCAGGCATTTTGCGGGGGGACCGTGTACTTCGGGGGTCGTCCATATTCCTGCCGTAACCCTGACCCGTCCAGTAGGTTCCAATTACAGCCTTCGGCGCTCCCGCCGATAGGACGATCGGAAAACTTCGGATCATGGCCTCAGCCATGGCCGGCTGGCGCTCATGCTCTCGGGCCAGGCGGCGGTGGCTGGTCGGCCAGGCCGGCGACCTTTCGACGACCCACCGCCACTCGATCACCGCGAATCCGATTTGCCCGGGGGCCTTGCGGACGATATGCAGCACGCGCTGGGTCCAATCCACCAGCACGCGAAGCCGGCGTCGGCGAACACGTACCGGACCGGCGTGACCAGGTACATGCTGAGCTGAGTGTCCTGGCTCCGTCGCGGTCTTGCGCCGAGGCGGCTGCCGCGGTTCCAGAACCTGCCTCGGCGCGATCAAACAGGTCCCGAACCGCTGTGTTACAACAACACGCGGGCCCGCGAGATCCTCAACGCGTTACGAAATCTGCCCTGCGGAAGCTGTGAACTGGGATTGCTTACGCGACCTGCCCGTTCACTTCCAGGGTGACACCCGGCTTCTCGGCCCAGAAGGCGAGCCGTCCCCTGATCTGCTCGACCTGCGCGAATGGTTCCGGGTAGGACCAGACGACGTCTTCAACCGGAGCCTCGCCGGTGTCAACCGACCAGTACACCGCATCTCCCTTGTACGGGCAGTGTGACGTCGTCGTCGTCGAACGCAGCAGATCCATCTTCACATCCTCCTGCGGCAGGTAGTACCGCGGTGGGCAGTTCGTCTCGGTGAGTACAAGCGCCCGGGATGAGGTCGCGACGACCGTGTCATTGATTCGCACCACGACGTGGTCCGACGCGTATGTGAGCTCGATGCGATGTTCCTGTGTATTCATGTGAATCCCGTCAAACATCTCCGGCGATGGCCGATGTTCACCGGCCGTGCGTCCACTGATCGCGTATTCCACCGTAACACAAATGCGTCGCCACGCGGCAAAGAATGCCATGCGTATTAGCTGAGTAATTCCAAGCCGAACGGAGAGCTGATTCAGATTCGCATGCACCGGGGAGCCGCCCGAGTGGCCGGCCCGATGCAGTGTCCGATACGGACAATGTCAGTTATGTGATCGTCTCGCTCACCCAGGGTCCGCCTCAGGTACGGCAGATTTCACGACGTCGCGTCGGCTCCCCGGAACATGTCGTCTTCGCGTGGCAGCAGCCAGTCGTACTGTTTGGCGACCAGGCGGGCGCACTCGACGAAGGCTCTGACCTGAGGCGTGTTCTCGACGGCAGGTGCGATCATCATGGCCCAGCTGAACACCGGCACAGGCTGGACGAGCGGGCGGAACACCAGGTCGGCAGGCGGTTCGTTCCAGCGCGTCGTCGGTGTGACGCAGAGCCTCTCGCGCAGCACGTCCGCCGCGCCATGCGAGCCGTAAGTGACGCCCGGCCACCTGCGCACTCGGATGCCCGCCTGCCGGCAGAACTGCGCGACGAACTCGACCCACTCGACGGCCACCTCTTCGGTGGGCAGCAACAGCTCGAAGTCGGCCAGCCGCGCCACCGGCACGACCTCCAGATCCGCGAGCGGATGGTCGGCGGCCATGCCCAGCACGATCGTCTCCCGCCGGATCACCTCGGCTGGAATCTCGATCGGACAGTGAGTGGCCAGCCCGAGCAGCACGTCAAGGCGGCCCTCCTGCAAGGCGACCAGGCCGCGGGTGACACCTTCCTCGATTTGCAACACCGGAATCTGCGGGTGCAGTCGCCGGAAGTGGCGCAGCAGAACTGCCCCGGTCTGCAGGCCACTGGAGGAGATGTCGACCCGCAGCGAGCGCTCATACCCGCCGTTACCGGCCCGCTGCGCGGTCTTGAGTACGTCCTCGGCCGCGGCGATCGACTGCCGCGCGGGGCCGAGCATCGCCTCACCCGCGGAGGTCAGCCGCACGCTGCGGGTGGTGCGCTCGAATAGCTTGACGCCGAGCTGGTGTTCGAGCTGCTGGATGATGCGGCTCAGCGCCTGCTGCGAGACATAAAGCCGCCGGGCGGCCCTGGAGAAGCTCAGGTCCTCCGCAACGGCGACGAAATACCGGAGATGCTTGAGTTCCGGTCCCATGTCAACTGGCAACTTTACCCACAAGGGATGATCGGTGCCACCGACCTTCCCGACGGCCACGGCCACGGCCGCAGTCACGTCGGCCCGGGAGTCGGCGCAGGTCACGGGGAGCCGCCGGGTGGACCTGGCCTTCGTCGCGCGGTCGGCGGCGGGCTTGTTCCACGTAGGTGATCAGGGGCAGGGTGCTCACAGTGTCACGCGGACATGCTCGGCGCGTCCGCGCGACATCAGCATGGCTCAAATGCCTAATTTTGCTTCTGTACTTCGGCGACCGCCTCGGGGGTGTCCATCCGGCCGAGGAGGGTGGCGATCGCGCCGAGCAGTGTGATGACGGTGCCGACGATTGCGCCGACGTGCAGGGCGGGGATGTAGTCGTTCGGGTCGGTTTTGCCGTCGAGCGAGGCGCTCACGCCTGTGGCCACCAGGGCGAGGCCGAGCCCACCGCCGACCTGGAGGGCGGTCTGCTGGATGCCGGCCGCCAGACCCTGCTGTGAGATACCGACCCCGGTCACGCCGCCGATGGCGTAGGTCGGGTAGGCGTTGCCCACGCCGAGACCCAGGCAGATGATCGATGAGGGCAGCAGCACGGTTACGTAGCCGGTGTCGGCGTCGACAAGGGCCAGCATGAGGAATCCGACTGCGACCAGGAACAGGCCGGCGAGGCTGCCGGTGATGCGCATGCCATAGCGGCGGATGAGGGCTGGCGCGATGTAGCGGGATACCAGGGCGGACACCACCGCCGCCGGCAGCAGCGCCAGACCGGTCTTCAGCGGCGAGTAGTGCAAAACCTCCTGTGTGTAGAGGGTGACCACGTAGGAGTAGCCGAACGGGGCGGCCAGCACGGCCAGCGACGAGATGTCGGCGTTGCGGAGGGTCGGCATCCGGAAGATGCCCAGGGGCAGGAGAGGATCGGGGTGCTTGGCCTCGTTGACGACGAACGCGATCAGCAGGACCACGGCGGTGACCGCGGACGCGATGACCAAAGGCACCGGGACAGTGTGGTCGGCGATCTGCGTGACGGTGAACGCGATGAGGAGTAGACCGGCGGTGCCGAGCACGCCGCCGAGCAGGTCGTAGCTGCGCGAGCGGTCATGGGGCTCGGCGCTGTGGGGGATGACGCGGACCGCGATGATCAGTGTGGCGGCCACGATCGGGACCTTCACGAAGAAGATCCAGCGCCAGTTGAGCAGGTCGGTGAGGACGCCGCCGAGGATCAGCCCGGCGGAGAATCCGGAGGCGGCGGCCGCGGAGAAGACGCCGAAGGCACGGTTGCGCTCGTGGCCCTCGGCGAACGTGCCGGCGATGATCGCGACGCTGGAGGGCACGGTGAGAGCGGCGCCGATGCCCTGGACGGCGCGGGCGAGGATGACCACAACCGCGTTCGGCGAGAGCCCTGCGACCAGCGACATGACGCCGAAGATGGTCAGGCCGAAGAGGAAGACGCGGCGGGCGCTCAGCAGGTCGGCGGCGCGGCCACCGAAGAGAAGGAAACCGGCGTAGGTGAGGACGTAGGCGTTGACGGTCCACTGCGCGCCGGCCGTGGACAAGTCGAGGCTTCTGCGGATGTCGGGGAGCGCGACCTGAGTGATGGACAGATCCAGGGCGTCGAGCAGGATCGCCGTGGACACCACGAGCAGGACCAACGAGGGGTGTCGGCCGGCTCGCTTCTCGGAAGGAACGCCCCTGACACCGCCGCCGGCCGAGGCCGTGCCCTGGCTCATGACAGCTCCTTGTTCACGATATTCCTCGGTTCCAATTGTCGTCGATTTCAAATCTCGGTTGCTGGAAATTGCGTAGGCGAATGTGAATGTCGGGTGCGGCGCCGTGCAGGCGAGGTGAATTCGGGGCTCCTACGCTAGCGGCATGCTCGACCGAGTGCAGCAATCACATGACACGGTTTCGGAGTGAATGAACAGAGGATCATTGTTATTCGCGGGGACGGCGACGGTAGCGTGGCCGGCCGTCGGGAGCATGAAGCGCGGGCATGCCGAACGGGCGTGACCGTGTGGAATTCTGTAGCCGAGTCGCACGCTCCCAGAGCTGTTGGCAAGCAGGCAAGGCACCGGATTGGGGTCATCCGCCCGCGGGGCAACGCACCGGAGAACCCCGCCTTCCCGCGGGGTGCGATCACCATCGACCTGTGACCCGACCCGCCCGGCCACGTGCGTCTGCCCCCGCACGGACGATGAGGTAATCGCGCGCGGGAGTCGCGTTCCAGGCACTCGCCGGCCGGAAAGTGAAGCTGCTGACCGGAGACATCGGCATGTCGACCCGGGCGTGGATGACCGGTCTGGAGGAGATCCGGCTCGACCTGCCCGACGCGACCCACAAGCCAAAGAAGCCGCCGTTGTGGCACCCGGCATCCGGATCTGAAGAACACGCGCGGGGACAGGCTCTCTGCCGGTTTCGACGCCGTCCCTCGGGTGATGGAACAGGATGAAGGGCTATGTCCTACTCCCTTGAGTTCCACTTCGATAAGCCGCTGACGATCGGGAGCGTCGCCCGGTACCTCGAACTCCTGCGCTCCGCCAGCGCGATCCGATGACACAATCCTTGGAAGAGGTGCACCCCTACCAGGACGACTCGCTGTTGATCGGGTGGACGTACAAGACCGAGAGCCTGCCCGCCACCTCGGACCGGGCAGAACTGACGCTGCCGGCGCCCGTCGTCCGCGACGCCATCGACATGCTCAACTCGGTCGCCGACTCCGATGGCGATGTCCGCAGTTTGCTGGACGCGGTGGAAGGCGTCCGGTCGGCGCCGCGCAAGGCGATCATGGCCAAGCTGGGCTTGCCGGAGGTCCGAGCCTCAGGTCTCGGGTGATTGCCCGACCCGCTTTCCCGCCCGTGAGTGACGTGCTCACGGGTGGGGTGCCGCCCTCGTTATGTGCGCAAGTGATCGCGTTTGCTCTGGATCACGCGTCGGCGAGGATCTGGCCGATGCGCTGGTGGGACAGGCCAAGGGCACCACGGCTCCGGTACCCGCACCGGCAAGCAGTGGACCGTCACCGTCCACGACCTCCCCGGCGGAGCGGATGCCTTTCTCGCTGCGAACACGGGCGCGTTCTCGGCGCTGCACGCCATCGCGAAGGGCTCGTTCCCCTCGACATACCTCGACTCCTACATCAGCGCCGTCTGGTCGTACTACGCCACGCACACGTTGACCGTACAGACGTCGCTGGGCAACTTCACCGGCACGACCAGCGGCACGAACTGGACCTTCAGGGACGGGTCCGGCAACGTCATCGGCACGCTCACAAAGCCGACGACGAGTGACGTCTTCGCGTGTGCCGGGGGCACGCAACCGCAGAACCAACCGAACGAGACGGCGATCCTCGCGGTCGGAGCGCGCGTGTGCGGCGCTCAACCGGGCGACGCTGTCGACGGCGAGTCGCGTCATGTACGACATGCAGCCGACGACGGACGCGACGAAGTTCTACGGGCAGTACGCGTCGAACCTCTTCAGCAAGACGATCCACGTCAACTCGCTGAACGGCCTCGCGTACGGCTTCTCCTACGACGACGTGGGCAGTTTCGCCCCGACGATCGACCAGCCGAACCCGACGTCCGCCGGCATGACCATCGGCGACTTCGGCACGGGCGGCGGTGGCGGCGGCACGGTGAGCGGCCAGCCGATCACGGGCCCGGGAGGCAAGTGCGTCGACGTCGCGGGCGACGACACGGGCGGCAACGGCGCCCCGGTGCAGTTGTGGGACTACCAGTCCTACGCCGTCGACCAGCACTACACGATGGTCGGGAACACGCTGCGCACATTCAACGGCGGCAAGTGTCTCGACGTCGTGGACAACGGCACCGCGAACGGGTCGAAGGTGCAGATCCGGGACTGCTTCGGCGCCGGCGACAAGCAGTGGGAGCTGCAGTTCGACGGTTCCACCAAGAACGTCGGCTCCGGCCGGTGCCTCGACTCCCCCGGCGGCGCGACCGGCAACGGCACACGACTGCAGATCTACGACTGCAACGGCAGCGCCGCATAGCGCTTCGTCGTCCAGTAACGGAGCCACGCCGGCCCGGCATTGCACCCGTACTGCCGGGCCGGCCGTCACGACGGCGTGTCGAGCTGTGCCGGCATGCACCTCCGGGCGCAGCGCTCCGAGTCTCTGCGCAGGAATGACCCATCGGGTTCAAAGGTGCTCGCCGGCGTGACGATGTGCGAGCGAGCGACATCGGCGATGTCCCGCCGCAGCGAGGGAACCGGCTTCCAGAAGGCGATTGACGGAATGGCATTCGGTCGCCATTCGGCGTATCGTCGCCATCACCCCAGGTCAGAACGTGTTTGGAGGAACAACCATTCCGACCCGATGACTTACCGATGGACAGGACTCGCATTTAATCGCGTTTCGGCGGAGACGATATCGAACTGAAATAAACAGATTCTATGAGCCTGTTTGGCGCTCAATTACGTGGTTATGAAGAACGGCGCCTCCACCCCCCTACCCAACAAGGTGGTGACGTTCATGCGTCTTGTGAGACGCGGACTCCGAATCCTCGGCTGCGCCGGGGCGGCCGTCATCGTACTCGCCGGCCCCTCCCTCGCCTCGGCCACCGGCACCGTCAACGCGGCCGTGACGGCCGTGAACACGGAGATTGGTGCGAAGATCCGGCCTTACGAGAAGCTGTACGAGCGGACGACCACGCGGACCCGAGCGCTCCCCGCGCAGCCTAAGCAGGCTCTGCTCCAGGCCGCCTCGGCCCTGTCCGCCGAGCTGGGACTCGCGCAGAACCCCACCCAGATCCTCGACGCGAACCTGTCGCCGGAGGTTGCGGGACGGCTGGCCAACGTGCTGACCGACCTGCTCGCCTGCCACCGGCTGACCGAGCCCGCCTTCGCGGCGATCCCGCCGGGCCTGCTGCCCGCGGTGCTCACGACCGGCGGCTCCCTCAACCCGGCGGCTTACACCGGGATCCGGCTCTGCGGCGAGTCGGCCTGGCAGTCGACCAACGAGCTGGAGCTGGCCGTGGCGGAGGAGTCGAACGCCGCCGCTCCCGGCTGTCAGGCGCTCGGCCAGGTGAACCTCGACATCTGGCCCGTGCTGCGGGTCGACGGCGCCTGCCGCGACAACCGCTACGACAACGACTACCTGCTCACGCTCGACGTCGGCGGCAACGACACCTACGCCAACAACGCCGGCAGCAACCTCGTCGACGTGAACTTCTCGCCGGCCGGCTCCGCCGTACCCGGACTGCGCGGCACCGGGCCTGCCAAGGGCTGCCAGCGCGCCATTCCCGGTCTCACGGCCCTCGACTGCGTTCCCACCGCGGCGGTCGTCCTCGACCTGCAGGGCAACGACGTCTACGGCGTCAAGCAGAGCCCCGACCACGACACCGGGTGCACCAACGACCCTGTGGTCCGCCGGATGATGACGGGCGGGGCCGGCTTCCTCGGCGTGGGCATCCTGCGCGACGTGGAGGGAGACGACACCTACACCGGCAAGACCGGAGCGCTGGGCGCCGGCCACATCTTCGGCGTCGGCATCCTGTCCGACGGCGCGGGCGACGACACCTACCGCGCCGTACGCAACAGCCAAGGCTTCGCCCTGGTCGGAGGCGTAGGCGTGCTTCGCGACGAGGCGGGCGACGACAGCTACGGCTTCTACATGCCCGCCCCGATCGACCCGAACGCCCCCAACCAGACCGAGGGCGCGGGCGGCGTGCGCGACGACGAGGGCGAGGGCCTGTGCGACCGCATTCCCCGCTTCACCCAGGGCGCGGGCAACGTCGCCGGTGCGACCGGCATCTTCCTCGACGACACCGGAGCCGACAGCTACCACGGCGCGTTCGTCCTGGAGTTCGTCGGCCCGTTCCAGGTGCCGAGCACCCGCGCGGGCAGCCTCGGCTTCGGCAACAACCAGGGCCTCGGGGTCTTCCTCGACCGCGGCGCCGTCAGCGACCAGTACACGGTCGACGACGAGCCCACCGTGGCCGGGGTGCCGAAGCGCGGCGACAACGTGACCGTCCAGCCCAACAACGAGAGCACGGGCTCGGGCTTCGGCCAGGGCCTTTTCGTCGACCAGTGATCGCGGGCGGCGAGTGATCAGAGCGCGGGCGCCCGGACCGGGCGCCCGCGCACGCTTTTCCCCGGCACAGTAGACGCGCTGGACAGGGCCCTCTGAGGAATTGCCGAAGCGCCTGGCCCTCCAGCTTCCGCTCTATCCGGAGACGGCGCTGCCATTCGACACCGACTCCGGCAGGGCTACGACCCACTGCGCGACGTCAGCCGTGCGTATGCCCGCAAGCTCGCCGACGCCGGGAACGACCTGACCTACATCCATCACCCCGACCTGACCCACGGCTTCATCCAGTTCACCGGCCACTCCAAGCGCTGCCTGCAGGGAGCGTGCCGACATCAGGAACATCTGAGCTCGGCGAGGAGGTCCGGCGGCGCTCGCAATGGGGGGCGATCGTCGTCGTCTACAAGATGCTTAGTCGTCTCCTCAGTGAGCTCAGCAAGGACATCGAAAACTCAGCCAATGGCAGGCAGCCCTCAAGCAGTACAGGGACCGCCACTACGGCTACGACTCGTACGAGCATGAGTCCCGGTGGTTCACTGTGGAGAACCCCCGAGGCTGACACCCGGGCTTCCCCGCACCCCGAGGCCGTTAGTCCTGCCGCATGGACCCGGGCACCCTCACCTCTCAGACTTCAGGCTGCGCGAGTTCACCGCCCCCGACGACGTGGACGCCGTACTGGCCATCTACGGCGACCCGCACGTCACGGAGCACCTGAGCTTCGCGCGCGCGACCGCACCTAGGTAGAAGCCACCCTCGCCACCGTGATCGAGGCTGCCAGGGACGAACCGCGGACCGAGCACTCCTTGACCGCGGTCCGCCGCCCGAGCCGCTACCGGTCAGCGACTTCGTGCTGTCGGCGCCGCCCATACCGCTGTCGGGACATGCCCTTCGCGTCGGACGTGCCCTTCGCGTTCGAGGCCGCGGCCGACGACCCTGCGCTCCGAGGCGGTGTTCCCCTTGCTGTCGTTGATCCCCGCGCTCGTCAGCTCGCCAGAATCGCACTCGCGACGACATCGAGAAGGTGGTCGGCACGTGGCGCGAACGAGGGTTGGTCGCCGAGCCATGCGAGCGCCGCTACCAGCGCGAACAGATCGGTGCCGTCGATGTCGGATCGCGCTGCGCCCGCGGCCTGAGCGCGAGCGAGGAGTCCCGTACCGGCCGCGCGCATGGCGACGCACGAGGCGTGGAGTGCGGATTCGGAGTCCTCGATGGCCGCTGCCATCATTTCTGTCACCCCCCGGTACTCGTGTGCGACCGTGACGCATTCGCGTAGCCACGACACGAGGGCGTCCCGGGGTGAGCTCGATGTCTCGAGCTCACCTGCCCTTGCCGTCAGCGCGTCGAAGCTCGTGCGGAGCAAAGCGTCGAGCAGTGCCTCGCGTGTGGGGAAGTGACGCAGCAGCGTGGCGAGTCCCATGTCGGCCCTGCGTGCGATGTCGCGCAGCGATGCCTCGGCGCCTTGCTCGGAGACGACGGTGCCCGCGACTGCGAGCAGGTGGTCGCGGTTCTTCCTGGCGTCTGCCCGCATCTGCCCTCCTGGCTGTCCGGATCAGCGATCCGATTGACAACTGGATCAGTGGTTCATATATTCGGATCACTGATCCGGATAATCGGATCAGTGATCCATTCAGCGTACGCCTCCGTAAGGGGCAGGAGAAAAGCGATGCCGACCCACACGATGAAGGCCGTCCGGCTGCATGAGCACGGCGGCCCTGAAGTCCTGGCCTACGACGAGGTGCCGACTCCCGTGCCGGGGCCGGGTGAGGTGCTCGTCCGCGTCCACGCGGTCGGCGTCAATCCCCCGGACTGGTACCTGCGCGACGGGCTGAGCAACATCCCCGCGGAGGTCAGGCCGAAGTTCGACCTGCCCGTGATCCCGGGCACGGACGTGTCGGGCGTCGTCGAGGCCGTCGCCGCGGACGTGGACGGCTTCTCCGTCGGTGACGAGGTCTACGGTCTCCTCCGTTTTCCCAGCTTCGACGGCCAGGCGTACGCCGAGTACGTGGCCGCGCCCGCGTCGCACATCGCACGCAAGCCGGCCGGTATCGATCACGTCCACGCCGCCGGGGCGCCCATGTCCCTGCTGACGGCGTGGCAGTTCCTGATCGAGCTCGGACACGACCACCCCTCGCCGTTCCAGGAGGCGCGGCATGTTCCGGTGGCTCTCGACGGCGCGACGGTGCTCGTCAACGGTGCCGCGGGGGGCGTGGGCCACTTCGCGCTGCAGCTGGCGAAGTGGAAGGGCGCACGGGTCATCGCGGTGGCCTCGGGCGCGCATGAGTCGTTCCTTCGCGAGCTGGGCGCCGACGAGTTCATCGACTACACAAAGAGCCGTCCCGAGGAACTCGTCAACGACATTGACCTCGTCCTCGACACCGTCGGTGGCAGTGAGAGCAGCCGCTTCCTGCGCACGCTCAAGCGCGGAGGCGCCCTGTTCCCCGTGTTCTTCGGCGAATACGACGAAGAGGAGACCGCGAAGCTGGGCGTCACGGTCTCGGGCACACAGGTCCGCTCGCACGGCGCGCAGCTCGCCGAAGTGGGACACCTGCTCGACGCCGGCACGGTCCGTGTCGCGATAGACAGCACGTTTCGGCTCGCGGACGCCAGAGCAGCGCACGAACGCGCCGCCAGGGGCCACATCCAGGGCAAGATCGTGCTGACCGTCGTGCAGTGACACCGCGTACACGACGGACCGTCACATCACCGTCACCGAAGACGGCGAGCCGGCGGCCCGACGGCGAAACGGTCGCCTGGGCGCAGCGGGCCGCCGAGGTCACGCACCGGCCCTCCCGCCGCACGCTGCGCGGCCGCGCTCACCGACCACGCCCCGTCGTTCACCCGAATACTTCACCCGACGACCGAGCACGAGCAGCGAGGCCTGACATGACGACAACCGCGGCTTTCGCCTGGGGAAGCAGCCATCTCAACACGACACCGGCAGGAGAGGTGAATCTCGACCCCGCAGAGCAGCTCGCCGTCCAGCAGGCGCTGGTGCGCTACGTCTTCGCACTGGATCACGGAGATCTGGAGGCGTTGGAGGGCCTCCTGACCGAGGACGTCAGCTGGACCGCCGTGATCGCCGACGCGGTCAAGCAAGGCCCGTACCTCGGACGCGCGGCGGTTCTCGACCTGGTACGGGGTGCGACGGAAGCGCAGACCGATCAGCGGCGGCATCACCTGACCAACATGGTCTTCCGCCGCGCGGACGCCGACACGGCCGTGGTGTGGTCCTACCTGATGCTGACGACGAACGCAGGGGGGAACCCGGCCCTGGTCTCCACCGGCTTCTACACGTTCACGCTGCGGCGCACAGAAGGCGAGTGGCGTATCGCGAAGCTGCTCGTCGGTCTGGACAGCGCCGTCTGAAGCGCAGCGACTACCGGGGACACCGAGGACGACACGTCGTATGCGCCCGCGCTGACGCCGGAGGTGTGAGTCGCCCAGAGCCGTGTACTCCTCCTGCGTGTCCGCCCGGGCGGGGCGGCGAATGACGGCACGGCACTGGCGACGGCCGACGTCAACCGACGCGTGGGATCGCCCTCGCGGTGCTGGTGATCTCAGCATCGCCCCCAGCAGTAAAACAGCCAGATGGTTTGTATAAGTGAGAGGTTTTCCCATGAGCACTGCGACTCCCATCCCCGTCCGCCGCTGACGAGCGCCCTGTCCGGTACGACCGCCGTCCTCGTCGGCGGCACAGACCATGTGCTCGTCACCGCGGGCGGCATCGGCGGCAGCGGCCCGGTGACCGGCCTGACGGCCGACGAGATCCGGACGACCGTCGGCTCCCGGCTCCAGGCCGCCTTCAGCGCCGCGCGTGTGGCGGCTGACCGGCTTCCCGCGGGCGGATCGCTCACGCTCACTTCGGGAAGTCTCGCGGTCCGTCCCATTCCGGGAATGGCCGCCCTGGTGTCGGCCGTGGGCGCGGTGGAGACGCTCACCAAGGCCCTCGCCGTGGAACTGGCGTCTGCGCGTCTGCGCGTCAACACCGTCCGTTTCGGCCGGGTCGACACCCCACTCATGCGCTCGATGCCCGGACTTGACTCGGACGAAGCGGTCGCCGCGGCGGGATCGGCCGCTCCCCTGGGGCGCTTCGCCACCGCCGAGGAAGCCGCCGCCGCGGCCCTCTTCCTTATGGCCAACAACTACATCACAGGCCAGGTCGTCACCATCGACGGTGGCGAGAGCCTCATCTGACCGCCCCGGCCGGGCAGGCCCGGCCCCGCATCACCGGCCCGCGCGGCGCCGGGGATGCTACGCGGCGGCTACGAACGCCGCGAACTGCCGCTCCAGCGTCTTGGCCGCACCGCCACGCCAGCTCTCAGCGATCGTCTCGGACACGGGGTCGGGGAAGATGTCCTCCTCGCCCTTCTCCACACCGTCGAAGACGGCTCGTGCGACGGACTCCGGAGATGCCTTCGGTATGTCCAAGTTTCGGGACATGTCGGTGTCTATAGGTCCGGCCAGGACGGCGTGGACTGCGACGCCCTGTTCGGCCAGAAGAGCACGCAGCGCCTGCGTCATGGAGAACGCGGCCGCCTTCGAGATCGCGTAAGCCGGCTGGACCGGCACGGCCGCGATGGCCGACAGGGACGAAACGGTGACGATGGCGCCCCGGGAGCGGGTCAGCAGCGGCAGGAAGCCCAGGGTGACGTCGTAGGTGCCGAAGAGGTTGACGGCGAGAAGCTGCTCGAGAGCGGAGCGGTCGCCGAGGTCGCCGTAGAGCGCCAGGCCGGCGTTGTTGACGAGGACGTCGAGAGTTTCGACTTCGTCGACGGCCGCCCGGATCTGCGCCGGGTCGGTCACGTCCAGGGTCAGCGGCGTGACCCGTCCGTCCACGTGGGTCAGGGGGCGGCGGGTGGCGGCGTACACCCGCTTGGCGCCCCTCCCCAGGGCCTCCTCGACCAGTGCCCGCCCGAGGCCGCGGTTGGTTCCGGTGATCAGAACGGTCTTGTCTGCGATGTTCGCCATGACGGCGATCTCCTTTTCTTCGTCCTTGTGTGATGGGCCGGCCCGCCGGTCGTGGTCGCCTCACGGGCGATCACGGCTGCGCCCGGCTCAGATCGCGAGCGTCGGCGCGAGACCGAACGCCGGCACCAGGCTCGGGGCGATGAATGTCGTGATGCGGCTGATCCGGGCCCCGATCAGGGTCAGGACCTGGACTCCGTACGCTTCGTACCGGCCGTCGTCCACGCGCTGATGGACGACGACGGCGGGCTGGCCGTTGGCCCGGGTGGGCTCCATCCGCCACAGGCCGGGGACCAGTACCTGATCGGCCAGGAACCCGACGACGGCCTGCCGGCCGGTGAACCAGGTGGGGATCGGCGGCATCTCCATCTCGACATCGGCCCGCAACAAGGTCACCAGCGCGCCGGCGTCGGCCCGGGTGAACGCGTCGACATAGCCGTCGAGGAGGACTCGCCGGGCCTCCTCGTCCGGCTCGGCCAGGTCCTCCTCGACGGGCCAGGCCGCGGCCAGGCGTGACCTGGCGCGGCGCAACGCGCTGTCGACGGCGGCGGCCGTCGTGTCCAGCATGTCGGCGACCTCGGACGTGCGGAAGGCCAGCACGTCGCGCAACGTCAGCACGGCCCGCTGCCGGGCGGGCAGGAGCTGGAGCGCGGCGATGAAGGCCAGCCGCACTCCGGTCCTGCCGGCCACGATCGCCGCCGGGTCGCCGGTGCCGAGCAGCGTGTCGG
Source organism: Microbispora sp. NPDC046973 (assembly GCF_040644495.1). Classification (NCBI taxonomy): domain Bacteria; kingdom Bacillati; phylum Actinomycetota; class Actinomycetes; order Streptosporangiales; family Streptosporangiaceae; genus Microbispora; species Microbispora sp. NPDC046973. The sequence goes on along the minus strand of NZ_JBEYWQ010000018.1, from coordinate 68,126 downwards.
GCGCCGGCTGGAGCCACGCCACCGACGGCTCGGCAGGTGGCACGGCGACCCATCGATCATCTGAAGGCGCGCCCAGTCCCGACGGGAGCGGCCGGCGCGAACGGGTTTCCAGCGCCGTCAGGCAGGCTCTGGTAGCGATCTTGTACAACCACTGCCGTACGGAGGCGCGGCCCTCGAACCGGCCGAACGCGCGCCACGCTCGCAGATAGGTCTCCTGGACCAGGTCCTCGGCGTCATGGATCGAGCCGAGGATCCGGTAGCAGTGTGCGAGCAGCTCCCGCCGGAACGGCTCGGTCAGTGCGGCGAAGTCGGCGTTCGTCGGCATCACGGGTTCTCCTGGGATGCGGTCACGGAATTTCCTCCCGGAGGAGACTCGCTGGAGTGGGACGGATCAGTCGATCGGATGCGGCCCGGAGGCGGTGATCCGGTATTCCGTCGCGCCTGCCTGGTCACGGGCGAGGTCCACGACGGCCTTGGCGACCTGTTCGACGGTGAGGATCGGCTGCATTCCCTCCGCGAAGGCGGCGGGGTCCACACCCTGGCGGGCGGCGTACGCGGCGACGGCGGCCGAGCCGAGGCCGGTGGCCGGGGTCAGTTGCGGATACAGCGTGACCAGCCGGATGCCCAGCCCGGCCTGCTTCGACTCCTCGGCCGCGTACCGCCCGATGTAGCCGATGGCGGCCTTCGCGCCGGCGTATCCGCCGCTGAGCGGGGACCCGGCCTGGACGGCCCCGCTGGACATCGTGACGATCACACTGCCGGGAGGCAGCGGCTCGCGCAGCCCCGCCCGGACCCAGGTGAAGACGTGCCGGGTGTCGGCGTGCCAGTTGCGGCTGAAGGTCTCCCAGGTCTGTTCGTGCAGGGGCGCCATGTGCGGCACCGCCCCGGCGTTGAGGACGATCAGGCCGGGCCGGTGTTCGCGGATCACCTCATGCGCGAGCGTCTCCTCGGTGGCGTCGGCGACCAGGGGGGTGAAGGCCCTGCCGAGGTCGCGGCGGACGGCACCCAGCGCTTCCTCGTCGCGCGCGATGCCGATCACGTCGGTGCCGGAGGCGACGAGGGCGGCGGCGATCGCGCGCCCGAAGCCCCGGCTCGCACCGGTGACGACGGCGGTCGTGGAGGGGTTCGACATCAGCGGCTCCGTGGGGTCGAGGAATCCAGGTTCGACATCAAGACCTGTCACCGGGGGAAAATCCGGCGCGGCATGCGAAAACCGAAGCAGTGATCTGAGTCACATTCCGATGCCTCCTGGGCCGGGGTGCGTACGGTTGTTCGGGTGGATGTGCTCGCCGACGCGCTGAAGGCCATGCGCACCGCACGGCCGCGGTCGGCGCGGGCAGAGGTGCGCGCACCCTGGGGCCTGCGGTTCCCGGCCTTCACGGGTACGACGTTCCATGTGGTGCTGCACGGCTCCTGCTGGCTGCTCGACGGCAAGCCCGGGGAGCCCGGGGAGCCCGGCGAGGGGCGGCACCTGCGGCTCGGCCCGGGCGACGTGGTGTTCCTGCGCCGGGCGACCGAGCACGTGCTCGCCGACGATCCGGCCAGCCCGGTCCGTGCGTTCGAGCCCGAGGAGGTCGGGACCGACTCGCTGGGCCGGTTACGCCTGGACGGCCCCGGGGAGGCCACGGTGCTCCTGTGCGGGGCGTACCTGCTCGACGGTGAGCGCCCGCATCCCCTGCTGGCCGAGCTCCCCGGCGTGCTGCACCTGCCGGCCGGGGCGCACGGGCGGCTCGGGCGGCTCGTCGACCTGCTCGGGCAGGAGTTCGACGACCCGCAACCCGGCAGCGACGGCGTGGTCCCGGCTTTGGTGGACGCGATGCTGCTCTACATCCTGCGCGCGTGGATCGCCGGTCGGCGCGACGTACCGGGCGGCTGGGCCGCCGCGCTGACCGACCCCGCGATCAGCGCGGCGCTGCGGGACATCCACTCCGAGCCGGAACGCCCGTGGACGGTGGCCGCTCTGGCGGCCCGCTCGGCGATGTCGCGGACGGTGTTCGCGCAGCGATTCACCGAGTTGGTCGGGCGGCCCCCGCTGACCTATCTCACCTGGTGGCGGATGACCGTCGCGGCCCGGCTGCTGCGGGAGTCCGGCGCGCCGCTGGCCGTCGTCGCCCGGCAGGTCGGCTATGTGTCCCCGTACGCGTTCGCCAGGGCGTTCCGCCGCGAGTACGGCATCTCGCCCGGCCGGTATCGGCACGCCCGGTCCTGACCCGGCCACCGTGGCCCCCGGACGACCGGGCATCTTCCGCGGCTGAACAGTCATCGACCGTCCGCCCTCTCCGCTTCTAGCGTCGAGGCACACGATCATGCCGAGGACGGAAGGTGAAGAGGATGCGGATCCTGGTCATCGGGGCGACGGGGAAGACCGGCGCGCCACTTGTGGCGGCTCTGGCCGAGCGGAAGGTCCCGGTGCGGGCGGCCGGCCGCCGCCCGCCGGCTGCCGCCGTCGCCGGAGTGGAGCCCGTACGCTTCGACTGGACTGACCGAGCGACCTGGGCGCCCGCGCTGGACGGCGTCGACGCGATGTACCTGGTCGGCCCGTACGCCGAGGACGAGCGGGCGGTGCTGGTCCGCGAGCTGCTGACCGCCGCCCCGCGCGTCCGGCGGGTGGTGCTGCTGTCGATCCTGGGCGTCGAGTCGCTGCCGGACGCGATCCCGATGGCGGCCTGGGAGCAGAACGTCCGCGAATCGGGCAAGGAGTGGACGATCATCCGTCCCAACTGGTTCCACCAGAACTTCGGGCACGGCGGCTTCACGGCCGGCCTGCGCGAATCGGGCGAACTCGCGCTTCCCGCGGCCGACGCCGCGGTCGGCTTCGTCGACACACGCGACATCGCGGAGGTGGCCGCCCGCGCGCTGACCGAGGACTCGTACGGCGGGAGCGTCCTCACCCTGACCGGGCCGCAGGCCCTCACCCACCGTCAGGCGCTTGACGAGATCGGCAAGGCGGCCGGACGTCCACTGCGCTACGTGCCACTGGCACCGGAGGCGTTCGCCGAGGGGATGCGCGCCGCGAACGCTCCCGGCTACACCGTCACCTGGCAGACCGGCCTGTTCCGGCTGATCAGGGAGGGCGCGAACGGCATCGTCACCGAGACCGTGGCCGAGGTGACCGGCCGGCCCGCCCGCAGCCTGCGGTCCTACGCCGAAGAGTTCGCGACCGTGTGGCGCTGACCAGGGCGACCGCGTCGCGAAGGCCGTCCGGCTGCCGGGGGATCCGCTCCGGAGCGGGGAAAACCGCGATGCTAACCTAAGTCAGTCGCTTGAATTAAGGGCGCACCGCACCCCGACCGCGCAACGGAGAACCCCGCGCATGTCCCCTTCCTCCGTCGCTCACGCGAGAACGGCGCGCCGGCTCAGAAGCGCCGCCGCCGCCGGCGTGGCCGGGGTGGCGCTGTTCGCCCTCAGAGACAAGATCCCCGACCCGGACGCGGTCTGGGCTTCGGTCCGGCGGGTAAACCCGGGCTGGCTGGCCGTCGCCGTGATCGCCGAGGGCCTCTCGATGCGCCTGTTCGCGGGGCTGCTGCGCCGCCTGCTCAGGAGCGGCGGCGTCACGCTCACCCGGCCGCGCTCGATGGCCGTCGCGTACGCGCGCAACGCCGTGTCCGGCTCCCTGCCCGCCGGACCGGTGCTCTCGGTCGCCTTCACCATCCGTGAGCTCGGCCGGCTCGGCGCGTCCAAGCCGCTGTCGGTCGCGACGCTCGTGCTCAGCGCCGTGTACTCGACCGCCGCCTTCGCCGTGCTGGGGCTGGTCGCGCTGCTGGGCGGCGACGCGACCCGGATCCCGGCACTGATCGCGCTGGCCGTCGTCGCGGCAGCCGTCGTCGCGGTGGTGCGGCTGCGCCGCCGGCCCGGCGGACGCCGCACCGGCGCCTCGCTCCGGATCCTCGCGGCCGGGGACGCGATCAGGCCGACCGGCGGGGACCGGCTGGTCCTCGCCGTCCTGGCGCTGGCCAACTGGCTTCTCGACGTGGCCTGCCTGGCCGCCGTGTGCGCGGCGGCGGGAGTCGGGCTCGGGCCGCACACCGTGCTGCTCGGCTACGTCGCGGGCAAGATCGCGGCGACGGTCGCGGTCATCCCCGGCGGGCTGGGCGTCACCGAGCTCGGCATGGCCGCCACGTTCGTCGCTGCGGGCGTCACCGGCAGCATGGCGGCGGCCGTCGTCGCGCTCTACCGGCTGATCTCGTACTGGGCCGTGCTCGCCGTCGGCTGGGTCGCCTGGCTGCTGCTCCGCGACGGGGTCCGGGCCCGGCTGGCCGCGGCCGGGCGGTGGCTGGCCGGCGTCGCCGGCCGTGGTCGGGACGAGGCGGGCGTACGTCCGGCGGGGTGAGGCTCACGGGTCATGGGTGACGGGCGCCAGCCACAGCCCGACGAGCGCGTCGATCAGGCCGGTCGCCGTGCCGTGCCAGCTGGATCTGGGCGTGGGGGCGCCTTCGGCGAGGGCGCGCTCGCGTTCTGCGCACACGTGCGTGATCAGCTGCCGCGCCATGTCGCCGCGCTCCGCCCGGACTTCGGCGGGCAGTTCCGGCAGGCAGCGGTTGAACCCGTCCAGCGCCTTTCGCAGCGAGGCGTGCGTCTCCTCGGCGATGATCGCACGCAGCGAGGGATCGGTCACCGCCTGGGCGAGGAAGCGGGCGTACCAGGTCGGGGTGCCCTGGGTGGCCAGATGTTCGGTGACCGGGCGGACCAGGCAGGCCACCCAGTCGCGTACGTCGGCGGAGTCGCCGATCTCGGCCAGCATCCGCTCGCGTATCCGGTCGACCGGCTCGGCGTGCCTGCGGGCGATCGCGCGTACGAGATCCCCCTTGGTGCCGAAGTGGTAGCCGACCGCGGCGTTGTTGCCCTGCCCCGCGGCCTCGCTGACCTGGCGGTTGGACACGGCGACCACGCCGTGCTCCGCGAACAGCCGCTCCGCCGCCGACAGGATCCGCTCGCGGGTCACGCTGACCCGTTCGGCTCGTAACTTCCCGGTCACCCTCACCACCGCACCGGAATCGATGCGGTAAGTCAAGCAATTGAATTATTCCGGCGCTCGCGGCTGCGGACCGCCAGGGTCACGGGGATGGCGTGGCCCAGCACTCCGACGCCCCAGCCCAGGATGGGCCAGATCGGCCACGGATACCAGACGTCCGTCGCCCGCCCGACGACGAGCCAGACGGCCACCATGAGAAGGGACATGCCGGCATAGGCACCGGCGTGGATGCGCACCCCCAGCCTGGCCGCCCTGGCCTTCCGGGCCCGGCGCAGCGCCCGCTCCCTCGACGTACGCAGCCTGGGCGGCAGGTCGGCGAGGAGGGCGTCGAGCTCGGTGCGGTGCCGCGCTCGCGCGGCGACGTCGAGGCGCTCGTCGAACTCCTCCTTGGTCAGGTAGCCGGCGCCGAACGCGTCGCCGAGCAGTTCGACGGCGCGGTCGCGCTCGGCGGCGCCGACCCGGGGAGCGCCGGCCGGGGCGGCGGCGGGCCTGGAGCGCAGTGCTGTGCCGGAGTCGATGTCCAAGGGGGACCTCCCGGGATCGGGCGGGCGATGACCGCGATCGTGGATAACCTCAGCGTCGTGCGTACGCTAGAGCTAATGTAATACGCTACAGTTAACATATGTCAACTGAAGAAGGAAGGCAGACCGATGGAGGGGTCCTCGACGACCAGCCCTTCACGCCGCCAGAGGGTGCGTGACGCCACACTGCGTGAGCTGATCGCGGTGAGCCGCGAGATCCTGACGACCCAGGGAGTCGAAGCGCTGACGATCCGGGCGGTCGCCCGGGAGATGGGGATGACGCCCCCCGGGGTCTACCGCTACTTCGACGGCCACCGGGCCCTCCTCGACGCGGTCACCGTGGCGATCCTGGACGAGCTCACCGAGTTCATCGCCACCGGGGTCGGCGAGGTGGACGAGGCGGACACGGCGGGCAGGCTCGTCGTCGCCAGCAGGGCGTTTCGGCACTGGGGGGTCGAGCACCCCCGGGAGTTCCACCTCTCCCTGGTCGTGTCCCCACCGGAGGAGGAGAACCCGGCGGTCGGCCGCGCGCGACGCAAGGTGGGCACGCTGTTCGGAGAGATCTTCGCCGAGGTATGGCGGGACTACGGCAGCGTCTCCCCCGCCCCCTGGCCTCGAGAGCCGCGGATCGAGCCGCTGGCCGAGCGGCTCGTCCGGATGCTGGAGATCACGATGCCCTCCACCGCCGCCGCGGCCGCCTTCACCCGCTGCTGGACGCGGCTCTACGGAATGGTCTGCCTGGAGTCGCTCGGCCTGCCGCGGGTCATCGGCGACGAGGCGGGCGATCTGTTCGAGGCGGAGCTGGCGGACCTCGCGCGGGCGCTCGGCCTTCCCGAGGCCGCCCTTGACACCGCTCACCGACTTCCCCACCACCATTCCGCATAGGAGTGCCCGATGACCCCCCTGCAGCTCAGCCAGCCGACCCAGTCGATCGCCGGTGCCGTCCTGCTGACCGTCGTGACCATCGAGTTCGGCGGGTGGTTCCTCACCCGGATCGTCCGCGGCGCGGTGCCGATGACGCCCTTCCAGCAGACCTTCGCTCGCGCCGGGCACGCGCACGCGGGGGTGCTGGTCACCCTCGGGCTGGTGTGCCTCCTGTTCGTCGACGCCACCGGCCTCGACGGCGTCGCCCTGTGGATCGCCCGGCTCGGCGTGCCGGCCGCCGCCGCGCTGATGTCCGCCGGATTCTTCCTGTCGTCCCTCGGGCGGGAGGTGACCCGGCCGAACCGGCTGATCATCCTGCTCTGGATCGGCGCCCTCTGCCTGGCCGCGGGCGTGCTGACCCTCGGCATCGGCCTGCTGACGAGCTGACCGGTACGCCCGGTGCGCAACCCGGCGCACAAGAGGTGTGCATGAGGCCGGATTCCGGGGGTAAGCGAGAGCGGGAGAGTGCGCTACGGGGCCCGCGCGGGACGCGGCGGACAGACCGCCCGTCACGTCCCGCGCGGGCCCCGCTCACCTGTCGTGGACGGTGACCGCATAGCCGTCGGGGTCGCTGAAGGAGAACGTCCGGCCGAACGGCCCGTCGACCAGCCCGGACAGCGTGCGGCGACGTGCTCGAGATCGAACAACGGATGACCGCCCACCTGGACGCGGAGCAGGCCGGCTTCCTGCTGGGCCACCTGGAGCGGATGACGGACGCCTTGGAGGACCGCCCGTCCCCGGTGCGCCGGCAGCGGTAGCGGAGCCGCCACCCCGGGCCGGGCAAGGGGGGCCCGCCTAAGTCCGTCCCAAGTGCCGCCTAAGCCCTGCCGCCTAAATTCCCCGGCGTAAGGAATTCCGCAGCGAGGGAGCATGGGATGTCCCTGTCGCCCGCGTCCGGCACGGCCGGGCGCACGAACTGGCCCGCCGAGGTCCTGCCGGTGCTCGAACACGCGCTGACGTGCGAGTACGCCTCACTCACCCGCACCGGCGCGCCGATCACCTGGCCGGTGGCGCCCTACCTCGCCGAGGACGGTCGTACGGTCGACGTCTCGACGGGCCTGACCTATCCGTCCAAGGCCGAGCGGGCCAGACGCGACCCCAGGGTCGCGCTGCTGTTCTCCGACCCCACGGGGTCGCCCGTCTCCGGCCCTCCCGTCGTGCTCGTCCAGGGCCTGGCCACCGTGAGGGACGCGGATCTGCAGGCCAACACCGACCGCTACCTGCGGCGGACTCTGGCGAAGTATCCGCGGGCCGTCGCCCGGCAGCCGTGGTTCCTCCTAAGACGCCAGGTCTGGTACTGGGCGCGGATATGGATCGAGGTCACTCCGCTGCGCGTGCTGTGGTGGCCGGACGGGCGGCTCGACGCGCCTCCCCTGCGGTGGGAGGCGGCGCCGGAGGTGACGGCGCCGCCGTCGGATCCCGCCCCCACGGGATCCGGCGCTCCGGGGTGGCTGGAGCCGCCCGCAGACTGGCGGCCGCGTGCCGACCACGCCGTCCGCCTCGGTGATCCCGTGCTGACCGTGATCGGCGAGGACGGCTGGCCCCTGCCGCTGCGATCGCTGGGCGCGGCCCGCGTGGACGACGGCTTCCTCGTACGGACCGGCCCGCCCGGCGTCCTTGCGCGTGGACGGGCCTGCCTGACCTTCCACGCCCACGGCGCCGACATGAGCGGCCAGGAGAACGTCGTGCTGGTCGGCGAGGCCACGCCCCTGCCCGACGGGGTCCACGTGCGGATCGAGCGCGCCCTCGCGGACTTCAGTCTCAGCGGGAGCCGTCTCGGGCAGGTGCGGAAGATGTTGCGGACCGCCCGCGCCCTGGCACCGCGACTCGAACGGGAGGCCGCGCGACGCGGGCAGCCCGTTCCCGCGCCCCGGCGTCCTCGCTGATCACAGGCGCGCGAGCGCGTCACCGGCCGCCTTCTCCCAGTGGGGGGAGCCGATCTGCCGGGCCACCTCCACCGCTCGGCCGTAGTGTCCCGCCGCGGCCTCGGGCCTGCCGAGGAAGACGGCGAGGTCGCCGAGCGTGTGGGCCACCGGGCCGAAGGTGACCGACGCGGTGTTCAGACCGGCCATCTCCCCCTCCACAGGAAGGAGCTGCTGGTAGCACTCTCCGGCCGCCTCACGGTCCGCCAGCGCGATCGCGCTCGCCGACCGCGCCGCCATCATGCCCACCCAGGAGAAGTCACGGCGCGGGAGGACCGCCGGCCACAGGGCCCTCGCCTCCTCCAGGCGGCCGGCCGCCACGAGAGCGCGGACGTACAGCTCTTCGACCTCCTGCGGGATCCGCTCCCACACCGGGGCGAGCGCCTCCACGCACTCGTCGAAGCGCCCGGCCGCGAGACGGACCGCGAAACAGCCCACGGCGCCCATGAGGGCCGAAATCGAGGCTCCCGTCTCCATCAGCCGCTCGCCCAGCGTCGTGTACGCCTCCTCGGCCTGCTCGAACTCTCCCCGTACGAGCAGGTGGAGGGCGTCGAGGAACGCGAGGATGCCGAGGGCGTGGCCGAGCTGGCCGCTCGTGGACAGTTCCGCCCCCCGGTCGGCGTGGTGCCGGGCGCCGGCCCAGTCGTTGCGGCCCAGCGCGACCATGCAGAGCGCCGCGTGGCCGAGCGTCTGGTAGCCGAGCAGCCCGGCCGACGAGGAGACCCGCAGCAGCTCGTGCCCCAGCCCTTCCAGCTCCTCGCGCCTGTCCGGGGCCTGGCAGGCCCAGTATCGGGCGTTCAGCGCCATGCACAGCAGGTGCGGGTCGCCGATGCCGCGGGCGATCGCCACCGCCTCCGCGCTCGCCGTCTCCACCCGGCCGGGGTCGTGTCCCTCCAGGACGTGGCACAGCGTCGTGAGGAGGCGGCAGCGCAACTCGCCCGTCTCACGAGGGACGGCCTCCTCGATGAGCTCCGCGAGATCGCGATCGAGCCTCCGCTCCGGCTGGATGGTCCAGATGACGGGCGCGTCGAAGGCCACGGCCGCCCGGGCGACGGCCTTCCGATCGGCGGTTCTCCGGGCGAAAGCCAGCGCCCTCGCCCGGGCGTCGAGCGCCCTTTCCACCTCACCGGCGTGCGCCAGCGCGGACACCAGGCGGCACATCAGGTCGAGTCGCAGCGCCTCGGGCGGGGCGGGCGCGAGATCGAGCGCGCCCAGCGCGCCGTCCAGGAAGGCCGCCGCGTCCCGGTAGGCGTACAGCGCGGACGCCTGGGCCGCCGCGCGCGAGGCGTACTCGGCCGCGACCGGCGCGGTCGCGGTGGTCGCGGCGGCGAGGGCGTGGTGCCCCAGCGCCCCGACGTCCCCGGGCCGCACGGTCTCCAGGGCCGTCACGACCTTACGGTGCATCCGGGCGCGCCGCAGCCGGGGAACGTCCTCGTAGAGGGTCTCGCGGACCAGCACGTGGGCGAAGCGGACCCGCCCGGGCCGGGGTTCCTCCAGCAGCCCGGCCAGCACGCCCGCCTCCAGCCCGTCGAGCACGGTCTCCTCGTCGGCTCCCGGCATCGCGATGAGCACGTCGGCGTCGACCTCCCTGCCGAGCACCGCGGCGTTGCGCAACGTCGCCTGGACCGCGCCGGGGAGGTGGGCCACCCGCCGCCGGATCAGGTCCCGCACCCCGGGCGGCAGCACGTTCACCGCGGAGGGGCCGTCGATCGCGAGCAGCCGCGCCGTCTCGCTCACGAACAGCGGGTTGCCGCCGGTGCGCTCGCCGACCTTCCGCGCGGTCGCCTGATCCACCTCCATGCCGGACCGCTCGGTGAGCAGCCGGGCGACCTCGTCCGGCGCGAGACCGCTCAGCTCCAGGTTCTCCACGGTCTGGACGGCGAGGGCGGCGGCGGTCGCCATCAGGTCGGCGCTCGACTCACCGGGCCGGTGCGTGAGCAGGACGAGAACGGGTGTCGCGGCCAGCCGTACGGCCAGATGGCGCAGCAGCTGAAGGGTCTCCTCGTCGGCCCTGTGGACGTCCTCCAGCACGACCAGCAGCGGCCCCGGCACGCCGTCCAGATAGTCGCCCACGGCCCTGGCCAGCCAGAACTGGCCGACCGGCGCGGCGTCGTCGGTCAGCAGCGGCGCCAGCCGCGCGGCGGTCTGCGGCGGGGGCGGCGTGGACGCCGCGAGATCGCGCAGCACCTCGCTCCACGCCCACGCGGGCGGCACCCCGCCCGTCGTCTCCGGGCAGCGGCCGACGACGGTCCGCCAGCCCCGCGACGACAGGCACCCCACCAGGGCGTCGGCCAGGGTGCTCTTGCCCAGCCCGGCCTCTCCGCCGAGCCACGCGACCCGGAACCCGCCCCCGGCCTGCTCGGCGGCGGCGACCAGGCGGGACAGCTCCCTCGTACGGCCGACCATCCTGCCGGGGGACGGCGGGCGCGGCCGGTCGGGCGGCACGACCAGCGGCGCGGGCGCGGGCTCCCGGACGATCAGGTCGAGCGAGGGGGCCTGGGCGAGGATGTCCGCCTCCAGGTTCCGCAGCGCGGGCCCGGGGTCCACGCCGAGCTCCTCCGCCAGAAGGGCCCGGGTGCGGCGCAGGGCCGCGAGTGCCTCCCCCTGACGGCCGGCGCGGTAGTAGGAGAGCGCGAGCAGCCGGACCGCGTTCTCCCGCAGCGGATGGGCGGCGACATGCCGTTCCAGCTCGGGGACCAGTTCGGCGTGGCGGCCGAGCGCAAGGCCCGCCTCGGCGCGGTATTCGACCGCGACCGCCCGCAGCTCGATCAGGTGGCCCACCTCGGGCACGGCCCACTCCTGGTCGGCGAACTCCGCGTACGCCTGGCCCGTCCACAGCGACAGCGCCGCACTGATCGTGTCGAAGGCGCCGGCGGGTTCGCGCCGGGAGAGGAGGCCGGCCGCGGCGTCGACCAGCTTGGGGAAAAGCCAGGCGTCCACGTCCTCGGTGTCGAGTGCGAGGCGATATCCGGGCGGCGCGCTCACCAGCACGCGGGCGGCGGCGCGTGGCGCCCGCTCGGGCTCCAGGACGCGGCGCAGGTTCGAGACGTACACCTGCAGGGCGCCGAGCGCCTTCCGCGGCGCCTGGCCCTTCCACAGGTCGTCGATGAACCGGTCGGTGGACACGATGTGCCCCTGTGCGCAGACCAGCCGGGCCAGCACGGCCCGGTGGAGTGACGTGCCGAGCTCGACAGGACGGCCCGCCACCTCCGCGCCGATGTGGCCCAATACCAGAACTCGCACCATAGCGGGTAAAGCATAGGTCTGTTTCCTTTTACGGTGACGGCTCGTTAGGGTGAGCGATCGATTCCCGCTTGATTTCCTGCTCGAGTTCCCGGGTGCGTCTGTGCGTCATTATCGGTGGGGTGTTTCCGCCCTTGTCGCCGCCGTCGGATATGGCGCGGTGGTCGCGGTCGCCGCCGTGGTCGCGACGGCCCGCGGCGACATCGGACTTCTCTGGCGGGTGACCCTCCTGTCCGATGTGGACGAGGACGTCACGGTGCGGGACCTGTTCGCGAAGGTGGACGTCACGGCCGTGTGGCCGAACGCGCTCGTCCTCCTCGCGGCGGGCGGCCTGTGGGGCTGGACGCTGTGGCAGGGCCTGCGAGGCCCGGTCGCGGGGCGCCCGCCGGTGACGGACCGCGGTGCGCTGCGGCTACGTGTGGCGTTGTACGCGGCGGCGGGGTCCTGGCTGGTCTACGCGGTCGCACCGGCCTGGCCGTGGTGGGCGGTGGTGATCGACTCGCTGGTCATGTCGGTGGTCGTGGTGCTGTTCCACCCGGTGCTGCGCCGCACAGTGGGGTTCCCCGGACTCGCCCTGGCCGCGGGCCTGCTGACCAACACGAGTGTGGCTGCCGTCGAGGTGTTCGACGTGCTCGACTGGCGCGAGGCACGGCGCGTGGCCGACATGCCCGATCTCAGCGCCGTGGCGGGCCTGATCTGGACGGCGCTGGTGTTTCTGACGCAGTGGCGGGACGGCCGCTGGCGGCGGGCGACCGTCTGGTATGGCATCGCCTCCCTGGTGGTGCCGGTCGCGCTCCTGCCGCTGGCCGTCCCACTGGAGATCGCCGGGATCTCCGGAGGCGTCTACGGCGCCGCGATCACGACCGCCGACGCCCTGTCGGTGATCTGGCTCGCCCGCTCCGCCCACGAGCTCGCCGACCCACCTGACCCGGCCGCCCCTCTCGTCCCGTCCGACCCACTCGGCCCGCCAACCGCCCAGGCCGCCGGGTAATGGTTCGTTATGCGGATACCCGCCCTCGCCTTGGGGATAGCAGGTGTTCGTATGGCCTGCCTAATCTGAGGTAAGTGGCGCTCTCTACGACCGTATGACGCGCAGCGTACGGAGCGTCCGGGGCGCTTCTGCACGGGTGCCCGCTGGTGACCAAGGAGCACGACACGATGAACTCGCAGACCATGGACCGCGCCGACGTCTGCACGGCCAGGGCGGTCGTTTCCGAATACACGTGTCCGGTGCCGCACTCTCCTCAAGAGGTCGTTGCCGTACGGCACCGTGCGCTCGGCGTCCTCGCGGCCTGGGGAACGCCCGGGACCGCCGCGCAGGAGGCCGTGCTGGTGATCTCCGAGATGGTGACCAACGCCGTGCTCCACGCCCTGCCGCCGGCCGAGCTCCGGCTCCTCCTCTGCTCGGAGGACGATCGCGACGTCATCCGGGTCGAGGTCACCGACGCCGGAGCGGCGCCGGTGTGGCCGGGGGCCGGGGCGTCCCCCGGCGAGAGCGGGCGCGGCGCCGTCGTCGTCGACGCCCTCGCCATCCGGCACGGCTCCCTGAGCGGCCCCTCCGGCATGACCACGTGGTGGGCGGACCTGCCGGCCCGCTGAGCGCCGCCCGGCGCGCCCGCGCTCAGCGGCGCAGCGTCTCCGACGGGGACTCCCCGAAACGCCGTCGGTAGGCGAGGGCGAACCGCCCCAGATGGACGAACCCCCAGCGGTAGGCGACGTCGGTGACCGTGGTGGCGCCCGAATCGTGGACCGTGAGTTCGGCACGCACCCGATCGAGGCGCACCTCCCGCAGATAGCTCATGGGCGTCGTCTCCAGCTGGCGCCGGAACCCCTCCTGCAGCGCCCGCGCGCCGACGCCCACCGACTCGGCGATCTCCTCCACCGTGAGCGGTTCCGCCGCCCGCGCCTCGATCAGGTCCACGGCCCGTTCCACCGCCGTCGGTGCGACGCGGGGCTGCCCGCCCGACAGCGCCTCGCTGTAGTTGCTGGGCTGGGCCAGCAGCAGCTGCGTCATCAGCAGCCCCTCCAGCTGCCTGAGCGCGACGGGCTGCTCCAGCATCGCGCCGCCGGTCTCCGCCTCCCGTCTGAGCAGCTCGACGACCGACAGCCAGGACCGGGCGGGCGGCCTGGTCAGGTCCATGCCGAGGGAGAAGGTGAGCGGCCTGCGCGGCGTGCGCCCCAGGAGCTTGGCGAGGTGGGCTTCGAGCGCGGCGCGGTCGAAGCGGGCGATCAGCGACGCGTGCCCGGGGGACCACCGCATGCACATGGGCCGCGTCAACGACAGCACGGCGGCGAGCTCGGGCGTCGCCACGATCCGTTCGCGGCCGTGGGTCACGTCCGCGGTGCCGGTCAGCGGGATCTCGACGAGCAGGTAGCTGTCCAGCGGCCGCGGCGTGATCAGCACCTCCGTGCCGTAGCCGAGCGAGTACAGCCCGACCCCGTCGAACGCCACCCCGTTCATGCGGACGTCGAGCCGGGTCTCCGGATCCACCGGCCGCAGCCCGTGATCGCCGAGGTCGTTTCCGACCCGCGTACGCGCCTCGTCGACGTCGTGTGTGTGCAGCCGCAGGTGCGCGGCGAGTGGCAGCGACTGTTCGGCCATCTTCGCCTCCCCAAGGCGGCAGGCCCCCCGTTCCCGCAGGTCGCGGGCGCGACACAAGCCTACGCGCGCCGCCCGCCCGGGCGGTACGCGGCCGCGGAGAGAACGGGCCGGTCGGTCAGATCAGGCGGCGGGAGACGATGCCGGTGCCGACATCGTGGCCGCACCACAGGCGGAAGCGCTCCCCGGGGCGCAGATACTCGACCGCGTCGTCGTCGGTCGTCGCGATGGTCACCACGTGCAGCCGGTCGCCGGGGGTCAGCGGCTCCTCGTCGTCCGCGGTGATCGCCACCTGGAAGGGGCGGCTGGGTCCGCTGCCGTCCTCCCCGGCGCAGGCGCAGATCACCAGCGACTGCGTGCGGAAGGGCAGTTCGTGCGGCAGGCCGCCCTCGTCGGAGGGCAGGAGCGTGATCAGTGCCTTTGCCTGGACGGTCATCGAGACCACCAACTTTCACGCGACTATTGCACGGCGTCTATCGCACTGCGGTCTATCGCACTGCGGTCTATCGCACTGCGGTCTATTGCGCTGCGGTCTGTCGCATCGCGTCGTCTATTGCACTGTGCAACGTTCGCTCCGACCGAATTGCTTCCCCGTGAGGGCCTCACTCCCCAGTGTGCGCCGCGGGGGCGGTGGAGCCGCGCACCACCAGCTCCGTCGCGAGTTCCACGTGGTGCGACTCGACCTGCTCCCCCGCCGCCAGGCGCAGCGCCGTACGCACCGCGACGGCGCCCATCTCCCGGAGCGGCTGCCGCACGGTGGTCAGGGGCGGCGAGGCCATCCGGGCGATCTGCGTGTCGTCGAAGCCCACGATGCTGAGGTCCTCGGGCACGCGCAGCCCCCGTGCCCTGGCCGCCTCCAGCACGCCGAGCGCGATGTCGTCACAGCCCGCGAAGATCGCCGTGGGCGCCTCCGGCAGGTCGAGCAGGGCCGCCCCGCCCGCCACGCCGTCGTGGTAGTGGAAGGTTCCGGTCCGCACGTACCCCGGCAGGACGGGCGCACCCGCGGTCTCCATGGCGGCCCGGTAGCCGTGCAGCCGGGCCTGGTTGCAGGCCGCGGTGGCCGGGCCGCCGAGGTAGGCGACGCGCCGGTGGCCGAGCCCGAGCAGGTGCTGCGTCGCGGCCATGCCACCGGCGAAGTTCGTCGAGCCGACGCTGGTCACCCGGGCCCTCGGCAGGTTCAGCGGGTCGATCACGACCAGGGGCAGCCGCGCCCGGGCCAGGGCGGTGAGCTGCCCGGCGCTCAGCTCGCCGGTGACGGCGACCAGCGCCCGCCGCCCGGCCGCGACCAGGTCGCGCGCCCACCCTCCCGTGCGGTCGGCGTTGCGCCGGATGCTCACCACCACGGCCACGTCGAGATCGGCGCCGGCCTGCACCGCGCCCTGCACGATCTCGGTGGAGTACGCGTTGAGGTCCGCGTCGAACTCCACCTCGATCGTGTCGGGCGCCGCCTCGCCCCGGCGCTGCGGCGGCGCGACGTAGTCGTGCTGCTCCAGCAGCGACAGCACCA
Source organism: Microbispora sp. NPDC046973 (assembly GCF_040644495.1). Lineage (NCBI taxonomy): Bacteria > Bacillati > Actinomycetota > Actinomycetes > Streptosporangiales > Streptosporangiaceae > Microbispora > Microbispora sp. NPDC046973. The sequence goes on along the minus strand of NZ_JBEYWQ010000018.1, from coordinate 52,438 downwards.
GGGAACGGGTCTCCGGCGCGACGTCGCTGCGGCCGTTGAGCACCTTCGACACGGTCGCGACCGACACCCCCGCCGAGGCCGCGACCGTGGCGAGAGTGGCCCGCCTACGACTGGGCGGCATCTGTTCCTCCCTGATCGGGGCCCGTGGCCGGTCGCACGTCCACGGGGGTGACCAGCCGCCGGTCGTGGCCGACGTGGCGCAGCGGGCCGGTCAGCCGTACGCGGCCCTGGCACGGCAGGTCCGACGCGGAGGTGCCGACGTAGACGTCGATGTCCCCGGGCTCGACGATCCGCCGCAGGTCGCGGCCGGTGAAGGCGGTCCTGTCCGCGTGCACGGTGAAGGTCGCCCGCGCGCTCTCGCCGGGCTCGAGCCGCACCCGGGCGAACCCGGCGAGCTGCCGCATCGGCCTGGTCACCTGTGCGAGCACGTCGTGCAGGTAGAGCTGGACGACCTCCTCGCCCGTCCGGCCGCCGGTGTTGCGCACGCGCACCGACACCGTGAACTCCCCGTCGGTGGGGACCTCGGAGTCGCTGATCTCCAGGTCGCCGACCTCGAAGGCGGTGTAGGACGCGCCGTAGCCGAACGGGAACAGCGGGGTCGGGTCGAGGTTGCTGATCCCGTGGCTGTCGGAGCCCAGCGGCGGCTGCAGGTAGGTGCCCGGCTGGCCGCCCGGGGTCCGCGGAATCTGCACCGGCAGCTTCCCGCTGGGCTGCACCCGGCCGGACAGGACGCCGGCGATCGCCGCCCCGCCCTCCTCGCCCGGCATGAACGCCTGGACGAGCGCGGCGGCCCGGTCACGCACCCGCCCCAGCGCGTACGGCCGGCCCGACACGACGACCACCACGACCGGCGTGCCGGTGGCGGCCAGCTCGATCAGCAGGTCCTCCTGCACCCCCGGCAGCCGCAGGTCCTCGGCGTCACAGCCCTCGCCCGAGGTGCCCTGCCCGAACAGCCCGGCGAGGTCGCCGACGACGGCCACGCACAGGTCGGACTCGCGGGCGGCCGCGAGCGCGGCGGCGAAGCCGGAGCGGTCCTCCTCCCGCCAGTCGCAGCCCCGCTCGTGGACGATCTCGGCGTCCGGCAGCTCGGCACGCAGCGCGTCGAGCAGGCTGGGCGCCTCCACGCCGAGCCCGAGATTCGGGTGGCGGGGCAGCACGTGGTTGGGGAAGGCGTAGCAGCCCATGAACGTGCGCGGGTCGTCGGCGCAGGGCCCCACCACGGCCACCCGGCGCGGCCCCGGGCGCCCCTCACCGAGCAGCGGCAGCGCGTCGCCCGCGTCGAGCAGCACGATCGACCGCTCGGCCAGCTCGCGGGCCAGCGCCCGGTTGGCCGGCGAGTCGAGGTCCACGGTGTCCGCGCCGGCCACCGACCCCTCCGGCGTCCAGTCCGGGTCGAGCAGCCCGAGCTGCACCTTCTGGGTGAGCAGGCGGCGCGCGGCCCGGTCCACCAGTTCCTCGGGCAGCTCGCCCCGCCGCACCCGCTCGGCCAGGTGCCCGCCGAAGCCGAGCGTGTCGGGCAGCTCGACGTCGATGCCCGCGGTCAGCGCGAGCACCCCGGCCTCTTCGTGGTCCGCGGCGACCTGGTGCATCTTCGCGAGGAACGCGATCGCCCAGTAGTCCGACACGACCGTGCCCGTGAATCCCCACTCGTCGCGCAGCACCTCGGTCAGCAGCCACGGGTCGGCGGCGGCGGGCACGCCGTCCACGTCGGAGTAGGAGTTCATGACCGAGCGCGCGCCACCCTCGGCGATGGCGGTCTCGAACGTCGGCAGGATCATGTCCATCAGCTCGCGCCGGCCCATCGGGACCGGGCCGTGGTTGCGGGCCGCCCGCGACGCGGAGTATCCGGCGAAGTGCTTGAGCGTGGCGATGACCCCGGCCTTCTCCAGACCGCGCACGTAGGCGGCGCCGAGCGACGCCACGAGGTACGGATCCTCGCCCAAGGTCTCCTCGACCCGGCCCCAGCGGTAGTCGCGCACCACGTCCAGCACCGGCGACAGGCCCTGGTGGGCGCCCACGGCGCGCATGTCCCTGCCGATGGCGGCGGCCATCCGCTCCACCAGCTCGGGGTCGAAGGTCGCGCCCCACGCGATGGCCGCCGGGTAGACGGTCGCGCCGTAGGTGGTGAAACCGGTCAGGCACTCCTCGTGGACCAGCGCGGGGATGCCGAGCCGGGAGTGCTTCACCACCTCGCGCTGCAGCCGCACCACCTCCGCCGCGCCCTCCACAGCCGTCACCGGAGCACTGCCGAACACCCGCGTCAGGTGGCCGAGCCCATGGCGTGCCGCCTCCTCGATGGGCACCGTCCCCGAGGCGGCGAAGACGTCCTGCATGGGGGCCACGTTGTGCGCGTTGTCGGGCTCCACCTCCTCCGGGGACTGCATGTCGTTGCCGATCCACCGGCTGCCGAGCTGGCCGACCTTCTCCTCAAGGGTCATCTCCGCGAGGAGGGCCTCGACCCGGTCGGCCACGGGGAGTGCCGGGTCCTGCCACGCCCGGAGCGTCCCGTCCGCCGCGTGCGTCCGATCTGGGGCCGTCATCTGCTCTCCTCAAAAAGGTTTCGAAACATTTCGGCGCCACGGGCAGTTCTGTCGTCATATTTTCGGTCGACCATGATCACCAGGTGTGACGCCTGTTCGTCGGTACTTTACACACGCCTCACGCTGAGCTGGAGAGCTCGTGAGAGCGCTCTTGACAGTCAGGTACCGCAAATCTAGATTGGCGTGCCACGCGGCTTGTGTCGAAATGTTTCGAACGAGCTGACTTCAAGAAGGAGTGGACAGTGGCACCGGGGTGCCGATCCACGTCGCCCCGCCCCGCCGCGTCCGAGTATTTTTCAACGAGCCGCGGCCAGCCTCGGCGTTCGACGTACGGAGATCAGCGTGGAGTCCAGGAATACATCCCGCCGCACCTTCCTCAGCCTTTCCATGGGCCTCCCCCTGGGTGCCGCGTTGGCGGCCTGTGGCACATCCGGCCCGGCCCCCTCCGGCGGGGGCGCGAGCGGCGGTGCCGCCGGCGGCAACGGTGGCGGCGGGGGCAAGGCCACCTACTGGTTCCTCCAGGGCCCGCCCGGTGAGGCTCCCCGCACCGCGTCCGTCGAGCGGTTCAACAAGGCCAACCCCAACGGCCAGATCGCGATCACCACGATCCAGAACGACGCGTACAAGACGAAGATCAAGACGGCGATCGGCGCGAACCAGGCGCCCACCATCATCTGGGGCTGGGGCGGCGGCGGTCTGCGCAGCTACGTGCAGGCCGGCCAGGTCGAGGACCTCACCTCGTGGTTCGGCGAGAACGCCGCCGTGAAGGACCGGCTGTTCCCCGGCGCCTTCGGCGCCGCGACGATCGACGGCAAGATCTACGCGATGCCGTGCGAGACGGTGCAGCCGATCGTCCTGTTCTACAACAAGAAGGTCTTCGAGAAGGTCGGCGCCCAGCCGCCGCAGTCGTACGGCGACATCCTCGACCTGGTGAAGAAGTTCAACGCCCAGGGCATCGCGCCGTTCTCCCTGGCCGGCCAGTCGCGCTGGACGAACATGATGTGGCTCGAGTTCCTCTTCGACCGCATCGGCGGCCCCGAGGTGTTCCAGGCCGTCTTCGACGGCGAGAAGGACGCCTGGAACAACCCCGCCTCCATCGAGGCCCTGACCAAGATGCAGGAGCTCATCAAGGCCAACGCCTTCATCAAGGGCTTCTCCTCGGTCACCGCCGACTCCAACGCCGACCAGGCCCTGCTGTACACCGGCAAGGCCGCGATGATGCTGCACGGCAGCTGGTCGTACGGCATCCAGCAGGCGCAGGGCGGCGACATCGTCCCCAGCGGCGGCCTCGGCTGGATGAACTTCCCGGGGGTCGACGGCGGCAAGGGCGACCCGACCAACACCGTCGGCAACCCCGGCCAGTACCTGTCGATCTCCTCCAAGGCGACGCCCGAGCAGAAGGAGATCGCCAAGAAGTTCTTCGCCACCGGCGTCCTCGACGACCAGGAGCAGAAGGACTGGGTCGGCACCGGTGGCGTGCCGATCGTCAAGGGCTCCGACAAGCTGTTCGCCGGCTCCAAGGACGCCGAGTTCCTGAACTTCATCTACGGTGTCGCCAGCAACGCCAAGGTGTTCGCCCAGTCGTGGGACCAGGCGCTCAGCCCCACCGCGGCCGAGGTGCTGCTGGACAACATCGCCAAGCTGTTCCAGCTGTCGATCTCGCCCCAGCAGTTCGCCACGAACATGAACGCGGTCATCGGTAAGTAAGCATGTCCGCTATCAACGCAAGAAGGACGTCGTCCGCCGTCGCGCCCAAGACGCGCGGCGGCGCCGTCCTGCCGTGGCTGGCCACGCCGGCGCTGCTGGCCTTCGTGGTCTTCGCGCTGATTCCGCTGATCGGGGTCCTGCTGCTCAGCTTCACGTCCTGGGACACCCTGGGCGAGATCAAGCTGACCGGGCTCGAAAGCTGGCGGTCGGTGCTCACCGACCCCGGTCTGCCGCACGCGCTGTGGGTGACGTTCCTGATCACGGCGCTGTCCTGGGCGGTCCAGACACCGGCCAGCATCCTGATCGGGGTGTTCCTCGCGGGCCGTCAGCGCTACCGCGAACTGCTCGCGGTGCTGTACTTCATCCCGCTGCTGCTCAGCTCGGCGGCCATCGCCATCACCTTCAAGGCGCTGCTCGACCCGAACTTCGGGCTCGGCGCGGGGCTGCACATCGACCTGCTCAACCAGGACTGGCTCGGCGAGCCCGGCCTCGCCATGGCCGTCGTGATCTTCATCGTGTCCTGGCAGTTCATCCCGTTCCACGCGCTGCTCTACCAGGGCGGCGTACGGCAGATCCCGCGCTCGCTCTACGAGGCCGCGGAGCTGGACGGCGCGGGGCGGGTCCGCATGTTCTTCAACATCACCCTGCCGCAGCTCAAGTACACCGCCATCACGTCCTCCACGCTGATGGTCGTCGGCTCCCTGACCTTCTTCGACCTGATCTTCGTGCTGACCGAGGGCGGTCCCGGCGACGCCACCCGCGCGCTCGCCCTGGACATGTACAAGCGCGGCATCCAGGCCAACCTCATGGGTCAGGCCTGTGTGATCGGTGTCATCCTCGTTCTCGTGGGTCTCGCCCTGGCGCTGCTGCTGCGCCGGCTGGGCGGCCGCAACCCCAACGCCAGCCAGCTGGAAGGGGCCTGACCGTGACCGCGACCCACACCTCGAGGGCGGCCCAGCGCGCCGCGGCGCCGGGAGCGCACGGACGCCGCCGGGCGAAACCGTCCTCCCAGCGCCCCAACTGGCTGGCCGGTCTGATGGGCTGGCTGTGGCTGGCCGTGGTGATCATCCCGATCTACTGGATCGTGATCACCAGCTTCAAGACGCAGTCGAACTACTACGTCACCAACCCGCTGGTGCCGCCCAGCGATCCGACGCTGGACAACTACCGGCTCGTGCTCGACCTGGACTTCCCGCTGTACTTCCTGAACAGCCTCCTCGTCGCCATCGGCACGGTCATCCCGTCGGTCCTGTTCGCGTTCATGGCGGCGTACGCCATCGTCCGGAGCGCCGGCGCCAGCCGTTTTCTCCGCGGGGTGAACTCGCTGTTCCTCATGGGCCTGGCCATCCCGCTGCAGGCGACCGTCATCCCGGTCTACCTGCTGATCATCAAGCTGCACCTCTACGACTCGCTGACGGCGCTGATCCTGCCGTCGGTCGCCTTCGCGATCCCGCTGTCGGTGCTGGTGCTGGCCAACTTCATCCGGGACGTGCCCAAGGAACTGTTCGAGTCGATGCGGATGGACGGCGCGACCGAGTGGAAGACGCTGTGGGGCCTGGCCTTCCCGCTCACGCGGCCGGCCGTCGTGACGGTGTCGATCTACAACGCGCTGCAGGTCTGGAACGGGTTCCTGCTGCCGCTGATCCTCACCCAGAGCCCCGACAAGCGCACGCTCCCGCTGGCGCTGGCGGCGTTCCAGGGCGGTCCTTACGGCGTGAACGTGCCCGCCGTGCTGGCCTCCGTCGTGCTGACCATCCTGCCGATGCTGATCCTCTACACGGTCGGCCGCCGTCAGCTGCTCAGCGGCCTGACCGCCGGTTTCGGCAAGTGAGTTCCGGCAGGTAAACGCAGGACCTCACTCCCCGCCGTACAGACGGCCGAGATCGACGAGTTCCACGTCGGGCCGTCTGTCGGCGAGGCGAACCAGCGCGGCGGAGAACCCCGAGCGCGCGAACAGGAGCAGCTCTTGGGCAGCGCGGGCTGCCCACACCGCTTTTCGGGTCTTGTACGGGCGCCTTCCCGGGGTTACGCTCACGCCTAACTATTAGGAAACTTTCCTAAGGAAGGAAGGCCACGGGACCGGCCGTCGTGTCACCCGACGCCTCCTCGCGGACGCCGATCGGCACCCCGGAAGGACGGCATTGATGAACAAACGGCTGCTCAGCGCGGTGTTACTCGCGTTGGGCCTCTGTCTGGCAGGGGTCGGGGCGGGCCCCGCGCCCGCGTCGGCGTCCAGCGCGGCGCTCGCGTACGCCGCCTGGGCGCCCAACACCTACTACGCCACGGGCACGCGGGTGACCTACAACGGCGCCGACTACGAGTGCATCCAGGCGCACACGTCGCTGACGGGGTGGGAACCGCCCAACGTCCCGGCGCTGTGGAAGGCGCTCGGGAGCGGGGGCGGTGACACGACGGCTCCCAGCGTCCCCGTCGGCCTGCGGGTGACGGCCACCACGTCGAGCAGCGTGTCGCTGGCGTGGAACGCCTCCACCGACGACGTCGGCGTAACCGGCTACCAGGTCTACCGCGGCGCGCAGCTCGTCACCACCGTCACGGGGACGACGTACACCGACGGCGGCCTGGCCTCGGGCACCGCGTACAGCTACACGGTCAGGGCGCGGGACGCGGCGGGCAACGTGTCGGCGGCGAGCGCCGCCGTCTCGGCCACGACCGGCGCGGGCACCGGCACGCCGGGGCAGCCCGGCGCCCCCACGGTGACGGGCAGCACCGACACCTCGATCTCGCTGTCGTGGACCGCCGCGAGCGGCACCGTGACCGGCTACCGCGTCTACGAGGGCACGACCCAGCGGGCCCAGGTCACCGGCACCACCGCGACGATCGGCTCGCTCGGGGCCTGCACCACCCACACCTACACCGTCAGGGCGTACAACGCCGCGGGCGAGTCCGCGGCGAGCGCCGCCGTCACCGGCACGACCACCGGATGCTCCTCCGGCGGGGGGCTGCCCAAGCACATCCTCACCGGCTACTGGCACAACTTCGTCAACCCGGCCGTCGAACTCAAGCTGTCGCAGGTGCCACAGGACTACGACGTGGTCGCGATCGCGTTCGGAGAGGCGACCACCACGCCGGGCCAGGTGACGTTCGCCCTCGACCCCGGCCTGTCCACCGCCCTCGGCGGATACACCGAGGCCCAGTTCAAGGCGGACGTGCAGGCGCTCAGGCAGCGCGGCCAGAAGGTCATCCTCAGCGTCGGCGGCGAGGCGGGCCACGTGCAGGTGTCGAGCGCCGGGGCGGCCACGGCGTTCGCGAACTCTGTCTACTCGATCATGCAGACCTACGGGTTCGACGGCGTCGACATCGACCTGGAGAACGGCCTCAACGCCACCTACATGGCCCAGGCGCTGCGCGAGCTGCGGACGAAGGCGGGCTCCGGCCTGATCATCATGATGGCCCCGCAGACGATCGACATGCAGTCGGCGGGTATGGAGTACTTCACGCTCGCGCTGAGCGTCAAGGACATCCTCACCGTCGTCAACATGCAGTACTACAACTCCGGGGCGATGCTCGGCTGCGACCAGAAGGTCTACAGCCAGGGGTCGGTGGACTTCATCACCGCGCTGGCCTGCATCCAGCTGGAGAACGGCCTGCGCCCCGACCAGGTCGGCCTCGGCCTGCCCGCGGGTCCCGGCGCGGCGGGCGGCGGCGTCGTCTCTCCGGGCACGGTCACCAGCGCGCTCAACTGCCTGGCGCGGCGCACCAACTGCGGCTCGTTCGTCCCGTCGCGGACCTACCCCGACATCCGGGGCGCGATGACCTGGTCGATCAACTGGGACGCCGCGAACAACTGGAACTTCTCCAGGACCGTCAAGCCGTTCCTCGCCACCCTGCCCTGAGCCACCGGACGCCCCGCACTCGGGGGTGCGGGGCGTCCGGTCGAAGCGTCAGGCGATGAGGAACCAGAAGTTGCCCCCGCCGGTCCCCCATTCGCAGCGGAAGGAGGTCCACCAACCCCACTGGATGCCGAGGTTGCCGCCGTTGTAGCAGTCCGACTGGTAGTAGTAGGCGTACCGGATGCTTTCCGCGTGTGCCGGCGCCGTGGCGACGGACACCAGGCCGGCCGCCAGGGCCGCGGAGACGAGTAGAGCCCGAACCGTACGCATGCGATCCTCCCGGGATGGACGCCCACAGGGCGAGCGGCACCCGCAGCATCGCATCGGAGATCGCCGGCGGCCAGGGCCGCAGGAGGGCACCGATCCCGACCTGCCCCGCCGCCGGGACGGCGCTGAAAGATTCACGAACTAGATCACATAGCGACGGTGCGGAAGCCGGCGTTGGCCATGGAGGAGTCGGGGGTGTTCGACGACCGCGCCGAGTTGCGGTAGCGGTTGCAGTAGGAGTCGTGGCACAGGAACGAGCCGCCGCGCAGCACCCGGGCCCCGCCGCGCAGCGGACCGCGCGGGTTGTCCGAGGGCGAGTAGACGTAGTAGTCGGGCGCGTACCAGTCCGCGCACCACTCCCAGACGTTCCCCACCGTCTGCCACAGCCCGTACGCGTTGGGCGCGTACGTGCGAACCGGGGCGGTCGTGAGATAGCCGTCGTCCAGGGTGTTCTCCGTGGGGAAGACGCCCTGCCAGATGTTCACCCGCCACTCGTCCTGAGGCAGGTCGTCCCCCCACGGGTAGCGGGCGCCGTCGAGGCCGCCCCGGGAGGCGTACTCCCACTCGGCCTCCGTGGGCAGTCGCCGGCCCGCCCACGAGCAGTACGCCATCGCGTCGTTCCAGCTCACGTGGACCACCGGGTGGTCGGGCTCGGCCTCGGACAGCCGTCCGGCGGGGTGCCGCCAGTCGGCGCCGCGTACGCCCACCCACCAGGGGGTGCCGGGCACCGGCCCCATCACGTCGCCGGGGTGGGCGCGCATCGCCAGGTGGAAGACGGCGGAGAAGCCGTACTCCTCCGCTTCGGTGCGGTAGCCGGTCGCCTCGGCGAAGACGGCGAAGTCCGCGACCGTCACCGTCGTGGCGTCGATCGAGAACGGCGCCACGGTGACCGTGTGCACGGGGCCCTCGCCGTCACCGGGGTTGCCGTCACCGGTGGCGTCGCCCATCCGGAACTCGCCGCCGGGCAGGCGCGCCTGCTCGATCCCGTGGGCACCGTGTGCGGTGAAGCGCACCGGCTGCAACGGCTGTCCGGGCGTGGCGGGCGTGCAGCAGCTCCCCGACATGGTCAGACCCCCGTGTTTTCCAGCGATCGGGGCACCGGCTGGCTCGGGTGCGGCGCGTCGCCGAGGGCCGCCTGCGCGTGCCACATGCGGACCTTCATCTCCTCGCGGACCTCGCGGTAGGCCGGGTCGTCGTAGACGTTGCGCAGCTCCTCCGGGTCGGCCTCCAGGTCGTACAGCTCCCACTCGCCCGGGTAGGTGAACGCGCCCGTGCCGGGGATGCCCATGCCGTCGTTGTAGAAGTAGATGATCTTGTAGCGGGACGTCCGGTAGCCGTAGTGGGCCGGCGCCTTGTGGAAGACGTCGTCGTGCTCCCAGTAGCGGTAGTACATGCCCTCCGCGGGAGGCGGGCCCGGCTCGCCGGTCAGGTCGGCGAGGAAGCTGCGGCCCTGCATCCGGGGGTGGTGCGGCACCCCGGCAGCGTCCAGCACGGTCTGCGCGAAGTCGACGTTCGTGACGATCCCGGTGTGCGCCTGGCCGCCCGGGATGCGCCGCGGATAGCTCAGCACGAGCGGCATCCGCAGCGACTCCTCGTACATGAACCGCTTGTCGAACCATCCGTGGTCGCCCAGGAAGAATCCCTGGTCGGAGCAGTACATCAGCAGCGTGTCGTCGAGGTCCCCGCGCTCGCGCAGCCAGTCGACCACCCGGCCGACGTTGTCGTCCACCGACGCGACGACGGCCAGGTAGTCCTCCATGTAGCGCTGGTATTTCCACAGCGCCAGTTCCTCGTACGACAGCCCCTCGGGCGGGTCCTGCTTGAGGTCCTCGGCGTTGAGGTGCTCGGCGATCCGCATGGCGGCCCGCCGGGCCGACGACGAACGCGTCGCGTAGTCGTCGCCGAACGTCGAGGGCACCGGGATGGGGCCGGTGTACATCCCCGCGTGCTTGGCGTCCGGCTCCCACGGGCGGTGCGGCGCCTTGTGGTAGATCAGCAGGCAGTAGGGATCGTCGCCGTCGAGCGAATCGGCCCAGCTCAGCGCCATGTCCGTGATGAGGTCGGTGGCGTAGCCGGGGACGGTCCGCAGGCCCTCCTCCGACAGGAACGACGGGTCGAAGTACTCCCCCTGCTCGATCAGCACGTCCCAGTAGTCGAACCCCTGAGGGTTGTGCCCCGGGCCGTCCCCCATGTGCCACTTGCCGACGATCGCCGTGCGGTATCCGGCCGCCTTCAACTGGCTCACGAACGTCGGCTGCGCCGCGTCGATCGGCGTGACCAGCGTCGAGACGCCGTTCACGTGCGAGTACGTCCCGGTCAGGATGCTGGCCCGGCTGGGCGAGCACAGCGCGTTGGTGGCGAAGCAGTTGTCGAACCGGACGCCGAGGTCCGCGATCTCGTCGATCCGCGGCGTCCGGTTGACGACCGAGCCGTACGCGCTGACCGCGTGCGACGCGTGGTCGTCGGTCAGGATCATGACGATGTTCGGACGCCTGCTCACCGGTAGGTCGCCTCGTCCAGTCCGCTCAGCGTCGGGTCGTAGGAGACGTCGCCGACGTCGTACATCGAGGTCATCCAGTGGTAGAAGTTGTCGCCCCGGTCGCGCAGCACCTGGTAGAGCCGCCGCATCAGCCGTCCGCGCACCTCCGCCATCTCGGGGTGGCCGTAGACGTTGAGCAGTTCGTCCGGGTCGGTGAACAGGTCGTACAGCTCGTTGGTCGAGTCGGGGTTGACGACCAGCTTGTAGCGGTCGGTCCTGATCATCCGCTGCGGGTACGGGAAGTGGTGCCCGTGGAACTCGCAGACGATGTCCTGCTCCCACGGCACCTCGTGGGTGGAGGCGAGCGGCACGAGGCTGCGCGAGTCGACCGCGGGGGCCGGGTCGATCCCGGCCAGCTCCAGGATGGTCGCCGTGCAGTCCAGCAGGCTGACGAACTCGGTCCTGACGACTCCGGGCTCCTGACCGGGGATCCGCAGCAGGCCGGGCGTGCGGTAGATGTCCTCGTACATCGCCGGGCCCTTGTCGTGCAGCCGGTGGGCTCCGGTGAACTCGCCGTGGTCGCAGGTGAAGAACACGGCCGTCTCGTCGTTCAGGCCGAGGCGCCGCATGGCGTCCATGACCCGGCCGATCTCCATGTCGATGAGCGCGACGTAGCCCCAGTAGACCGCGATGAGCTTGCGCGTCACCTCCAGCGGCATGGTGTCGAACGTCCAGTGCGCGCTGTAGTTGGCCTGCACCGGCGGCTTCCCGGCGAAGGTCTCGGCGATCGACGTGGGCAGCTCGACCAGCTCGGGGTCGAACATGTCGAAGTACTCGTCCGGCACGATGTACGGCAGGTGCGGGCCGAAGAAGTTGAGCTGCAGGAAGAACGGCTTCGGCTCGGCGGCGTACCGCTCCAGCATCTCGATCGCCCGGGTGGCGAGGTAGTGCTCGAACGTCGCCTCGACCGGCTGGCGCAGCCGCGCGGCGAGCAGGTTGCCCGGCCCGCCGTTCGGCAGCGTCCCGCGGATGCGGTCGTGGATCTCGTACGGCGGCAGATCGTTGGCCTTGAGGTAGTCCAGGTAGTCGGGGTGGTCCACGGGGTTGTGCCACCCCGGCAGGTCCGGCCCGTCGAACCCGAAGTCGGCCGCCCGCCGGTGGTGCCCGACGTGCCACTTGCCGATGAGCCCGCAGTTGTACCCGGCGTCCCGCAGGGCGGTGGAGAAGGCCCACTGGTCGTCGGGCAGGTCCTCGATGTAGCCGACGTTCCTCTCGTGGTTGGCGAGCAGCTTGTGCCGGAACGGCGCCTGCCCGGTGAGCAGGCTCGCCCGCGCCGGCGTGCAGATCGCGGTGGGGGTGTACCAGCGGTCGAATCGCGTCCCGGTCCGGGCCAGCTCGTCCAGCACCGGGGTGGCGGCGAGGCGGTTGCCGTACGCGCCCAGGGTGTCGGCCCGGTGCTGGTCGGTCATCAGGAACAGAACGTTCACCGGGCTCGTCATCGGGCGGCGCCCGTGAACAGATCGCCGGTGTAGTACGTCTTCGGGTCGACGGCCGAGGGCAGCTTGCCCGCGCCGACGAAGTAGTCACCCATCCCGCTCAGCCACTTCTCGATCGTCCCGTCCTTGCTGTAGCCGTCCAGGTCGGAGAGCGACAGCACCGTGGAGTTGGCGGCGTCGGCCTTGACCTGGTCGGCCGGCAGCTTGAGCATCTCGGCGGTCGCGGCCACGGTCTCGTCGAGGTGCTCACTGCGGTACTGGATGGCGTCGCGCAGCACGCCGATGACCTTCTCGGTCTTGTCCTTCTCCTTGGCGACGACGTCGTTGCCGGCCACGAACGCGGTCGGGAACGACACGGTGTCGGCGAAGTCCTCGTTCTTGGCCAGCTCGACCAGGTCGGGGACGCTCTTCTTGATCGTGGAGATGGCCGGATACCAGAAGCCGGCCGCGTCGATCTGCTTGGAGGTGAACGCCGACACGATGGTGGACGCGTCCATCGGGACGATCTTCACGTCGTCCTTGGTCAGCCCGGCCTTCTTCAGCGCGAGGGTGAGGATCATGTCGCCGGAGGTGCCCTCGGGCACGCCGATCGTCTTGCCCTTCAGGCCCGCCAGGGACGTGATGCCGGCCTGGGCGATGACGCGGTCGGCGTTGCCGAGCGTGTTCAGCGCGATGACCTTGGCCTTGCCGGAGGCGGGCAGCCACATGGCACCGGGGCCGATGTAGCCGAAGTCGAGGTCGCCGGTGCCCAGCGCCTGGATCTGCAGCGGTCCGTTGGTGAACACGCTGACCTTGGCGTCGAGGCCGTGCTTCTTCCACAGGCCCTGCTTGTCGGCCACGGCGAGCAGGCTCGCGCCGTTGAAGTCGGCGATGTAGCCGAAGTCCACGTGGGTGGTTCCGCCGTCCGAGCCGCCCGGCCCGGCGGAGTCGTCCGACCCGCAGGCCGCCGCGGACAGTGTCACGACGACCGCCGCGGCGGCCAGGAGTGTCTTCTTCATTTCGCGGGCTCCTTGATCTGCCGCTGGTGGTACACCGCGTGCCAGACGCGGTTGCGCAGGGCCCCGAACTCGGGGCTCAGCCTCATGTCCTCGTCGCGCGGGTAGGGGAGATCGACGTCGATGATCTCCGCGATGCGGCCCGGCCGGGCGGCCATGACGACCACCCGGTTGGCGAGGAACACCGCCTCGTCGACGTCGTGGGTGATGAACATGACCGTCCGCCGGTCCTTGCTCCAGGTCTCCAGGAGCTGCTCCTGGAGCCGCACCCGGGTCAGCGCGTCCAGGGCGCCGAAGGGCTCGTCCATGAGCAGGATCGACGGGTTCACCGCGTACGCGCGGGCGATCGCGCAGCGCTGCTTCATGCCGCCCGACAGCGTCTTGGGCAGCGCGTCGGCGAACTGCTCCAGGCCGACCAGGCGGATGAAGTGCTCGGCCCGCTCCCGCCGCTCCCCCTTGGGGACCTTCGCGGTGCGCATGCCGAACTCGACGTTCTCGCGGACGGTCAGCCACGGGAACAGCGCGTACTGCTGGAAGATGACGCCGCGCTCGGGGCCGGGGCCGGTGACCGGCTTGCCGTCCACCAGCGCGGTGCCGCCGGTGGGCTGCTCCAGCCCGGCGAGGATGTTGAGCAGCGTGCTCTTGCCGCAGCCGGAGGGGCCGACCACGGTCACGAACTCGTTGTCGGCGATGTCCAGCGAGACGCCGCCGAGCGCGACGAACGGCTCCCTCCCCACCGGGAAGACCTTCTGGACGTCGCGTACGGAGATCTTGGGGGTGCTCATCGGTTCTCCTGCCAGGCCGTCAGCTTGTTGCCGGCGATCATGAGCAGCCGGTCCATGATCAGGCCGAGGACCCCGATCGCGATGATGCCGACGAAGATCGTCGGAAGGTCGTAGTAGAGCTGCGCGCTCTGCATCCGGTGGCCGAGCCCTGCCTGCGCGGCCAGGAGCTCGGCGGCCACCAGCGTGCCCCAGGCCGAGCCGAGCCCGACCCGCATGCCCACGAGGATGAACGGCGTCGAGGCCGGCACCACGACGCGGCCGAAGATGGTCCCGTCGCTCGCGCCGAGCACCCGCGCGGCGTTGATGAGCGTCCTGTCCACGTTCACCACGCCCTGGTAGGTGGAGATGACGCAGGACAGGAACGCCGCCAGGAAGATGACGAAGATCTTCGGGCTCTCCCCGATGCCCATCAGGACGAGCACCAGGGGCAGCATCGCCAGCGGCGGGATGGTGCGGAAGAACTGGATCCACGGCTCGAACAGGCCGCGGGCCACCGTGTACCACCCCATGACGAAGCCGACGATCACGGCCGCGACCGAGCCGAGGGCGAACCCGGCCAGCACACGCCCGAGCGAGGCGCCGACGTCGGTGGCGAGCGTGCCGTCCTGGATCATCTTCCACGCCGCCGAGACGACCTCGGCCGGAGTGGGGAACTGGAGTCCGGCCAGGGACAGCCCCCACCAGATCGCGATGCCGGCCACGATCGAGATGATGTTGAGGACCAGGAAGGTCCGGTTCTTGCGCGGCCGGGCGGGGGCGTTGTCGGCCCTCGTGGCGCCCGCACTGGTCACGGCCACTATCGGCCTCCGTCCGTCGTGACGTTCGCTTCGTATCCGGCGAGCAGGGGGGACTCGTGGAACAGGGCCGCGATGGCCCCGCGCGCCCCGCCGTCGTCCGAGAGCAGGGCGGGGCGGATCACGGGCGCCGCGTCGGTGCGCCACGACAGCTCGTAGGTGACCGTGTCCGCGACCTGCCGCAGCAGGGCCGGAGCGACCTGGATGATCTCGCCGCCGAGCACGATCTCGTCCGGGTTGAGTGTCATGGCCGCCGTGCCGAGCACCCGGCCGACCGCCACGCCGGCCTCGCGGAGCACCTGGTCCACGGTCGGGTGGGCGATCTCCACCGCGGCCTTCAGGTCGTCCAGCGTGTCCACCGGCACGCCGAGCTCGCGGCACCGCCCGAGGATCGCCGGGACCGACGCGACGGTCTCCACGCACCCGTTCTTGCCGCAACGGCACCGCGCGCCGCCGAAAACTGCGGTCACGTGGCCGAGCTCCCCCGCGTACCCGTTGGCGCCCTTGACGAGCTGTCCGCCCACCACGAGGCCGCCGCCGACGCCGTCGGACAGGCGCAGGTAGATGAGGTCGCGTACGGAGTCGGACTGGGCGTGCAGGGCCTCGGCCAGCCCGGCGAACCTGACATTGTTGTCGACGATCACACCGGCGTGGAAGCGGGTGGCGAACACCTCCGCCACGCCGTCGGCGCTCGAACGGTCGCCCCAGCCCGGCACGCCGATGGCGATCGCCTGGAGCGCCCCGTAGTGGACGCCGGTCTCCGCGCTCAGCCGGTCGATCAGCGCGAGCCCGGCGTCGAGGCGCTCGGGCCACTGCGCCGACTCCTCGTAGCGGGCGGTCCCGGACGCGATGATGTCGTGCGCGGCGTCGGCCACCAGGACGTTCACGCGGCGGTGGCCGAAGTCGACGCCCATGTACTGCCCGGAGGCGGGGTCGAGCGCGAGCCGCTCGGCCGGCCGGCCGCTGCCCACGCGCTCCACGGCGTCGGTGTCGACCACGCGGATGGCACCGCGGCCGAGGAGATCGCTGGTGATCTCGGAGACCGTGGTGCGTGACAGGCCGACCCGGGCTGCGATCTCGTTGCGGCTCTGCGCGCCGTTCTGGCGGAGCACGCGCAACACCCGCTCCTCATGGGAGCGGCGCACGAGGGCATGCACGCCGTTGGGGGTCGTTGACACGCTGGAAACCTAAGGTTCGTCCGTTTTTTACGTCAACCATCCGGCAAAAAGATTCGGTAAATATGCCCGACAGCTTGACGAAAGCCTCTGACCAGCGCGGACGCCTCTCCGACAAGCTCCATGGCATCCTGCCGCACCCGCCGCAGGCCCCTGAGGCCCCTGGGACACGGGATTCTGACGACGTCTCGACGGAAGAATTTGCCCTGTCTACGGTGCTCGCCGTGAGACAACTGGTGATCGGAGCCTTACTCCTCGCGTCCTCGGTGGTCCCGGCGACGCTGCCCGCCCAAGCATCGACAGCACAGGCGTCGACAGTGCAGGCGTCGACAGTGCAGGCGGCGTCCGGCCCCACCTACGCCAACCCCGTGAGCGCCGGGGCGGTGCAGACCTTCCCCGACCCCACGATGATCCGCGGCAAAGACGGCCTGTGGTACGCCTACGGCACCACGAACCCGATCGACGGGAAGAACGAGCACATCCTGCCGATGCTCACGTCACCCGACATGGTGCACTGGACGTACGCGGGGGACGTCTACACCGGAGACGACCACCCCTCGTGGTGGCCGAACGGCACGCGGCCCTGGGCTCCGGACATCCGATATGTGAACGGTGCCTACCACCTGACGTACGCGCTCTCCACGGGCGGCGTCGGGCTCGCGACCAGCCCGCATCCGACCGGGCCGTGGACCGACCACGGGCGGATCGTCCCGGCGGGCGGCAGCGGCTGCCCGACGGGCAACATCGACCAGGCCATGTACACCGACGTGAACGGTGACAACTACCTCTACTGGGGCAGCTACGACACGATCTGCGGCGCGAAGATGAACGCCGAGGCGACCGAGGTCACCGGCCCGGTCACGCAGATCGCCCGCGGTCGCCGCATGGAGGGCGGCTTCGTCGTCCGGCGCGACGGCAGGTACTACCTGTTCTACTCCGACGCCGGATGCTGCGACGGCGCGTTCAGCGGCTACACCGTCAAGGTCGGCCGCTCCGACAGCCCGCTCGGGCCGTTCACCACCCCGACCGGCGTCGACCTGATGGACCTCACCAGCAAGGACGGCATCGTCCTCGCGGCCAACGGCAACGGCTGGGCCGGCCCGGGCCACAACGCCGTCCAGACCGACCTCAGCGGGCAGGACTGGCTGGTCTACCACGCGATCCCCTCGTCGGCCCCCGAGTTCGGGCCGGTCACGACGACCTGGGGCACCACGATCAGCAACCTGAGCCGGCGTCCGCTGATGATCGACCGGCTCGACTGGATCGACGGCTGGCCGGTCGTACGGGCCGGGGCCGGGCCGTCCACGGGCGAGCAGCCGGCGCCGGTCACCACGTGGACCGTGGGCAGCACATTCAACGGGGGCGGCACGTTCGACGAGGGCGCGGACGGGTGGATCGGGCCGTGGAAGCTCGCCTCCGACCCCGACTCGCTCGGCTATCTCACCGGCAAGGGCTCGACCAGCGAGCTCAGCGACGACCAGGTCCAGGGCGACGTGCGGGTGGAGGCCGACCTGCGGCTGCGCGAGGGCGGCACCGCCGCCGGGCTCGTCGTGACCCGCGAGAACGGCGCGAGGAACATCACGGCGTGGCTCGACCGGGAGCAGGGCGCGCTCGTGGTGACGACCACGGTGAACGGGAAGACGACGACGGTCTCGAGCCCGCTGCCGGCCTCGTTCGACTACGGCTCCTGGCACAACGTGGCCGCCGAGCGGCGCGGTAGCTCGCTGGTCGTGTCGGTGTCGGCCGACCGGCTCGGGGACCCGCTGGCGACGGTCGCCACGACGCTGCCCGGCGGCGCGCCCACCTCCGGCGCCATCGGCGTGGCCACGCGCGGCGCCGCCGACGCCGACAACGTGGGCGCCGCTCCGCTCTACCGGCCGGTGACCGAGCGGGTGCCCGATCCCGTTCTGGGCGCGCAGCTCCCGGCCTACTCCGACGAGTTCGACGGCACCGGCTCTCCGACCGGCTGGGCCAAGGTCCGCAACCCGTCGGCGACCCTGTCGAACGGTTCCCTGGTCTGGCCGACCCAGAACGCCGAGCTGTACCTGGGCAACAACACCGCGTCGATCCTGCTCCGTGACGCGCCGCAGGGCGACTTCGCCGTGGAGACGAAACTCACCTTCGACGGCACGAAGGGCAACCAGCAGGCCGGTCTGCTGCTGTACGAGAACGACGACAGGTGGCTGAAGCTGACCCACTCGATCCTGCCCCTGAACAACGGCGGCGGCCTGATGCTGCACCAGACCGAGTTCGGCAAGGAGGGCCCGCGTCCCGGCACCACGCCGCCCACCGCGGTCGCCAACGCGCCCATGTTCGGCGGCCCGGCCGCGGAGACCACCTGGCTGCGGCTGCTCTACCACTACGACCAGAAGAACGGCGAGCACGACGTCCGCATGGCGTCGAGCACCGACGGCGTCCACTGGATCTGGGGCGGCACGTGGTCGCTCCCGCGCACCGGGCCCGTGAAGATCGGCCTGATCTCGATGAACACGGCGGGCGCCACCGCGACGTTCGACTACCTGCGGACGTACGAGGTGACCAGCCGATAACCGGCGACCGGCCGCCCCTTCACCCAAGGGGCGGCCGGTCAATGCGCCGGGAATGGTCCGGCGCGCTTTCCGCCGGGGCCGGGACGCGGGCCCGCGGGCGGGGTAGAGGCACTTCGATGCCGATCATCCACACCCTCACGGGACTCCCTGGCGCCCTTCCGCGGCGGCCCGCGGCGCTCGCCCTCGCGCCGGCCGTGTCACTGGCCCTGGCGGTGTCCCTGGCCTTGGCGGTGTCCCTGTCCCTGGCGGTGCCCGTGAAGGCGGGCGCGGCGGCGGCCGGCGACGGCAACGGGAACGGCTCCGCCGTACGCGTGGGCAACGGCTCGGCCAACCGCAACCTGGTGGCGATGGGCAGCACGCACCTGCGCGGCGTCCTCCACCAGTATTCGGCGGGAGTGGGCGGGCTCAGCAGCGTGCAGGGCGGCCTGTGCAGGCCGCGCGGCCGGCTCTGCGCGCTGTCGCAGAACATCCGCGCCCGCGGCCCGTCGGGCGACGACACCGGGCGCGGACGGTGAACCGCTGATGCGCGGCGGTCTCGCCCTGGCGGCGGTCACGGTCACCGTCACGGTTATGGTCACGGTTATGGTCGCGGCGGCGGCGCTCGCCGCGTCGCCGCCGGCCACCGCCGGGCACGCGGCGGTCACCCGTGCGGCCGGGACCGGCGACCGCAACGGCAACAGCGCCACCGTCCGCCTCGGCAACGGGATCCGCAACGTCAGTCAGCTGACGGTGGGCAGCGCGCGAAGCGGGACCGGCATCCAGCAGAGGACGGTCGGCGTCGGCGGCCTGGCGAACGCGCAGAGCGTCATGTGCCGCCGGTCGTCCCGTCTCTGCGACCTGACGCAGCGGGTGCGGGCGTCGGACCGCCAGAACGACGTGGTCCGCCTGCCGGAGGCGCGAACCCGGCGGGACACCGGGTCGTCGTCCGGGCGCCGGGCTTCTACGCCCAGCCCGCGCCGGGCACCGTGACCCGGGTCGAGAGCACCTGCCCGGTTCCGGGTGGCACCATCTCGGGCATGCGCCACTCGGCCGCCAGGATGAACAGCGTCTTCCCGTCCCGGCCCCCGAGCTCGCAGGCGAAGCACCCCCGGTCGACCTCGACGGTCTGGAGGACCTCACCGCCCTCCCGGATCCGTACGCACCGCTTGTTGCCGACGTCGGCGTACCAGACCGCGCCCTCGGCGTCGACGCAGATGCCGTCGGGGTGGTCCTCGCCGGTCTCGGCCCAGACCCGGCGATCGGACAGGCCGCCGTCCGCCTCGATGTCGAAGGCGACGAGCCTGTTGCCGTACGAGTCGGCGACGATCAGCGTCGCGTTGTCCCGTGTCACGGCCATGCCGTTGGGAAAGGCGATGTCGTCCGCCACCTGACGGGCCGAACCGTCGGGGCCGACGTGCACGACGGATCCGGGGGCGAACGCCCCTCCGCTGAGCATGTCGAAGCCGATGCGGTTGACGTAGATGTCGCCGCGGCCGTCGATGACGATGTCGTTCCACCCGCGCCCGAGACCGGTGAGGTCGGCCAGGACCGTGTGTGAGCCGTCGGGTTCACGTCGCAGCAGCAGCCCCCGCGCGGAATCGACGATCACCAGCCGTCCGTCGGCCTGCCATGCCGTGCAGAGCGGAAGCGAGTCCACCCGCGTCACCACGTCGTGCGTGCCGTCCAGGTCGAGCGCGATCACCTCGTGCGCCGTCCAGTCGGAGAAATACAGGCGGCCGTCGTGCCAGCGTGGTGACTCGACCAGCCCGAGACCGGTGAGCCACGTGCGCACTTCCGTCATCGAGGACTCCCTTCGCGGCGTCGAGTGGCACGGTACGCGGCCGCTACGACAGTTTCCGCGCGCCTCCCGCCGGCCACGGCGAAAGACCGGAGCACAACGGAGATCGTTCCGATGGGAGGTCCTAATCCTCGTCCAGCGACCGTGACCGGCGCGTCCGCCCGGGGTAGATGCCGGGCAGGTCCGGGCGATCGGATCTCCTTGACGGACGACGGGGAAGGCGCAGGAGAACATGGCTCGTCACAGGGCTCACACCAGGGGGCGGCACGCGCTCACCGGCCCGGCGGCGCGACTGCTGGCGCTGACCGCGCTGACCTTCACGAGCGCCGGCCTCGCGCTCGCGCCCGCGGCCGCGGGTTCGGCGACGGGCAGGGGATGGGGCGGCGGCGGCGACGGAAACGGCGCCAACTCCAGGTACGTGATCAACAACGGCCAGAACAACCTGAACTCCCTGCTCGTCGGCAGCCAGCGGAACGCGACGGGCGCTCAGCAGGTCATCACGGGCGTGGACGCGTCGGTGAACACGCAGGCCGCCAACTGCCGGCACCGCCCCGGCTGCAGGGGCGCCCAGAACCTCTGGGGCCGCAACCAGAGCTCCCCCAGGACGAACGGCACCGTGATCAACGGACGCTGACGCGCCGCGAAACGGCCGAGAACATGACGGGACACGTACGCCGGAGAACATCGGCCGGACCCCGGCGGAGGCTACGGTGTGACCAGGTCGCGGACGGACGGGCGGACGGGCGGTGGCGGATGCTTCATTCATGCGGCGCGTCTCGGCGGGTCCCGCTGTTCGCCGTCGTCCTCGTCGCGGCCGCCGCCGCGCACGTCCTCCTCACCACGCCCGCGGACGCGCGGGCCGGGCGGGAGGACGGGGACGGCCCGGTCTCCGCCGGCAACGGCACCCGCAACCGGAACATCGTCTATCTGGACAGCCCCACGCGCAATCGCGGTCACCAGCACACCGCGGCCAGCACCGCGGGCGGGGCGACCAGCGTGGCGGACGGATTCTGCCGCCGGGCCAGGCACTGCGACATCAGGCAGAACATCGTGGTCGCCGTCGCCGCACCCCTGTAGGCCCTCACCTGCCCCTGCTCATTTGCTCAGCACGCGTACGGCCTCTTCCGGGCTGTCGTAGAAGGAGAGCAGCTGGTCCAGGCCCATGATCTGGAAGACGCGGGCGATGTCGGCGTCCAGACCCGCCAGGAGCAGGGCGGCGCCCGCGTCGGCGGCGCGCTGGTGGGCCGCGACCAGTGTGGCGATGCCGGTGGAGTCGCAGAAGGTCAGGCCGGACAGGTCGACGACCAGGCCGGCGTCCGGGCCGAACTCGATCTCCTCCAGGGCCGCCCGCAGGTGTGGAGTGGTGTGATGATCCAGGTCGCCGGCCACGACCAGCAGGCGCGGCCCGGAGGTGTGCGGCTGGAGGCTGACGGTCAGACCGTTGTCATGCTGCACCGAGACTCCCGGAGGACGGTGTTCGAGTGGCGGGTGGGACGGACAGGGCGAGGATCGCGGTGTCGTCCGACACCCCCTTGCCCAGGGCCGTGATCAGGTCGTGCACGGTGGTCAGGAGGTCGTCGGCGCTCGTGGGCCCGGCGGCGGCGAGATACGCGGTCAGCCCGTCCTCGTCGAGCATCGAGCCGGACGGCGTCCGCGCCTCGGTGAGGCCGTCGGTGTAGAGCAGCAGCGCGTCGCCGGCGTTCAGGCGCGCGCTCACCTGGGCGAAGTGGGGATCGCGCAGGATGCCGATCAGCTGTCCGCCGGCGGGGTGGATGGGCTCGACGACGCCGTTCGCCCGCACCGCCAGCGCCGGGGGATGGCCCCCGGTGGCGAGCGTGACGCCGAACCCGTCGCCGTCGGGCTGCAGGACGCCGAAGACCGCCGTGCAGTAGGGCGCAGGGGCCTCGCCGCCCGCGTGCTCCTGTTGCAGGACCGCGTCGAGATTGGCCAGCACCGCGTGCGGGTCGGCGTCGTAGACGGCCGCGGCGCGCAGGGTGTAGCGGACCAGTGAGGTCAGCGCGGCGGCGTCGGCGCCCTTGCCGCAGACGTCGCCGAGGAAGAACCCCCACCGGTCGCCGTCGAGGGGGAACAGGTCGTAGAAGTCGCCGCCCACCTCGTCGGCCGAGACGGGATGGTAGGCGGCGGCCGCGCGCAGTCCGGGCACCCGGGGCAGCGCCGGCGGAAGCAGGGTGCGCTGCAGGGTGCGGGCCAGCCGCTCGGCGCCCGCGCGCAGCTCCCTTTCGACCTCGACCGTGCGGTGCGTGGCCAGCCGCACCTCCAGTTCGTCCATGACGAGTCCGGCCAGGTCGCGCAGGCAGGCCAGCTCCTCATCGGAGGCCTCACGGGGGCGGACGTCCATGACGTTGACGCTGCCCAGTGCCTCGCCGTCGGGCGTCGTGATCAGCGCGGCGGCGAAGAAACGGATGCCCGGCTCACCCCGCACCGCCGGGTGGCCGGCCGATCGAGGGTCCAGCAGCGCGTCGTGGACGACGTACGGACCGTCGTGCCGCACGGCCGCGGCGCACAGGCTGTCGACGATCCCGCGGCGCGGCAGCCCGTGCGCGGCGATGACCCGGACCGTGTCGTCGCCGACGATCGTCACGGAGGCGAAGGGAGCGTGGAAGATCCGCGCAGCCAGGGCCGCCACCCGGTCGAACGCGGCGCCGGAGGCGGTCTCCAGGGCCGCGTAGCGGCGCACGGCCGCTAGACGGCACGCCTCTGAGGTGGAGGCGAGCGGCATCGGCCTGCCGGGCGCTTCGTCGACGGTGCTGACCTCTGGCTCCTTCCGTCCCACCGGGCCGGGGCCTTGGGGAGCTCGTGTGGTCCGATGAATGGTTTGCCCTATCCTACGAAACCGTTGAACTGTTGCTTCCCCGGCCTGCCGGACGCGCGCGGAGGGCCCGGCCCACGACCCGATCCGGCGACGCCGCCGGTACTACCCGTCCGCGTCGGCCGAGCCGGTCGTACGGCCGGTGTGCAGCACCTCGCGCTCCCAGCGTCCGCGTGGCTGTGTGTGCAGGCGCCAGTAGTGCTCGGCGATGTCGTCCGGGTCGAAGTCGGTCCCGGGGGCGACCGGGCCGGCCACGGTGACGCTCGCCACATGTACCCCGGAGGGGCCGTACTGCTGGTCGAGCAGCGTCACCAGGGTGCGAACCCCGGCCTTGCCCAGGGACAGGCTCACGTACTGCGGCTTGGGCTCGGGCATGCCCCCCGTGACGAGGAAGGAGCCGCTGCCGCGAGCCGCCATGGCGGGGGCGACGTGTGCGGCGGCTGTCAGCGCGCCGACCACGTTGACCGCCCAGGCGTCCAGATGGCCGCGCAGCGGTAGCTCTCCCGGCCCGTCGGCTTGGATGATCGCCGCGTTGTACACCACCACCTCCGGCAGGCCGTGCCGGTCGGCGGCCTCGTCGAGCGCGCTGCGCAGCGCGTGCTCGTCTGTGCTGTCGGCCGCCAGAGCGAGCACGGGGACGTCGCTGCGCGCGACGGCCTCGGCACCGGCGCGCAACGTCGAGTCGCTTCGCGCGATCAGCGTGATCGCGAACCCCTCCCGGGCGAACCGGCGGGCAACCGCCTGACCGATCCCCGGCCCCGCCCCGATGATCACTGCTCCAGGCACCGCGTCTTCCCTTCTCCTGTCTCGGTGACAATGGGCGACGGTAGGGGGTCACATCCATGTGACGGTCAAGCGGAAGGAGTCGCATGCGCATCGGCGAGCTGGCCCGGGAGACCGGAGTGAACCGCCGGCTGCTGCGCTACTACGAGGAGCAGGGCCTGCTCAGGCCGGCGCGGCTGGCCAACGGTTATCGGGAGTACGCCGAGACGGACGTCGTGGCGGTGCGTCACATCCGCATGCTGCTCGCCGCCGGGCTGCCGACGGCGGTCATCGCCCGGCTGCTGCACTGCATCCATGACGAGGGCGACGTGGCGACGCCGTCAGGCTGCCCGACGCTCCTCGACAGCCTGCGGCGCGAGCGTGCTCGCATCACCAAGACGATCGACGAGCTGCGCGGCTCCCAGGAGGCGCTGGACGCCATGCTGCACATGGCGCTGCAGCAGGCCGCGGAGGCGGCGCAGGGCGAGGCCCCGCGCCGATCAACGCACTATTCGGCGGGCGGCGGCCAGGCGTCGCCCCAGACGACGTCGCGCGCCTCGCGGTAGGTGTCGCCCTGCCGCTTGGAGACGGCGCGGTCGGCGAGCCCGTCCTCGGCCGTGCACAGGCGCAGCGTCACCAGCCCCTTGCGCTTGAGGGGGTGGCGCAGGATCCGGCTCTCGGCCCTCGGCCACGGCCGCGCCGAGGCCGCGACGTAGGAGAACTTCTCGTCCTCGAAGCTCAGCGTGCCGTCCTTGATCCGCCGGTGCAGGGCGGTGCGGTTGAGGCGGACCGCGAAGTGACACCAGTCCTGGTCCGGACGGATCGGGCACTCGCCGTCGTGCGGGCAGGGGGCGACCACGTGCAGGCCCGACTGCGCCAGCAGCCGGCGGGCCGCCGCGATCCGGGCGTAGCCGGCGGGCGTGCCGGGCTCGACGATCACCAGCATGGCCGCGCCGCCGGCCGCTCCCCGTGCCAGGGACCCGACCACGTCGTTCTGGACGGCGGGCGACAGCTCGCCGAGCACGTAGGACATCGTCACCAGGTCGGCCGCCGGCGCGGGCGCGCTCCGGTCGACGAACGCCTGCTGCCAGCGCGCCTCCCGTACGGCCGCCGCGGGCGCGCGACCCGCCAGACCGCGCCCGAAGGCGATGGCGGAGGTCGACTGCTCCAGGACGGTGACCGTGCGCAGCGTCGGCCAGACCGCGCTCGCGGCCCACAGCGCGCTGCCCGTGCCGCCGCCCACGTCCACCTGCGTCTCCGGCGCGAAACCGGGGGCCAGCAGGGCGACCTGGCGCAGCGCCGCGCGCACGGCGCTGTAGGTCGCCGGCATGCGATAGCCGGCGTACGCGGCGACCGCGACCTCCGAGTTCAACGCGGGCACGCTCCGGTCGAAGCCCTCCCGATACTGCCGGATGAGCGTCTGCACGCCGCGCGTCAGCTCGGCCGCCGGGAAGCGTCCGAGCGAGGCTTCCAGCGCGTCGTCGAGGTCGTCAGGCAGGGTGGACACGGCGTTCATGATGCCCGGCCGCGCTCAGGCTGTCGAAGTGCCGAGCCGCACGGCCACCGTGCAGGAGGCGCCCTCATGACCGGCCGGCCCCGCGAAGGTGAGCGTGAGCCGGGCGCCGGTCGTCGCGCGGTCCAGGAGCGGGTGCCCGCGCACGACCCCGGCCACCGGGCGGTCCCACGTCACCGTCAGCCCGTCGAGGGCGCGCCGGGGGTCGGCCACCGTCACCGTGGCCGTGCCGTCGCCGAGGTCGCGCACGAGGATCGCGCACGGATCGGAGGCCGTCAGGCCGCCCGCCCGTCCCCCGGCCACTCCGCCCGTCCAGAAGTTCACCGCGGTGAGGCCCAGCGACGAGACCTCGATCCCCTGCTGGGCGGAGGTGTTGGCGAGCACCCGGGCCCAGCCGGGATCGGCGGCGCGGGCGGCGGTCTCGGCCGGGCCCGCCCCTGGCATGAGGTGGTAGACGTAACCGGCCGCGTCCGGGTCCACGCCGTGGTCCAGCCACAGTGTCACGTAGGCCCGGGTGATCCCCGCGGCCGTGCGGTCTTCGCGCAGCGTGCGCAGCGGCTGCCCGGCGGGCACGACGTAGCCTCCGTGGCCGTCCAGATGAGCCCATCCGGTGTCCGCGGTGAGCCGGGCGCCGGTCCTGCGGTTGTCCACGACGGTCTCGACCGGCACGCCGTCGCGGCAGGTGATGCCGGCGCCGAGGCAGACCACGGCGTCGTCGAGGAAGAACCACGACGTGAACGCCTCCAGCGTGCTCTCCAGGCCGTAGAGGTGCTGGCCCACTGCGGCGTACACGCCGTCGGTCGCGCCGCCCACCCATTCGGCCGGCGGGCGGGTGTCGCCCCACGCGCCGCCCGCGCCGTCCGGCAGTCGCCGGGTGGAGACCGTCGTGCCCGGCAGCCGGTAGGGGTCCACGGTGGGCCAGAAGGCGTCGGAGTACTGGTCACCCTGGCCGGTCGTCCACCAGTAGAGCATTCCTGAGCCGGTGTGCCAGCCGCGCAGGTTCTCGCCGTTGCCGTACTCGTAGTGCGCGACGCGGGAGGAGGCCATGCTGACCGCCGCGCACCAGCCGGGCCTGCGGTGCACGGCGCGGGCGCTCATGGGGAACAGGCGGTGCCCGGTGGGCTCGGCGGCGGCCGGGACGGTCGCGTCGTCCAGCACGGCCGACAGGCGCGCGTGGAACGCCAGGTCGCCTCCCTCGGCCGCCTCCTCGGCCGCTTGGAGCATCGGCTTCGCGGTGTCGCGCACGGCCCAGCCCTTGACCATGGCCCGCCAGCGGGCCCGCTCCGCGGCCGGGGCGGTCTCGGCCAGCAGCAGGACCGCCGCGGCGATCTGCCTGCCCCTCCTGTGGTCGCCGTACGGCCGCCTGCCGATGTCCCGTCCGCGAACGAGGTCCATGCAGGCGCCGTCGTGGACGAAGGGCGCGAACGACCTGTCCACGGCGTCGAGGACGATGCGCGCCGCCGGGTCGGTGATCTCCCACGGTGTGCCGCGCAGCACGGCGAACAGCGTCGCGAGGCCGGTCAGCAGCACCGCGCCGTACCCGCCCTGGTAGGGGACGGAACCGTGCTGGATGAACGAGCCGTCGCGGTAGAAGCCGTCGCCCTCGGTGACGTAGCCGAACACCGGGGAGAGCGCGGAGGCCGCGAGCGCGGCGCGGCCGGGGTCGGCGCCGGCGATCGCCCGCAGCAGCGTCACCGTGCACAGATCGACCCGGTTCGCCCCGGTGCTGTTGCCCTCATAGTCGTCCAGGCGGCTTTCCGGCACGAAGGTGTCCACCGCCTCGCACAGCGCCGAGACCTGGGTGTCCGTCAGGTGGGGAGCGGCCAGCACGGCCGCGTCGAGCAGCGGCCTCGGCGTGCCGATCTGCCAGTCCCACCAGTTGCCGATCTGCTCGGCGTCCGCGGCGTACACGTGCCGCACGTAGTGCTCGACGCCCTCGGCGACGGCCGTACCGAGACCCGGCTCGGCGGTCAGCCCGGTGCCCGGCAGCGCGTACGCCCGGGCCATCGCCCGCAGCCGGGCCGGCGTGGCGTCGAGGGAGGGGAAGGGCAGGTCGGGCCAGAGCGACCGGCGCGCGGGCGTCATCGCGTCGCGGTGCCGGGCGGCCTGCGCGCCCAGCCGCGCCAGCCGCGTCCGGTACGGCTCCCGCTCCGGGTCGAACGTCCCCGGGTGGCCGAGCGTGACCTCCCGCCATCGGCGCCGCAGCAGGGTGAAGGTCCCGGCGTCGCCCTTCTCGCGGGGAGCACAGGCGGCGGCCAGCACGGCGAGCCCGCCGAGCTGGAGAAATAATCGCCGGGAAGGTCCTTTCACGCGTAGATTATCCGCGCGATCCACCCCTTTCATCGATCTTCCACGCGCATCTATGGGAGCGCTCCCAAATGGCGTACCTTACTTCTGCCGTTGTCACCGGGAAAAGGAGCGCGTCGTGCGACGACTGTTACCCGTGGTGTCGTCCTGTCTGGCCCTGCTGCTGCCGCTGACGGCCGCACCGGCCTCCGCCACGCCGGCGCCCGCGTCGCACGGGCCGGGGACCTGCGCGAAGGGCGGCACGCTGTTCTGCGAGGACTTCCAGTCGCTGCCGGTCGGCGGCGCGGCGAGCCTCAAGTGGGGCGTCGACACCAAGCACGGCACGCTCATGGTGGAGCGCGGCGCCCGCGGCCAGAAGATGCTGCACGTCCACACCGAGGGCAACGGCCGGGCGTTCCTCAAGGTCGACGACTTCGCCCCGCCCGGCAACGGCTTCTACGGCCGCCTGCGGCTGCGCGTCAAGGCGTTCCCCACCGCCCCCGACTGGGCCCACTACACGCTGGTCGAGGCCACCGGCGCGGGCCCGGAGATCGTCCGGCCGCTCGGCGGCCAGTACGTCCCCACGCTGGGCGAAGACCTGTGGGGCGTCGGCGCGGACGGCGGCCCGACCGGCGACTGGACCAACTGGCGCGAGTCGGCCCCGTCGCGCCCGGACGTGTGGCAGTGCGTCGAGTGGCGGATGGACCCCGCCGACAACGCGATCTCGCTCTGGTTCGACGGCGTGCCCAAGCCCGACCTCAGCGTCTCCACGCGCAGCCACGGCGGCAACGACGTCGACTTCGTCTTCCCCCGCTTCGACACGGTGAAGATCGGCTGGCAGCTCTACCAGCCGAACCCCTCCCCCGCGGCGTACGACCTCTGGGTGGACGACATCGCCCTGAGCACCCAGCGCGTCGGCTGCGCCTGACGTCTCACGCGGCCTGTCACGCGGCCTCCGCGCGGCCGCCGTCGCGCGGGCCGGTCAGCAGGCGCAGCGAGCCGGCGGCCAGGCCCGCGACGAGCACCACGTGGACGACCAGGTGGACGGCCATGAAGTAGGCGGCGAAGAGCGGCCCTCGCTGTCGTCGGACGAACCCGACCAGCTCCGGATCGGCGAGGACGAACCCGGCGACGAACACGCCGGGAACGGCGAGCAGGAGCGGGTGGAACAGCCCGAACGGCAGGCTCAGCAGCGCCAGCGCCAGCCCGGCCAGGGCGAGCCCGCAGGACAGGATGCCCGCCGGGCTGTTGGCGTGCTCCGGCTTGGCCGCGCCGCGCCGGGTGGTGGTCAGCGCGAGCGGGATCAGCGGCAGGGCCCGCCGCCACTGCTCGGTCAGGATCGGCAGCAGGCGGCTGCCGTCGTCGTGACGGCCCACGACCGTGTCGGTCAGCACGATCCGGCTGCGTACGGCGAGCCTGCTGCTGTATTCGACGTCCTCGCAGTCGCGCAGCCGCTCGTCGAGCCTGCCCACGGCGAGCAGCACGTCGCGGCGGACGGCGGCGAGGGCGAACACGACGCTGTTGACCTCCCCCAGGTGGCGGCGGCGCCAGTGCACGGCGTGGAGGATGCGATACCACTCGACCGGCCCGTCGTCGATCAGCGGCACGGTGTCGTAGACCCCGTGGACGCAGCCGACCTCGGGATCGTGCTCGAGGATCTCCATCGCGTTCGCGACGGCGTCGGGCCGCAGCGCCACGTCGGCGTCGAGGAAGAAGATCACCTCGCCCGTGGTGGCGTCGATCCCGGCGTTCCTGGCGGCGGACACGCCCCGGTTCTCCGGCAGGCGCACGACCCGGCAGCCCAGCTCCTCGGCGATCCGCGCCGAGCCGTCGGTGCTGGCGTCGTCGACCACGACGATCTCGCCGGGCACGCGGGTCTGCGCCAGCACCGACTCCAGGCACAAGCGCAGCGTCCTGGCCGCGTTGTAGCACGGCACGACCAGCGAGATCACCGCGTCGGTCCCGCGAGCACCCGCGCGTACACGGCGAGCGTCTCCTCGGCGGCGCGGCTCCAGCTCAGCGTCTCCCGCACCAGCCGCTCGCCCCGCTCGGCCAGGGCGCGGCGCAGCGTGGGATCGGTCATGACCTCGATCACCCCGTCGGCGATGTCGCGGGGATCGGCCGCCCGCACGAACCGTACGGCGGGCCGCGCGGGGTCGCCGAGGAAGATCCGGGAGAAGCCGTCACCCAGGATCACCGGCCGGGCCAGGGCCATCGCCTCGGTCGCCACCAGCCCGAACGGTTCGAAGAGCGAGGGGAACACGCAGGCGTCGGCCATCGTGTAGTACTCCAGCAGCGCCCGCCCGTCCACGAAACCGCCGGAGGTCAGCACCCGGCCGCCGAGCCCCGTCTCGGTGACGATGCGCGCGACGCCCGCCTCGTCGCCCTCCCCCACGAGCACCAGGCGCAGCCCCGGCACGGCCGGCGCGATGTCGCGCATGGCCTCGAGGAGCGGGTAGATGCCCTTCTGCCGTTCCAAGCGGCCGACGAACAGCAGCACCGGGTCCTCCTCGGCGATGCCGAGCCGGGCGCGCAGGTCCGCCGCGCGGAGGCGCAGCTTGTCGCGGTCGAACGCGGGGTCGGCGACCACCCGTTCGTACGTGCCGCCGAGGCGGACGACGTCGATCGGCGCGCGGTCCCAGCCCGCCTCCAGCAGTTGCTCGCGCACCTCCGGCGTCGCGACCACCACCCGCCGGGATGTCCGCGCCAGCCACCGCTCCAGTGCGGCGAACAGGTTGAGCGGGTCGGTGATGCTGCGCTGCGGGGCGACGCCGTACTCGGTGGTGTGGACGTGGAACACGACCGGGAGCCGCAGCACGTAGTGGCACAGCAGGCCGCACAGGAAGTTCGTCGAGTCGTGGACGGCGACGAGGTCGGGCCGCCGGCCGGGACGCAGCCGCCGCAGGAGCAGGAAGTAACGCCAGTTGCTCACCACGACGGTCAGCGCGAGCAGGAGGAACTCCACGCCCCGCGTGCGGTTGAGCCGCCGGCGGCGCGCGATCGCGCCGAGCACCCGCCCGCGCGGCCGATACACGGTGATACCTCCGGTCCGCTCCCACACCGGCAGGCGTCCGTCGTTCAGCGTGAAGACCACCATCTCGTGGTCGCGTGCCAGATGCGGCGCGATCAGCTCGGCGTAGCGGCCGAGCCCCGCCGTGATGTTGGGCGGAAACTGGTTGATGACGTGGGCGATCCTCACCCGCGCACCTCCAATGCGCCGGCCGGCCGGTAGAGCCGGGCGGAGACGGCCGTCACGACGGCCACGAGGACGAGATTGCTCAGGGCGAAGGCCACCAGCCCGCCGGCCAGCCCCTGCCAGGCGATGAGCGCCGCCTGGCAGGCGAGCGCGAGCGGCGTCCCGGCCAGCAGGCAGCCGATGAGCACCTTGGCCCCCCGCACTCCGTCCATGGTCAGGGCGACCTGCTGGAGGTTGAAGACCGTGTGCGCGCCGATCCCGAGCGCCGACAGCGCCATCAGGCCGAGCGAGTACGGATACTCGCCCCCCATGAGCAGGAAGAAGACCGTGCTCGCCGCGAACGAGAACACGGCGGTCGCCGCGAACACCACCGGGGCGATCCGGGCGATCCGCCGCATCACGGCGGGCTTGTCCGACGTCGCCAGCGTGGGCAGCAGCACCAGGCCGACGCCGTCGGTGAACACCACGCCGAGCAGCCGCTTGGGGAAGCCGTTGTAGACCGAGTAGACGCCGACGTCGGCCTGGGGCGCCCAGTGGTTGAGGAAGATGACGTCGACCCCGAACACCACCGCCGTGAGCGCGGCGATGGCCGTGACGTACGCACCGTGCCGGTAGAGCGAGCGGGCCAGCGCCCACGACCAGGACCGGGGCACCACGTCGAACCCGGCGACGGAGACCAGGGCGAAGGCCAGATTGGTGCCGATCAGCGCGACCAGGTACGGCTCGGCGTCCCGCACGCCGAAGACCAGCAGGCAGCACGCGGCGGCGCCCAGGTAGACGACGGCCACGGCGAGCTTGAGCCCGGCGACGAGGCGGAACCTCTTCAGCCCGCGCAGGAAGCTCTCGGTGAGCTGGTTGAGCGTCATCGACAGCGCCAGCGCCAGCGCGAAGGCGAGCGTGCGGGTGTCCACGCCGAGCGCGGCGGTCAGCAGCGGAGCGGCCGCGAGACCCGCGGCGAACACCGCCGAGCCCAGCACGAGCGTGGCCAGCAGCGCCGTCGTCACCAGGGCGGGCCGCGCACCCGGCTCGGCCCGCGGCAGCTCCTGGAACATGACGTAGTTGAGGCTGGTCAGCATGCCGACGGTGACGATCAGCGCGATCGACAGGACGACGGTGAAGTGGCCGAACGCGGCGGCGCCCACCCCTCGTGCGATGACGAGCGTGGTCGCGGCGGCGGTGCCGCTGGCCACGGTGCTCACCAGCGTGGGCCCCGCGGCCCAGCGGTGGGCGGCCAGGAGCCCGGCCGCCCGTTCCGTCAGCGCGCCCACCGCAGGTACGCCCGCCGGGCGAATTCGAGGTCGTCGGCCGTGTTGACGCCGCGCGCCTCGTCGGGGTCGCTCACGGGCACCACCGTCAGCGGCCGGTTCCGCTCCCCCGACAGGTAGGGCAGGAACGGCAGGAAGTTGACCTCCCCGGTGCGGGCGCCGAGAGCCGCCTCATCCAGGTAGCGCGTCCACGCCTCGTGGAGCCCTTCGGTGCTCAGGCAGAACACGCCCACGTCGCTGAGCCCGCCGGGCCGGCACTCGTCGCCCTCCCGCGACTGGCGCACCCGCAGCAGCGTCCCGGCGTCGTCCAGCTCGTACTCCACGTACGGGTCGGCCATCGGCACCAGCGGGAGCGTGAGCCCCTTCTCGTGCGCCCGGACGACGCGGCCGACCGTCTCGGGGGACAGGCCCGCCTGGTCGCCCCAGACCACGAGGATCGCGCCGTAGGCCTCCCAGTGCGGCGCGGCGCCGAAGATCGCGCCGCCCATGCCCGTGGGCGTGTCCTGCACGCTCACCGAGACCTCGCCGCCCGCGATCCGTTCCGCCGCCAGCGCGCGGAACGGCCCCTCGCCGTCCGGGGACATCACGACGTGGACGTGCTCGACGTACGGCCGCAGCCGCTGGTGGAGCACGTCCCACACGGTGACGCCGTCGGCGATCTCCACCATGATCTTGGGGATGCCCAGGCCCAGGCGCGACCCCCGCCCGGCCGCCGGGATCACCGCGCACATCCGTTCAGCCGGCACCGCCCACCTCCGCGTACAGGAGAGACACGATCTGTTCCAGGTCGCGTACGGCCACCGCACCGGGAGCGGGCTCGGCGGCGACGTGGACGTGCAGGGTCGCCAGGCCCGCGCCGACCGCCGACGCCACCCCGTGCGCGGAGTCCTCCAGCACCACGGCCGCGCCGGGATCGAGCCCCCAGTGCTCGCACGCGTACGCGTAGAAGGCCGGGTCGGGCTTGCTCGCCGGGACGTCGTCGCTGGTGAGCACGCCGCGGAAGTAGGCGCCCAGCGAGCAGGCCGCCAGCACCCGCGCGACCGACGCCCGGCTGCCGCTGGTGACGAGGTAGGCGTCGCGTCCCCCGGCGACCAGGCGCCCGAGCAGCCGCCGCGCGCCGGGGAAGACGGCCACCGCGCCGGCCCGCTCGCGATACAGCCGCTGCTTCAGCCGGGCCAGCCGGTCCGCCTCGCCGGTCTCGCCCAGCAGGCGCGCCGCCACCTCGCGGGTGCTCGCGCCCGCGTGGTCGGCGTACCGGAAGGACGCGAGCAGGCCGGGCGCGACCTCGGCGATGGCCTGCCGGAAGGCCGCCTCGTGGGCCGGGCAGGAGTCCACGAGCGTGCCGTCGAGGTCGAAGAGCCAGACGCGGCGGGCACACGCCTGTGCCAGGAGCGCCGTCATTGCGCCCGCGCCAAGGCCGCCTCGTCCCTGATCGCGAGCAGGGCCTCGGCCGTGCGCTCCGCATCGTGCAGGCCGGGGCGGGTGGGGTGTTCCAGGTCGGCGGTGACCCAGCGGGCCCCCGCCCACTCGCCCCGGTCGAGCACGCCCTGAGGC
The DNA here is from genome assembly GCF_040644495.1 of Microbispora sp. NPDC046973. Classification (NCBI taxonomy): domain Bacteria; kingdom Bacillati; phylum Actinomycetota; class Actinomycetes; order Streptosporangiales; family Streptosporangiaceae; genus Microbispora; species Microbispora sp. NPDC046973. Next base: position 18,617 of record NZ_JBEYWQ010000018.1, on the reverse strand, counting down.
ACCGCCGGGGCGTCCGGCGCGGGCCGGTGGCTCAGCACGTGGGTCACCAGCCGCCGGCCGTTGCGCGGATCGCCGAGGTAGGCCAGCGTGCGGTCCACGAGGTCGGGCGCGCTCAGCTCCCGGATGTCGTGGTCGCTGCGGGTGTTGACGACGAACACCTTGGCCGCCGCCCGGCTCCGCGCGACGGCGTCCGCCACGCCGGGCGTGAGATAGCTGGGCAGGAGCGAGGAGTGCGGGGTGCCGGGGCCGTAGACGACGAGGTCGGCGTCGCGAATCGCCTCCAGCGCCCGCGGGTTCGGCGTCACCTCGGCGCGCTCGCGGCCCAGGACCTCCCTGGTCCACGCGGGCGGCAGCGCCTCCAGCTCGGCCCGCCGCCGCGCGCCGAGCGGCTCGCGCAGCAGGAACAGGTCGGTGATCACTCCGGGGCCCTGCGGCGCGACGATGTCGGCCTCGTCGGCCAGCAGGCTGCCGTCCCGCCGGAGCGCGGCCAGGAAGGCGTTCTCCCCGTTGGTCACGTTGAGCAGCCGTACGGGTGAGCCGAAGGTGCGGGCGCAGGCGTCGACGGCGGCGTTGAAGTCCCGGCCGAGCCGCAGGTAGGCCCCGGCGAACACGAGGTTGCCGAGCGCGCAGTCGGCGAGGTCGAGCCCGTGCGGGTAGGCGGCGAGCCGCCGCGCGAACACGCGCAGGTCGGCCGTGACGGCCTCGCGGGCCGCCTCCGGCAGCGCGGCGAACGGGCCGCGCCGCGCGGCGATCGCCTCGATGACGGCGGTGAGCCCCGCGGGCGTCGTCCCGACCGGCAGCCGGTGTTCGAGCACGGTCGTCAGCGCGGCCTGCGCCGGATCGGCGGGGTCGAGGTGGAGCAGGAGGTTCTTGCGGAAGTCCGACGGCCCGAGCATCCCGGGCAGATAGCGCCGCAGCGCGCCGGTGGACAGGCCGTTGTCGTAGCCGTTGACGACCAGCGACAGGCCGACGCCCGGGGTGCCCAGCATGCCCCTCGCGATGCCGGCCGCCCCGCGGCCGCCGCTGAACATCGTCACCGCGACGTTCATCGGATCTCCTCGGGCGCGGCCGGCCGGCGCAGGACCCCCCGGCGCAGCAGCCAGTGGCGGTAGCCGAGATAGGCGACGAACAGGGCCCGGTCGCGGGCGCCGCGCCAGTAGCGCCAGCCGCGCGTGCCGCCGCCGCGCTCCCGGTGCTCGATCGGGACCTCCACCCACTCGTGGCCCATCTCGGCGACCCGCGCGGTGATCTCGGTCGAGCAGTTCATCCCGGCCGACTCCAGCGGCAGCGACCGGAAGAGCGGGCCGTGCACCACCTTGAAGATCGAGTTGAAGTCGCGGTAGTGCGTGCGGTGGAGCAGGTTGCTCACCGCGCCGCTGGCCGCCGACCCCCACCGGTAGGCCACGCCGTCGGCCTTCCTGATCCGGGCGCCGGAGAACGCCAGGGCCTCCCCCGCCTGGACGCGCGGCAGCACGCGGTCGAGGTTGGCGATCGGGAACTGGCCGTCGGAGTCGAGCAGCACCACCCAGTCGAGCCGGGTGCGGGCGATCGCGGCGGCGATGGCCGCGCCCGCGCCGCGGTTGCGTTCGAACGTGACGACGACGAGCCGCGGGCACCGGGCCCGCAGGCCGGCCAGGATCTCGCCGGTCGCGTCACCGCTCCCGTCGTCGCAGACGACGATCTCCCAGTCGCCCACGGCCGGGGTGTTCTCCAGGTAGTCCTGCCATTCGCCCACCACCGCCGCGATGGTGTCCGCCTCGTTGTACGCGGGCGCGGCCACGGAGATGTTCACGGCGACGCTCATCAGCGGCCACCGGCACTGTCACCCGCGCCCAGCAGGCGGCCGATCCAGCGGTCCAGGGGAAGCAGGTTGACCCCGACGACGATCGGGACGTGCACGAGCGCGAACACGATCGTCGCGCCGAAGGAGATCGGCCCCCCGGTGAACAGGTTGATGTGCGGCGCGTCGATGACCTCGGGGATGCCGACCGGGTTGACGACGAACCACATGATGTCGAGGAAGCCCGAGAACACGATGAGGACCCCGCTCACCATGATCTTCAGGCATCGGCCCGGGGTGCCCCCGCCGATGCGGTAGGCGGCGGCGACCGTGAGCACGATGCCCGGATAGAGCAGCAGATAGAGGTGCGTGTAGAAGCTGTCGCCCTGGGCCCGCGCACCGTCCCCGTAGTAGAACCAGCTGATCCGCGGGATGAGATAGCCGGTGAAGAAGACGAACGGGACGTAGAGCAGCCAGTTCAGCCGCGGCGACACCCAGGGGAAGACCGCGATCGCCACGCACAGGCAGGCGAACGCGACGAGCTTGGCCACCAGTTCCCAGGGCGAGCCGATCTCCCTGGCGTGCGGCGTGGCCAGCCACACGAAAACGAAGCCGAGCGCCCCGACGGCCAGGGCCATCCACCACAGGTGGGGCGCCCAGGGGCGGGAGCCGGCGCGGACGACGTCCGCCGGAATATTTCCGTCGAGTTGCGGCCGGGACGGAGGACTTTTGCCGAATGCCGTCATGAAGACGCGGCACCTTCCTTCCAACGTGCCCTTCGGGCAGGCGTGCCGGATGGCGCTGCGGAGAATGCAGCCGGGAGCGCGGGAGCGCTCCCACGCATTATGTCACCCTCATTCGGGAATTCGTCCGCAATATCAAATATTGGGCAGCAGATACCGTCATTTACGGCATCTGAGCTGGTCAGGGCTGGTTCCGGACGAGAAAATTGTACTGGCGGGTAGTTGAATTCCGCGCTATCGCCGCCGATTCATTGCATTACGGACACTGTCAATCGCGTTTGCGGGCCCATGTCAATTTTGGACCGGTCCTATTACGCCCCCGGGCACAATCCTCAAGCGGAAAGCGCCTCCCGAGCCAGCCGGCCCAGGAGGACGTCCAGGCTCTGCACCCGGCCCGGCAACGGGGTCGTGCCGTCCCACCATCCGATCGCGGCGATCTCGGCGCTGGGCCTGAACCCGCCATGCGGTCCGGGGACGCGCAGGGCGTACACGGCCGCGTACTCCGCGCGCCGCTCGGCCCCCAGCACGAACCGCGCGTACCCGGCGAAGGTGAGGTCGTCCGCCCGCAGCCCGGACTCCTCGCGCAGTTCCCGTACGGCCGCCTGGCGGGGCGTCTCCCCGGGATCGATCAGGCCGCCCGGCAGTTCCCAGCAGTCACGGAAGCGGTTGAAGACGAGGAGCAGCCGGTCCAGACGCGCGTACCGGTGCCAGGCCGCGACCAGCGCGAGCGGCGTCGGGGCGTCGGAGAACATCGCCTGCTCCGCCACCCGGTGGAACGCGATCAGCTCGTTGCCCGCCTCGTCCACCGCCATCGCGTCGGTCACGGCCACTCCTCAGGTCCGGGGGACGGCACCCTCACAGTGCCTCAGGATGCCTCAGGAGGCGAAGGCGGCCAGTCCTATGGTCTGGAGCATGACCGAGTCGCCCTTGGTGGTCGAGCCCACCGAGACGACCACCCTGCGCTTGAGGTCGCGGGTGGCGAACATGCCGGTGCTGTAGCCCCACCCGCGGCAGCAGCCTGCCGCCGAACAGCGCGACCGGCGGATCGCCCGTACGAACGATCCCGCGATGGCGATGAACGTTTCACGGAATCTTGTCGCCGCCCCGTTAACCCGGTTAATTTGTTCGGCCAATTGACGAACTAAATGACCGTCGTTTCCGGAAGGATGGCATCGATGAGCCAACCCCCCGGCGGCCCCCTGACCAGCCGCCGCGGATTTCTCGGAATGGTCGGCGCGGGCGCGCTCGCCGCCGGCCTCACCGGCTGCGCGGCCAAGAAGGAAGTGTCCAAGGGCACCGCCGTCGCCGCCGACAAGCTCAAGGGCCTCGTGCCCACCCGCGTGCCGTTCCAGGTGTCCGGCCTGTCGCCCGACCTGCCGGGCGGTGAATTCGTCGAACCCGGCTTCCTGACCAGGCCGGGCACGATGGTCCAGGCCGTGACCACCAAGCCGATCACCAGCGGCGCGGAGGTGAAGGCGATGACCCCGCTGTGGGGCACCGTCCCTCCCGGCCTCGGTGAGAACTCCTATTACGACGCCGTCAACGAGCGGCTCGGCGGGGTCGTCCGGTTCAACATCTCCGACGGCAACACGTACGTGGACAAGCTGAACACGATCCTCGCCAGTGGCGACGTGCCCGAGATGATCCAGATTCCGGGCTGGAACCTGATCACCATCGCCCACTTCACCGAGGCGGCCAACAAGCTCTTCGCCGACCTGTCGCCCTATCTGGCGGGCGACAAGGCCAAGGAGTTCCCGCTGCTGGCCAACTACGACACCGCCGCCTGGGAGTACGGGGTGTTCGGCGGCGTGCTCCAGGGCATCCCCTGGCAGAACGCGCCCTACCCGTTCGCCACGATCGTCCGCCAGGACATCCTCGACGAGTTCGGCCTGCCTCATCCCAAGAGCGCCGACGACCTGCTCACGCTGGGCAAGGAGCTGACCGACCCGAAGAAGAAGCGCTGGGCCTTCGGCGGCATGGACCAGGAGGTCCAGCGGGCGTTCGGCGCCCCGCGCGAGTGGCGCAAGCAGCCCGACGGCACGCTGATCTACAAGTACGAGACGCCGGAGTGGCAGCAGTCCATCGAGCTCCTGACGAAGCTGTTCGACGCGGGATACGTCCACCCGGACGTCGTGGCCAACCAGTTCGCCGACCACAAGGAGCCCTTCGGCAGCGGGCAGCTCGTCATGTACAAGGACGGGCTCGGCGCGATCCACGAAATCCTCGGCCGGTTCCTGCCCAGCAACCCGAAGATCGACGTGCGGGCGGCGGACCCCTACCCGGCCCACCCGGGAGGCAGGGTCATCGTCTGGCGCAACGAGCCCGCCGGCATGTTCTGCTTCATCAGGAAGGGTCTCGGCGACGCCCGCACCCGTGAGCTGATCGGCATCGCCAACTGGTGCTCCGCGCCGTACGGCACGCAGGAGTACGACCTGGTCAACAACGGCGTCGAGGGCAAGCACTTCACAGTGAAGGACGGGCAGGTCCAGCAGACCGCGCTCGGCCGCAAGGAGGTCGCCCCGACGTACATGTTCCTGTCCGGACGGCCCGGTGCGATCACCGAGAACCAGTATCCCGGCTACGTCGAGGCCTACCACGGCTGGGAGACGACGGCCTCGCGATACCTGGAGAACGACCCGTTCGTCGGCATCCGGGTCGAGGTGCCGTCCAAGATGGCCGCTCTGGTCAAGCCGACCGAGGACAAGATGAACGAGATCTTCCGCGGCAAGCGGCCGGTCTCGGAGTGGGCCACGATCCTCAAGGACTGGCAGGAGCAGGGCGGCAACGAGGCCCGCGAGTTCTACATGAAGGTCGCCAGGGAGAACGGCCGCCTGTGAGCGCCGACGCGGACACGAGGAGCGTGGAGGAGGTCCGGCCCGGGGCGGCCCAGGCCGGACCGGCCGCCGGCCGGCGGCGGGACACCTTCGCCGCGCGGCTGCGCCGGGACTGGCCGCTGCTGGTCATGGCCACGCCGATGCTGGTGCTGGTCACCGCCTTCTGGTGGATCCCGGCGCTGGGGAACGTCATCGCCTTCCAGGACTACAACCCGTTCACCGGCGGCATCCTGGGCAGCCCGATCATCGGTTTCACCAACTTCGCGGAGCTGTTCGGCGACCCGCAGTTCATCCGGGCGGTGGTGAACACGCTGGGCATCACCGCGTTCCAGCTCGTCTTCTACTTCCCGGTGCCGATCGTGCTCGCGCTGCTGCTCAACAGCGTGGTCTCCGGGCGGCTGCGGGCCTTCATCCAGGGCGTCGTCTACCTGCCCCACTTCTTCTCGTGGGTGCTGGTGGTCGCGATCTTCCAGCAGATGTTCGGCGGCGCCGGCCTCATCGCGCAGATCCTGCGCGACCACGGGCACGCGGGCATCGACTGGATGACGAACTCCGACACGTTCATCCTGCTCGTGACGGCCGAGACGGTCTGGAAGGACGCCGGCTGGGGCACGATCGTGTTCCTCGCCGCGCTCAGCACGATCGACCCCAACCTGTACGAGGCCGCGGCCGTCGACGGGGCCCGCCGGTGGCGCCGGATGTGGCACATCACGCTGCCCGGGCTGCGGCCGGTCATCGTGCTGCTGCTGATCCTGCGGCTCGGCGACGCGCTCAACGTCGGCTTCGAGCAGTTCATGCTGCAGCGCGGCGCGGTCGGCAGCAAGGTGTCGGAGGTCTTCGACACCTTCGTCTACTGGTCCGGCCTGCGCACCGGCGACTTCGGCTACGGCGCTGCGGCCGGGCTGTTCAAGGGCCTGGTCGGGCTCGCGCTCATCCTGGCGGCCAACCGGGTGGCGCACGCCCTGGGCGAGCGGGGGGTGTATTCGCGATCATGAGCAAGTCGAAGGTTTCCGGGCTCGCGCCCTGGGAGGAGCCCGGATCGTTCGCCGGGCGCCTCGGCAAGGGCGGCGCGCTGGCGGTCATCGTGCTCGCCGTGCTGCTGCCGCTCTACACGATCGTGCTGACCAGCCTGTCGTCGGCCGACACGGTGAACCGGGTCGGCGGCCTGGTGCTGGTGCCGGACGGCATCACGTTCGACGCCTACCGCCAGATCTTCTCCGACAGCGTGGTCAGCCGCGCGGTGCTGGTGAGCACCGGCGTCACCGTCGTGGGCACCGCGGTCAGCCTCGGCGTCAGCGTCCTCGGGGCGTACGCGCTGTCGCGGCCGGGGACGCTGTTCCACCGGCCGATCCTGTTCTGCGTGCTGCTGATGTTCGTGTTCTTCCCGGGCCTGATCCCGACCTACCTGATGGTCGCCTCGCTCGGGCTGAAGGACACGTACTGGTCGCTGATCCTGCCGTCGGCCGTGTCGGCGTTCAACGTCGTCGTGCTGCGCGCGTTCTTCATGAACATTCCGCGCGAACTGCTCGACAGCGCCCGCATCGACGGCGCCGGGGAGTTCCGCATCCTGTGGCGGATCGTGCTCCCGCTGTCGAAGGCGGTCACGGCCGTCATCGGCCTGTTCTACGCGGTCGGCTACTGGAACGCCTGGTTCAACGCCACGCTGTTCATCGACGACACCCGCAAGTGGCCGCTCGCGCTGGTCCTGCGGTCGTACGTCGTGGACTCCAACCCGCTGCCCACGGCCACGGTCGGCGTGAGCGGCTTCGGCCACGTCGCGCCGCCGACCCTTGCGATCAAGATGGCCATCGTCGCCATCGCCGTGCTGCCCGCCCTCGTCATCTATCCGTTCGTGCAACGTCACTTCACCAAGGGCGTCATCATCGGCGCCATCAAGGGCTGACGCCCTTCCCTCGACCGACGCCCCGCCGCGCCTCCCACCGGCGGGGCGTCGCCGTACGTCCCGTCGTCCGCCGGCAGAAAGAAGGGCACGTGCATGTCGCTGTGGTACGGAGGGGACTACAACCCGGAGCAGTGGCCCGAGGAGATCTGGGCCGAGGACGTCGCGCTCATGCGCCGGGCCGGAGTCACCCTCGTCACCGTCGGCGTCTTTTCCTGGTCGCGGCTGGAGCCGTCCGAGGGCCGCTACACCTTCGGCTGGCTCGACCGGGTGCTCGACCTGCTCGCCGACGGCGACGGCATCCGCGTCGACCTGGCCGTCCCGACCGCGTCTCCCCCGCCGTGGTTCTCCCTGGCGCACCCCGACGCCCTCACCGTCACCGGCGACGGCGTGCGGCTCTCGCACGGCAGCCGCGACACCTACTGCGTGAGCGCCCCGGCGTACCGGGAGGCGTCGCTGCGGATCACCCGCGCCCTCGGCGAGCGCTACCGCGGCCACCCCGCTCTGACCATGTGGCACGTGCACAACGAGTACGGCACGGCCTGCCACTGCGACCACGCCGCCGCGGCGTTCCGGGCCTGGCTGCGGGAGCGGTACGGCGGCCTCGACGCGCTCAACGACGCCTGGACGACCGCGTTCTGGGGCCAGCACTACTCGGACTGGGCGCAGATCACCCCGCCTCGGGCGACGCAGTACCTCCCCAACCCGGCGCAGGCGCTCGACTTCCGCCGGTTCGTCTCCGACGAGATGCTCGCCCACTTCACCGAGCAGCGCGACCTGCTCCGCGAACTGACCCCCGGGGTGCCCGTCACCACCAACTACGTGCTGGCCGGCTGGGCCTGCGTCGACCACTGGAAGTGGTCGCGCGAGGTGGACCTGGTCGCCGTCGACGACTATCCCTCCGGGCGGGGCATCGCGGCGGCCGAGCAGACCGCCTTCGCCGCGGACCTGGCCCGATCGTGGGCGGGCGGGCGGCCGTGGCTGCTGATGGAGCAGGCCACGGGGTATGTCCTGGGCCCGCGCACGTCGCCCAAGGAGCCCGGCGAGATCGCCAGGCACAGCCTGCAACACGTCGCCCGGGGCTCGAGGGGCGCGATGTTCTTCCAGTGGCGGGCCTCCCGCGGCGGCGCGGAGCAGTGGCATCCCGGCATGGTGCCGCACACCGGCCCGGACTCCCGCGTCTTCCGTGAGGTCTGCGCCCTGGGTGAGGCGCTGCGGCGCATCCCCGCGCCGCCCGACGAGCCGCCGGTCGTCGAGGCGCCGGTCGTCGAGGGGGAGGTCGCGATCCTGTGGGACGAGGAGGCGTGGTGGGCCGTCCAGGGGCCGGGTCTGCCGTCCACCGAGATCGACTACCTCGCGGCCGTCGAGCAGGCCCACCGGGTGCTGTGGCGGCAGGGCGTCGCCGCCTGCTTCGCCCATCCGTCGCACGATCTGCCGGCGTACCGGGCCGTCCTCGTGCCGAGCCTCTATCTGATCTCCGACGAGTCCGCCCGGAACCTCGCGGCGTACGTGGAGGGCGGCGGCACGCTCGTCGTGTCGTTCTTCAGCGGGATCGCCGACGAGCACACCCGGATCAGGCTGGGCGGCTACCCGGGCGCCTTGCGCGAGATCCTCGGCATCAGCGTGGAGGAGTTCCGCCCGCTCGCCGACCCGATCGACCTGCCGGAGTTCGGCCGTGCCACGGTGTGGAGCGAGGTCGTCCACCTGGACGGGGCCGAGGCGGTCGCCCGCTACCCCGGCGGCGGGCCCGCCGTCACGTGCCACCGCCTCGGCGGTGGCACGGCGTGGTACGTCTCGACGCGGCTCGACGACCCCGGCTACGCCCGCGTCCTCGCCCGCGCCGGCCTGGCCGGGAGAGGCATCCCCGGCGTCGAGGTCGTACGGCAGCGCGACCGGGTCTTCGCCGTCAACCACACCGGAGACGAGCAGCCCGTGCCGGTCCACGGCACCGACCTGATCACCGGCAGGCCGGTCGGCGGCAGGCTCGCCCCCGGTGGATACGTCGTCGTGTCCCTATAGATGCGCCGGGACGGCGGGCAGGGTCAGCGTCCGACGGGGACCCGGGGAGCGGGCGCCTCGGTAGCCGGCCGGCGGTGCCGGGCGGCCTCCACCGTCCCCTGTTGCGCCTCCTGTTGCGCCCCCTGTTGCGCCCTCTCCGGCTGCCCGGGCCGCGGCTTGTCCGGCGCCTGTTCCCGCGCGGGGCGGCCCTCGGCCTGCCGGATCGCGTCCTCCAGGTCGTCGGCCGCCGGCGCCTCCAGCATGCGGGGCACGATCGCCGTGCCGGCCCGGGGGACGGCCCAGAAGCTTCCGGTGCGCTCGCCGTACCAGACCATCCAGCCGGGCGTCCTTGCCGCCAGTGCCCGCGCCGCGTTCCTGCCCGCGGTGATCTCGTCCGCCATGCCGATCCTCCCGTTCGCCGTACTTCCGGGATCCGGCCCTCTACCCGCGCGCGGACGGGTCAAGCGCCGATGCCTGACGTTCACGTGACCTTCCGGATGGGCCGGTCAGGTCTGGGCCACGGACGCGGCATGGCTGGTAACGCGCGCATCAAGAAGGAATGGGAAGAGTAAGCATTTTTCGAGAAAGGCGGGATACGCCTCATTTATCTGGCTAGCTGGTATGTTGGAGGAGTTCCAGTCTCCACCCCCGCGAGACCGGGCTGCCCGCACCGGTCACCGCGCCCGGGCACCCGCCTCCGGCGATCGCCCGAGGGCCCCGAACCCCTGCAGGACAGGGGTTACCCGTGATCCTGGGACGTTCGGGACACACCGCCGAAGATCGCCGCAAACCCCAACTTCTTTACCTATTTGCCACATTCTGGCGTACATGTGGGATTGCCGGACGGACCCGCATCCCATCGACCGTCGCGCATTACCGGGACCTGACACTCCGCCGGGTAGCGTCGTTCAAGACAGTACGCCCGAAAAATATGGATGAAGGCGCGTATATGACAACGCAGCAGCTCGAGATTACTGTGAGCGATCACCAGCCGGCCGTCGTGGTCGCGCTGCGAGGTGAACTCGACATCGCCAGCGGGGACACGCTCCGGAGGGCGATCAGGAATCTTGTCCGCCAGGGTCGCAGCAAGATCGTGGTGGATGCGTCCGGTCTGCGGTTCTGCGACTCCTGCGGCCTGGAGGCGCTGCTGGACGCCCGGGACGACATCGAGAAGGCCGCCGGTTCGATGCGGCTCACCGGAGTTCACGGCATCTTGAAGATCGTCCTTGAGGCGACCCGGCTGCGCGACACGTTCGTCATCGACGGCACACCCGTCGAGGCCGTCGCCGCCATGGTGCTGTCGGCCTCGCACGACGTGTCCATGGTCTGAGTGTCCATGGTCTGAGTGTTCACGGCCTGAGTGTTCACGGCCTGACCGTTTGACCGACGCCCCCGCCCTCTCGTCGAGGGCGGGGGCTTCCGACCGCCCGCCGCGGTCGTTTGTGCCGGTCAGGGCCGGGTAGGCGCGGACGAGGGGAACGACCTCCGTCGTTCAGGGGAGGAACGCGACATGGATCAGTCCCGCGCACCTGTACTGGAGGCGCTCACCGCCTATCGCCGACGGGGAGACATCAGCTTCACGCCTCCGGGCCACAAGCAGGGGCGGGGAGTGGATCCGCGGGTCCTGGAGGTCCTGGGGGTGGACCTCTTCAGGGACGACGTGATGGTCATGAACGGCCTGGACGACCGGTTGCAGACCAACGGCGTGCTCGAAGAGGCCCAGCAGCTCATGGCGAAGGCGGTCAACGCCGAGCAGGCGTTCTTCTCCACCTGCGGCAGCTCCCTGTCGGTCAAGAGCGCCATGCTCTCGGTGGCCGGGCCCGGGGAGAAACTGCTGGTCGCCCGCAACGCCCACAAGTCGGTCATCTCCGGACTGATCCTGAGCGGCGTCGAGCCCGTCTGGGTGCACGGGGACTGGGACGGCGATCTGCACATGTCCTACCCCCCCACGCCGGAGGCGGTGGAGGAGGCGTTCACGGCGGCCCCCGACGCCAAGGGCGTCATCGTCGCCAGCCCGGTGGACTACGGCACCTGCGCCGACCTGGTGGGCATCAACGAGGTGTGCCGCAGATATGACCGGACGTTCATCGTGGACGAGGCCTGGGGCGCCCACCTGCCGTTCCACGAGGGCCTGCCCACGTGGGGCATGAACGCCGGGGCGGATCTGTGCGTGACGAGCGTCCACAAGATGGGCAACGGGCTGGAGCAGAGCTCGGTGTTCCACCTGCAGGGCAACCGGGTGGACCCGGCCGTGCTGAAGGCCCGCGAGGACCTGCTCGGCACGACCAGCCCCTCGACTCTGATCTACGCGGCGCTCGACGGCTGGCGCAGGCAGATGGTGGAGCACGGCAAGGACCTGCTCGACCGCGCGCTGGAGCTCGCGGAGTCGGTCCGTCGAGAGATCGGCAAGATGAACGGCCTGTGGGTGCTGAGCAAGGAGAACACCCGCGCCTTCGACATGGACCCGCTGAAGATCGTGGTCGACGTGTCGGGGCTCGGCGTCGACGGCTACCACGCCGCCGACTGGCTGCGCGAGCGCTGCCACGTCAACCTCTCGCTGAGCGACCACCGCCGCGTCAGCGCCGAGATCACCGTCGCCGACAGCGAGGAGACGGTGGGCGTGCTGCTCGACGCGCTGCGCGCCCTGTCGTCGGCCCGCGACCTGCCGCCGGCCGCCGCGATCGACGTGCCCGAGCCGGGGGAGCTGGAGCTGGACGTCGCGATGCTGCCCAGGGACGCGTTCTTCGGGCGGGTCGAGATCGTGCCCACCGGCCAGGCGGTCGGCCGGATCGTGGCCGAGATGGTCACGCCGTACCCGCCGGGCGCGCCCGCCCTGTGCCCGGGCGAGCGCATCACCCAGCCGGTGCTGAGCTACCTGACCAGCGGCCTCGAAGGCGGCATGGACATCCCGGACGTCAGCGACCCCAGCCTGAAGACACTGCGCGTCGTCGCCGAGTGACGGGGGTGTGACGGGAGCACCTGATCAGGACCGGCGCGGTCAGGCCCAGCAGGAGGCGGCCGTCTGCGCCACGAGCAGCTCGGCCACGTCACGCAGGCTGCCGCGCCGGGCGTACGCCACCCGCTGACGCGCCGCCCCCGACCCGATGCGGCGTAGGCGTTCGAGCTGGTCGGTCAGCGGCGTCCAGTCGCCGTTCTCCTCCAGCACCGGCCGCACGTGCTCGAGCAGGCGGTCGACCAGCCGCCAGGCCGGCACCCTGCCTCCGGAGAGTCCGGCGCCGGCGAGCAGATCGAGGGCTTCGCCGTCCACGCCGTCGCGGGCGGCCCTCCAATAGGCCGCCCGCAGCAGGGTGTCCTCGACGTCGGGGGCGGGGACGCCGGCCCGGACCTCGCGCAGCGCCGTCTCGGCCAGCCCCCGCACCAGCCCGGCCAGCAGCACGGTCTCCCCGGCCGTCGGGCACACGTCGGCCGCGCGGATCTCCAGCGTCGGCACGTGGTCGGACGGGCGGACCAGCCAGTAGATCATTTTCCGGTCGAGGATCGTGCCCCCGGCCAGCATGCCGGCGACCAGGCGCTCGTAGTGCTCGACGGAGCGGAAGAACGGCGGCGGCTCCGCGCTCGGCCACCTGCCCATCATCAGGGCACGCCAGCTCGCGTAGCCGGTGTCCCGGCCGTCCGCGATCGGCGAGTTGGCCGCGAGCGCCTGCAGGACCGGGAGCCAGGGCCGCAGGTGGTTGCTGACCCGCACCGCCTCCTCGCGGTCCGCGATCCCGACGTGGATGTGGCAGCCGCAGACACCCTGGCCGTCCATGACCGCCCCGAAGTGGCGGAGCATGGCCTGGTAGCGAGGGCACGGCGACAGCGGCGGCACTCCCGCGTTGCCGTCGAGCGCGGTGCCGCACGCGACGAGCGCGACCCCGGCGCTCGCGGCGGCGCAGGCGGCCGCGCGGCGCATCTCGAGCAGGTCGCCGTGCAGATCCCGCAGGGTGGTGTGCACGGCGGTGTTGCTCTCCAGTTGGAACTGCGTCAGTTCGAACACCAGCCGGTCCGCCCCCGGTCCGGCCGCCCGCTCGCGGATGTCCCGCGCCGCCGGGACGACCCGCCCGGTCCGCGGGTCGACGAGCAGGAACTCCTCCTCGACTCCGAGCGTGAGCGTCGCCGAACTCACGGTTGCCTGCGCGACGAGGGAAGGTCCGTGCACGGTGTCGAACTGGACCTCCCTTGTCACGTCTGGCATAACCGGTCTTTTCAGGAAGGGTCCAGTCGGTTAGTCCCCCATTCCCCCCGGCCATCGCGCGGAAAACCCCATATGGCGTTTCTTGACCCTCCAACCCGACCTTCCGGCCACCGTGGCGGAAAACTGTTCCGCAGGCCGTGCGCCCCGGCGCAGGGGCGTCGCTGCTCTAGACTGGCGAACCTGGCCGGGACCCCGGCCAGGCCATCCCCCCGCTCCCCCCACCGCCCGACCGTCCCCGCAGCGTCCGCCGAGGTGTGCTCCGTGACCGCCGCCGTCGTACTGACCCCCGTGTCCGCCCCAGTCGCCGACCACGTGCTGGTCGTCGCGCTTGACGGCGCCCTGGACTACACGAACGCCGAGCGGTTGCGCCGGGACGTCGAGTCGGCCCTCGGCGAGCAGCACCGCGAGCTCGTCCTCGACCTGAGCGGCGTGGGCTTCTGCGACTCCACGGGCATCCGGATCCTGCTGTCCGTGCGGAAGCTGATGCAGGAGCGGGACGGCGCGGTGACGCTGGCGGGCCTGAACGCCCGGCTGGCGAGGATCTTCAGAATCACCGGACTGATCAGCGCCTTCACCGTCGCGCCGAGCCTGGAGGAGGCCCTCGACACGGTCAGCGGGCGGTCGACCCCCAGGTGAAGGCAGGCAGCGGGTAACGAGACGGTAGCCTCGGTGACATCGGGCGGCAGACCCAGTCAGGAAAGACAGCGGCGAGGAGGACAGGTGGTGGATCACCGCCGGCAGTGGCCGATAACGGATGATCTCGCGGCGCTCCGCGAGAACATCCAGCGGTACGCCGTGCAGGCGGGCCTCACCGGCCCCCGGCTGGACGACCTCGTGATCGCCGCCAACGAGGCCGCCATCAACGTGCTCGAACACGGAGGGGGAGCCGGCACGCTGGCGATCTCCTGCGACGACGGCGTGCTCGCCGTCGACGTCGCCGACCACGTCGGCGTCCTGCGGCCCGGCGCCGTGCCGAGCGAGCGCCCCACCGGCCGCGGCGACCGCGGCTTCGGCCTGTGGCTCATGGGCGAGCTGTGCGACTCTGTGACCATCGACCGGGTCCCCGGTCAGTCGACGATCCGGCTGTCCATGCAGGTCGACGACGGCGCCGCCGACGGGGGCGCCGCCCATGTCGGGCGCAGCGCCCACCCCGTCTGAGCGGGCGCCCGCCCCCACCGCCCGGCCCCTGCCCCCCGTCGGCAAGCGGCGGCCCGTCGCGGACCCAGGCAGCGCCCGGGTTGACCCGGGTCGACCCCCGGTTGGCCCTGGTTATCGTCCCGATCCCGTAAACCGGGCCGTCACGGCTCTCCGGCCGCCATAACCTGGGTCCGCGACCTCCTCATGGCTGCTGGACGGCTACCTGAGGAATGCCCATGACGCGGCGGCAACCGCGATCAGGGCGCAGAGGCGGATGGTCCGGGGTGTGCTGTCGACCACGTCCCGGACCGCTCTGGCCACCTCTCCGATCCACGAGCCGAACTCCGGGTCGTGAATCCGCCCTTCGTGACGGCGTCCCCCGCTCCCGCGGGGCCTGATAGCAGTCATCGGGGCCCCCTCCCCATATGCGCTGTCCGAGACCGATGTCTCGGACCTGTCGATCGGCCCGATCAGGAATCCGTTCCCGGCCGGTCCGGGGCGCGCCATGGGCGGAATCCCCGCCGCCGTCGCGCCGCCGACCCGGTAGGAGGGATTCCGGACCTTTCCCTGATGTTCACAGGTGACCCACCGTGCACGCAACGAAAACGAGCGGCATTCGAGGTTCCGTACGATGAGTGACGATCAGATCACAGCTTGCGATAGCTTTTGATCCTGATTTGTCCAGCGATGCGAAGTTGTCTGTCCGATTTGTCCGCAGCGCTTTCCGGAATTTTGGGTCAGCGCGCGACACGCCGTCATTTGTCTCAGAGGACGGCATCGGGCGGCATATCCGGGCCGCCCGCACCCACGCCTCCACGACGCCAGAGACCACGTCCGGATGGGGATGCCGAGACCGATGTTACCGAACGTGACGCCATCGTCACGCATCAACGGGAGGTGGCGGCTTCACGCCCCGAGGTCGCGCACGGTGTTCTCGAGGCACCGCGTGAGCGCCTCCACCCGCTCCTCCGTCACGGGCTCGTCGGCGTGGGCCTCGGGCAGGTCGGCGCGGCGCACCACCACGAGGTTGCGGTGCCTCTCGTCGATCTGGTCGAGCGGCAGCACGAGGCACTCGCCCCGGACGAAGACCAGCGCGACATCCGGGTCGGCCGACTCCAGCAGCCGCCGTACGCAGTCGGGGTCGAGCAGCGTCATCGTGCCTCCCTCGCCGATGCCTTCTACGGCCGCCTGCCCACGCCCGTCGCGACCTCCTTGATCCGCTCTCGGCCGGAGTCGGGCGCGAGCGGCGGGGTCTCCATGCCCGCACCGCGCCGCATGCCGTCGATCACCGCGCGCAGGGCGTCCACCGCGCTGTGCCGGGGCTGCCAGCCCAGCTCCTCACGGGCGCGGGTGGTGTTCATGATCGGAATCTGCAGGATCATCTCCACCATGCCGGGCGAGGCCGGTATGAGTCGCAGGTGCCAGCCGGCCGACACCGCCGTGCGCACCACCGCGGCCGGGACCGGCATCCGCCGCGCGCCGAGCAGCTCGGCCAGCACGGCGGGATCGATCACGGGGTCGGCGGCGATGTTGAACGCGCCCCGCACGTCGCGGGTGAGCGCCAGCCGGAACGCCTCGCCGGCGTCCCGGGAGTGGAGGGCCTGGAACCGCAGGCGCGGCATGTCCGGCACGAACGGGATCAGCTCCGGCCGCACCAGCCGCTGCGGCAGGAACGGCCCGGCGAACAGCCGTCGCTGCTCGGTCGCGGCCTCCTCCTTGAAGATGAACCCCGGGCGCATCCGCACCAGGCGGATGTCCGGGTGGTCGCGCTCGAAGATGTCGAGCACGCGCTCGACGTAGGCCTTCTCGCGTCCGTACGCGGCGTTCGGCCAGCCGTGGGTCGGCCAGGACTCGTCGACGGGCGGGTCCTTCGGCCCCGGCGAGTACGCCCCCACGGACGACGAGTGGACGAGGACCGAGACCCCGGCCCGTACGGCGGCGTCGAAGACGCGCATGCTGCCGAGCACGTTGGAGTTCCAGGTGGTGACCGGGTCGTGCGTGGGCTGGAACAGCCAGGCCAGGTGCACGACCGCGTCGGCGCCCGCGAAGATCGGATCGAGGTCGTCCCTGAAGACGTCGGCCGTACGCCATTCGGTCTTCGCCGGGTGCCAGCCCGGCATCCGCCTGGCCACCCCGACGATCGAGGTCACGCTCGGCTCGGACTCGAGGGCGGCGAGCACGCTCGTGCCGACGTTTCCGCTCGCACCAACCACGACAACTCGCATGAAATACTCCGTTTCCTGGCATCCGCCGCTACAAACCGCGATAGCGCCCATCCCCGGCAATCGGGCGATCATGCGGCTCCGCGATCCCCCGGCTGGAGCGGGCCCGAAGATGGGGTTCCAGATTTCCCCTGGGACAATGCGGGGGAATCAGTGGTGGCGCGGGAATACCGCTACCTAGGAGGATTAAGTTCTCAATCTGGTCAGAGAGGCGGAGCGGCAGAGATGGCTCAGATCGTCGGTGGCGGACGCCCCGTCAATGACGCCGAGCGAAGGGTCATCGCGCACCTGCGGGACAACGCCCCTGACGACTGGCTGCTGCTGCACAACATCGAGGTTCCGCGCGGGGCCGACCTGTTCGAGGTGGACGTGGTCGTGCTCACCGGCCACTCCCTCGTGGTGATCGACGTGAAGGGAGCCCGGGGCCGGTTCGAGGTGTCGGGCACCCGGTGGTTCCCCCAGCACCGGGAGGCGTTCGGCTCGCCGGTGGCCAAGCTGCGCGGCACCGCGCGGGCGCTGAAGGGCCTGCTGATCGAGGAGCACCGCGAGCTGGAGCGGTTGTACGTCGACAACGTGGTGGTGCTGACCGCCCCCGGAGCCGTCCTCGTCGACCCCAGCGGCCGCGACGCCCGGCACGTCACCACGATCGCCGGGCTCATCCCCA
Organism: Microbispora sp. NPDC046973; assembly: GCF_040644495.1. Lineage (NCBI taxonomy): Bacteria > Bacillati > Actinomycetota > Actinomycetes > Streptosporangiales > Streptosporangiaceae > Microbispora > Microbispora sp. NPDC046973. The sequence continues at coordinate 1,144 of NZ_JBEYWQ010000018.1, read as the reverse complement.
TGCTCAGCGACGTGTCCCGGGTGCGGCACGGGTGCAGCCGCGACGCCGAGCCGTACCGCACCGCGATCCTCGAGGCGCTGAACGGCACCGTGCGCCGCTCGACCGCGCCGCCGCGCTTCGGCAACTGGGAGGTGGAGGAGCAGCTCGGCGGCGACAGCCGGGTCACCGAGTATCGCGCCGTCAACGCGACCGCCCCGACCAGCGGGACCGTGCTGCTGCGGGTCTACCGGGCCGACCCGATGGCCGAGCAGCGGCGGCGGGTGGCCGAGCAGCGCCGGATCGCCAACGCCTACCAGTCGCTCGCCAAGATCCCACCGCATCCCTGCGTCGTACGCTCACGGGACTTCTTCGCGATCGACGACGAGAGCCGGTTCGTGCTCGTGCTCGACGACGTCCACGGGCAGGCCCTGCACCTGCACCTGACCGGGCGGAGGCTGGGCATCGACGCCAAGCTCGCCGTGATGGAGGACATGCTGGACGGCCTCGCCCACGTCCATGCCAACAACGTCATCCACCGGGCGCTGACCCCCGCCTGCGTGCTCGTCACCGACGACGGGAACGCCATGCTGACCGGCTTCGACTACGCCAAGCCCGGCCCGCGCAAGCACACCGTGGCCAACGAGCTGCCCAACATCCTCGACGTCCACTACGTCGCCCCCGAATGCCGGGCGCGTCCCGACCGGATGACCCCCGCCGCCGACGTCTACTCGGCGGGGGTGATCGCCTTCCAGCTCCTCACCGGCGAGCTGCCCGCGCCCGGCGTGGACGCCGAGCCGGACGCCGGCGGCGTCGCCCCCGAGGTCATGGACCTCGTACGGCGGATGCGCGACCCCACACCGGCCAAGCGGCCCGACGCGGCCACGGCCCTCGCGGAGCTGCGGGTGGCCCGCGACGCCCAGCCCCGGCGGCGCGCGCCGTTCGGCGGGAGGATCAGGAGCGCCCTGCGCCGCCTGTCCCGCCACTGAGTCCTGTCCCGCCGCTGAGTCCGAGGCGGCCACGCGGGACCTTCGTCACTTCTCCGGCGGCCCGAGGAAGGCTAACGTCCAGGTCATGATTCGGGTGTTTCTTGTGGACGATCACGAGGTCGTACGGCGTGGTGTGGCGGCGTTGCTGGACGCCGAGGACGACATCGAGGTCGTCGGCG
>NZ_JBEYWQ010000017.1:0-176435 GCF_040644495.1 Microbispora sp. NPDC046973 | reverse complement strand
ACCGCTGCCGCCAACTGGTCCGGCAAGATCGTCTGATCTTCCCCCCAGTAAAGCAGAGTCAAGGAAAGGGCCCGGCCTCCAGCCGGGCCCTTTTCCCGTCTCCGAACGAGGCCGGCACGTTGCCGGAATCTCCCCTGGTGGGGTGACAGGCGGCGACTATCACTATTAGACCCGTCAGCCGCCAATGTCATTGTTCATCCCATTTTTTCGGCTACATCGAGACGGCCCGCGGTCGCCACTCCATCGCGGCCGCGGCCACCGGACGTGATCAGACGCCTCTTCGGTTTCCTCAAAATCTGTGATTTACGTCACAGTCACTGTTATATCGGTCCAGCGCGGAGCGTAACGGGAACCGCCGAGACACCTTCATGATCAGCCAAAACGGTCGGCCCGGCTCGGGCCCACGCCGTCCGAGTGGGGCACTCCCCCAAAAGCTTGATCACAAACCCTCTTACGCCACCTCAATTCCTCCTATAACTTTCTCCTCATTCCTCACTGACGGATGGGGCGCAAGTGACGCCTCACGACAGACCAGGAGAAAAGTTATGAAGCGCACTCTCGCTCTGGGCGGGGTCGCGGCCGGCCTGCTGGCCTCCGCGGCGATCGCTGCTCCGGCTCACGCCGACGAGGTTCCGGCTGTGAACCTGGCCAACACGAACTTCGCGGCCCAGCAGGTCGCGGCGTTCTGGTACGGCCAGGCCAAGGCCAACCTGATCAGCGCCACCCCGTACGCGGTGGAGACCACGGTCCCCACCAAGCACGTGTCGACCGGCGGGGTTTCCGCTGACGACAAGGCCGGCGTCGTGGGCTCGAGTGGCGACCAGAAGGCTGCCACCGGCACGCTGAAGAACGTGAACCTGCCGAAGACCACCGGCAAGGTGTTCTTCATCGGCGCCGACGACAAGCCGCACTGGTGCTCGGCGACCGCCGTGCAGGGCCAGTACAAGAACCTGGTGGCGACCGCGGGTCACTGCGTGTACGACACCAAGTCGAACGCCACGACCCTCGACAAGTGGGTCTTCATCCCCGGCTACTACGAGGGCAAGACCCCCTGGGGCATCTACGTCGGTAAGACCGCTTACACGCACTACGACTACAGCGTGTACGAGGACGGCGACCGCGACTTCGCGTTCGTCACGGTCTACAACGGCGTGCTGCCGACCGAGGTTCGGGGCACCGGCCACGGCTTCTATGGCATCTACGAGGACTACTTCAAGGCCGCCAAGGTCAAGAAGGCCATCGAGGCCAAGAAGGAGACCGGCTGGTCGGACCTGAGCATCGAGCCCTTCGTCGACCTCAAGAGCCCGACCGGCAAGGGCAAGCTGGGCGACCGGCGGAACTTCGGTTCGCAGTGGGTCCAGGTCGACCAGGCCACGATCGGCAAGTCGGTCGCGGACAGCGAGCTCGGCGACAAGGCCCCCGAGGCCTTCCCCGCCGGCACCGGTGTCAAGGTCGACCCCAGCAACAAGGCTGAGTTCGACGCGGCCTTCGCGGCGGCTCCGGCCGGCAAGAAGGGCAACAGCACCGAGACCGACGCCTGGGCTTGGAGCAAGGACCTGAAGACGCTGTACCTCAAGCGCGGCGAGACCTACACCAAGCGCACGTTCTTCGTCAACTACGACGTCGACTACAAGCTGGTGGGCAAGAAGCTGTCGATCGGCCTCAAGGACGTCGGCACCCTCGGGTCCAACGTCGGTGGTCAGGGTCTGGCCTACAACCAGAAGATCGGCACGGGCATCTTCGAGTTCGGTTACCCGAGCGGGTCGCACCCGGACGGCAACTACGCCTTCTCCGGCAAGACCCTCAAGTGGGCCTACGGCAAGACCTTCAAGGCGGCTGCGCCGTCGATGAAGGCCGAGGAGCTGGTGGGCATCAAGTCCTCCTTCACCGGCGAGGGCTCCATCGGTTCGGCGTGGCTGTACCGCTACAGCAACACCAAGCGGCTCGGCTACCTCAACGGTGTGACCATCGCGGTCTCCGACACCGACGGCAACAAGCGCATCGACACCAACGTTTCGCCGTACTTCGACGGTGAGACGCTGGCCGTCTACAAGACCGCTGCCGCCAACTGGTCCGGCAAGATCGTCTGATCTTCCCCCCAGTAAAGCAGAGTCAAGGAAAGGGCCCGGCCTCCAGCCGGGCCCTTTTCTGTTGCCCGAAAACAGCCCCCGTGCTTCGCAACGCGGCCGCACGCGATCGACTGCGGCCGTCCGCCCCGATCCGTCCCTTCCCCCGCTCCAGGGCCGCCGTCGCGCCACAGAGGCCGTCAGACGCCCGGCTTGCCGGGCATATGACGTACGCGCGAGCCGCGTCTCGCTCATCGGACCGACGGGAACGGCGCACGCCTTCCGGCCGCATCGGACCGCCCGCAGACCACCGATTGAGCCCCTTTCCGGGTGCCCAGAACGAGCCTCCGAGAGCGTGGGCACGTTCCACTGAGGCCCTTTTGACGTTGGACCCTCGCTCCCGGTTTCATCCCGAAGGTGTGATTTACATCACAACCAGTCTCATCTCGGGACAATCGCACCGCGCGGCGACGAGCTTCCGGCACCGCTTGTGATCAGCACAGATGCCGCATCAGCCCGTGAACCTGCATGAAGTCTGTGAGTCGGGAGGCAGCGGGCATACGTCACGGTTCCACTTACACCACACCAACTTCTCCTATAACTTTCTGACCGTTCCTTTACTGACGCATGGGGCGCAGGAGTCGCCTCACGACAGACCAGGGAGAGAAAGTTGAAGCGCACCCTCGCACTCGGTGGCATCGCGGCCGGCCTGCTGGCCTCCGCGGCCATCGCCGCCCCGGCTCACGCCGACTCCGTTCCGAGCGTGAACCTGGCCAACACCAACTTCGCCGCTCAGCAAGTCGCCCAGTACTGGCTCGGTCAGGCCAAGGCCAACCTGATCAACGCCACGCCGTACACCGCGGAGACCACGGTTTCCGCCAAGCACGTGTCGACCGGCGGTGTCTCCGCCGACGACAAGGCCGGCGTTGTCGGGTCCAGTGGTGACCAGAAGGCGTCCACGGGCACGACGAAGAACGTGAACCTGCCGAAGACCACCGGCAAGGTGTTCTTCACCGGCGCCGACGGCAAGCCGCACTGGTGCTCGGCGACCGCTCTGCAGTCGCAGTACAAGAACGTCGTGGCGACCGCGGGTCACTGCGTCTACGACACCAAGTCGAACGCGACCACGCTGGACAACTGGGTCTTCGTCCCCGGCTACTACCAGGGCAAGACCCCGTGGGGCATCTACGTCGGCAAGACCGCGTACACCCACTACGACTACAGCGTCTACGAGGACGGCGACCGCGACTACGCGTTCGTGACCGTCTACAACGGTGTCATCCCCACGGACGGCGGCACCAGCGGCGGCAAGTACGAGTCGCCGACCTACCAGTTCAAGTGGCAGGCCGACAGGGCGCTGAGGAAGCTCCAGGCCGACAAGACCACGGGCTACTCCAGGCTCCAGGTCGTGCCGGTCTACGAGGGCGGCTCGAACACCGGCGGCGGCCACAGCCGGTGGAACCACCCGTCCCCGGCCCCGTCGCCGACCGCGAAGATCATCGGCTACAAGGTCGTCGGCTTCAAGGTCTCGATCGGCCTCAAGGACGTCGGCACCCTCGGCTCCAACGTCGGCGGCCAGGGCCTGGCCTACAACCAGAAGATCGGCACCGCCGTCTTCGAGTTCGGCTACCCGAGCGGGTCGCACCCGGACGGCAACTACGCCTTCACCGGCAAGACCCTCAAGTGGGCCTACGGCAAGACCTTCAAGGCGACCGCCCCGTCGATGAAGGCCGAAGAGCTCGTCGGCATCAAGTCCTCCTTCACCGGTGAGGGCGCCCTCGGCTCGTCCTGGCTCTACCGCTACAGCAGCGCCAAGCGGCTCGGCTACCTCAACGGTGTGACCATCGCGGTCTCCGACACCGACGGCAACGGCCGGATCGACACCAGCGTCTCCCCGTACTTCGACGGTGAGACCCTGGCCGTCTACAAGACCGCTCAGGCCAACTGGTCGGGCAAGATCGTCTGATCTTTCCCCCGGTCGATGATGTAAGAAAAGGACCCGGCCTCCAGCCGGGTCCTTTTTCTTTCGCAATTCGCGGGCGACGACGGGAAAAGAAACGGCGTCGTCAATTCACCATGCCCTTCTCCCCTTCCCGGACCGCTCGGCCGCCGCGGTGACGGCATCCGGCCCGGCCGCCGTCACGGCGGTTCTCCCTCCATACGGCCAGCGAGGAGCCCTCGCCAGTGAGGGCCCGGATGCGGCCCGTCCGGCCACACGGCCTCCATGGAAGCCCGCTGCCGCCGCGCCGAATTTCACGGCGAAACTGCTCGGCGGCGCCGGTGTGCAATGGCAAATGCATTGAAGATCACGAGGTGATACCCATCGCTTCGCCTCTCTTACGCCCTCAGCTATCAATCCGGTAGTTTTTGCACATCCTTTACTGACGAATGAGGCAAAGTCGCGCCTCACGACAGACCATGGAGAGCACTTGAAGCGCACCCTCGCGTTCGGCGGCGTCGCGGCCGGCCTGCTGGCCACCGCCCTCGTCGCCTCCCCCGCGCACGCAAACCCCTTCAAGCCCGAGGCCAAGCCGCTGGCCGAGACCAACTTCGCCGCCAAGCAGGTGGCCGCCTTCTGGTTCGGCCAGAAGATGGCGAACCTGGTCAACGCCACGCCGTACGGGGCCGAGACCAAGGTCTCCGTCAAGCACGTCTCGACGATGCCCAAGGCGATGACCGACGTGAAGCCCGGGGTCGTCGCGTCGAGCGGCGAGAAGAAGGCCACCGGCACGTCGAAGAACGTCAACCTGCCGCGGACCAGCGGCAAGGTGTTCTTCATCGGCGCCGACCACAAGCCGCACTGGTGCTCGGCGACCGCCCTGCAGTCGATGCACAAGAACCTCGTGGCCACGGCCGGTCACTGTGTCTACGACACGGTGAAGGGCAAGGACCTGATGGACAAGTGGGTCTTCGTCCCGGGTTACTACAACGGCAAGACGCCGTACGGCATCTACGTCGGCAAGATTGCCTACACCCACTTCGACTTCACCACCTACGGCGACGGTGACTTCGACTACGCCTTCGTCGCCGTCTACAACGGCGTCCTTCCCACGGACGGCGGCACCAGCGGCGGCAGGTACGAGTCCCGGCTCTACAAGAGCAAGTGGGACGCCTACAAGGCCAAGGACCAGCTCGCGAAGGACAAGACCACGGCCTACTCCGACCTCAAGGTCGTGCCGGTCTACGCGGACCCGAAGCCGAGCCCCAGCCCGTCGGCCTCGGCCTCGCCCTCGGCTTCGCCGTCGCCCAGCAAGACCCTCCTGGGCTACAAGGTCGTCGGCCTGAAGCTGTCGATCGCCCTGAAGGACGTCGGCAAGCTGGGCGACAACGTCGGCGGTCAGGGCCTCGCCTACAACCAGAAGGTGGGCCAGCCGACCTTCGTGTTCGGCTACCCGAGCGGGTCGCACCCGGACGGCAACTACGCCTTCAGCGGCAAGACCCTCAAGTACAGCTACGGCAAGACCTTCCCCGCCACGGCTTCGGCCCTGAAGGGCGAGGCCCTCCAGGGCATCAAGTCGTCGTTCACCGGCGAGGGCGCCTCCGGCTCCGCGTGGCTGTACAAGTACAACAACTCGACGCGGTTCGGCTACCTGAACGGCGTCACCATCGGCGTCTCGGACACCGACGGCAACAACCGCTACGACACCAGCGTCTCGCCGTACTTCGACGGTGAGACCCTGGCCATTTACAAGGCCGCGGCCGCCACCCCCTCGGCCAACATCGTCTGACACCTCGTGAGGCCCCGCTGAGAAGGGCCCGGCCGCGTGCGGCCGGGCCCTTCTCCCGTTCTCCCCCGCTCCACACCGCTCAGGAGCGTCTCCCGTGCCGCTCTCCGGCCCAGGCTCCCGGCCGCCGGCGCCACGCGCGCACGGGCAAAATCAGACGTGATCAGATCGCCGCACGGTTCCATCTCGCGAATGTGATTTACACCACATTCCTCACTTAAACGATCAGTTACACGCTGTGATCGCGATCTCTCGGAATCAGCATGTCATCAGGGGAAACACAGCAAGCTTTCAGGTTCGGATCCGCCCTTCGATCGTCTCGGGCGTACGGAGAGGGCAGTTCTCAGCGCTACTTTCCGCCTGACTCCTCCGATAACTTTCTTACCGTCCCTTTACTGACGTGTGGGCGTACTTTGTGCCCCCGACAGACCGAGGAGAACAACCCTTGAAGCGCACCCTCACCCTCGGCGGCATCGCGGTCGGCCTGCTGGCCTCCGCGGTCGTCACCACCCCCGCGCACGCGGACTCCGTTCCGCACGACACCCTGGCCAGCTCCAACTTCGCCGCCAAGCAGGTCGCCGCCTTCTGGTTCGGCGAGCGTATGGCCAACCTCCGCAACGCCAAGCCGTACAACGTGGAGACGCGAGTCTCGGCCAAGCACGTGTCGACCGGCGGGGCGTCCGCGGACAGCAAGCCCGGCGTCGTCGGGTCCAGCGGCGACAAGAAGGCGACCACCAGCACGAAGAACGTGAACCTGCCCCGCACCACGGGCAAGGTGTTCTTCATCGGCGCCGACCACAGGCCGCACTGGTGCACCGCGACCGCGGTCCAGTCGCACTACAAGAACCTGGTGGCGACCGCCGGCCATTGCGTGTACGACACCAAGAGCAACAAGGCGACCCTCGACAAGTGGGTCTTCGTCCCCGGCTACTACCAGGGCAAGACCCCGTGGGGCATCTACGTGGGTAAGACCGCGTACACCCACTACGACTTCGACGTCTACGAGGACGGCGACCGCGACTACGCGTTCGTCACCGTCTACAACGGCGTCCTGCCCACCAGCGGCTCCAGCAAGAGCTACAGCCGCACCTTCGAGACCTCCCGTCAGGCTCGGTGGGCCAAGGCCAAGCTCGACAAGGACAGCGCCTACTCCCGCCTTCGTATTCGGCCCGTGATCGACACCGACCACGTGGTCAAGGAGGGCACCCGCGAGTCGGAGAAGGTCTACGTCAAGCGGGACGAGTGGAAGAAGCTCAACCCCGAGGGCACCCCGGCCGACGGCCCCTTCAAGGAGGGCACCGGCGTCACGGACAAGGAGTACACCTCCAAGCCCGACGGCTGGGACGAGGGCAAGACCTCGGCCGACGGCAAGGCCTTCTACCTCAAGAAGGGCGACAAGTACGTCGTCCGCACCTACTGGATCAACTACGACGTCGACTACCGCCTGACCGGCCGGGTCCTGTCGATCGGTCTGAAGGACGTCGGCACCCTCGGCTCCAACGTCGGCGGCCAGGGCCTCGCCTACAACCAGAAGATCGGCAGCGGCACCTTCGTCTTCGGTTACCCGAGCGGGTCGCACCCGGACGGCAACCACGCCTTCTCGGGCAACACCCTCAAGTGGTCGTACGGCAAGACCTTCAAGGCCAGCTCCCCCACCATCAACGCCCAGGAGCTCGTCGGGATCAAGTCGTCGTTCACCGGTGAGGGCGCGCTCGGCTCGGCGTGGCTGTACCGCTACAGCAACACCAAGCGGCTCGGCTACCTGAACGGCGTGACCATCGGCGTCGCCGACCGCGACGGCAATCAGCGCTTCGACACCAGCGTCTCCCCGTACTTCGACGGCGAGACCTACGGCGTCTACAAGACCGCCGCGAACAACTGGTCCGGCAAGATCGTCTGATCCGCCACCGCGCACGCGAAGGGGCCCGGCATCCAGCCGGGCCCCTTTCCGTTACTCAGCCCATCGGCGACGACGACGCAGCCGGCCGACGGCGCTCTACTCCCCGTCGAGGCGCTCCGCCACCGTCATCCACTCGAGCTCGGCCGACTCCTTCTGCGCGGCGATCTCCCGCAGCTCGGCGTCGAGCTTGGCCAGCCGTTCGAAGTCGCTCGCCGCCTCGGCCATCTCGGCGTGCAGCTTCGCCTCACGCTCGCCGAACTTGTCGATCTGCCGTTCCAGCCGGTTGAGCTCCTTCTGCAGCTCCCGCAGCTCCTTGGCGGACAGCCCGCCCGCGGGCGCCGGCTGGTCGTCCTGGCCGGTCCGCTCGGGAGCGCTTGCGGCAGAGGCCGCCCGGGCCGACAGGGCCGCGCCCGCCGCACGGCGTTCCAGGTATTCGTCCACGCCGCCGGGCAGCATCGACAGCCTGCCGTCCCCGAGGAGCGCGACGCAGCGGTCGGCCACCCTCTCCAGGAAGTACCGGTCGTGGCTCACCACCACCAGCGTGCCCGGCCAGCTGTCGAGGAGGTCCTCCAGCTCGGTGAGCGTCTCGATGTCGAGGTCGTTGGTCGGCTCGTCGAGCAGCAGCACGTTCGGCTCGTTCATGATCAGGCGGAGAAGCTGCAGTCGCCGCCGCTCGCCGCCCGACAGGTCGCCGATGACCTTCCACTGGGCCTCCCCCCGGAAGCCGAGGCGTTCGAGCAGCTGGGAGGCCGACCACTCCTTCTTGCCCACCTGGACGTACTTGCGGATCTCCTCGACCGTCTCCAGCACCCGCCGCGTGGGGTCCAGCTCGGCGAGCTCCTGCGACAGGTGCGCGAGCCGCACCGTCTTACCGCGCACGATGCGGCCGGAGTCGGGCTCGACCGTGCCGGACAGCAGGCGCAGCACCGACGACTTGCCCGAGCCGTTCACCCCGATCAGGCCGATCCGGTCCCCCGGGCCGAACTGGTACGTGGCGTGGTCGAGCACCAAAGGACCCGACGCCGGGCCGCCCGCGTGGAGCGTCACGTCCTCCAGGTCCACGACGGTCTTGCCGAGCCGCGCCGAGGCGAAGTTGAGCAGCTCGACGGTCTCCCGCGGCGGCGGCTCGTTCGCGATCAGCGCCTCGGCCGCGTTGATCCGGAACTTGGGCTTGGACGTCCGGGCCGGAGGGCCGCGCCGCAGCCAGGCGATCTCCTTGCGCATGAGGTTCTGCCGGCGCTCCTCCGCGGCCTGCGCGATACGCGCCCGTTCGGCCTTGGCCAGCACGTACGCCGCGTAACCGCCCTCGTATCGCTCGACGGAGCCGTCCACGACCTCCCAGGTGCGGGTGGAGACCGCGTCGAGGAACCACCGGTCGTGGGTGACGACGAGCAGCGCGGACTTGCGTTGCACGAGATGCCCGGCGAGCCAGGCGATGGCCTCGATGTCGAGATGGTTCGTGGGCTCGTCGAGGATCAGCAGGTCGTGCTCCTCGACCAGCAGCCGCGCCAGGGCCGTACGGCGGCGCTCCCCGCCCGACAGCGCGCCCGCGGGAGCCGCGAGGTCGATGTCGCCGAGCAGGTTGGCGAGGATCTCCCTGATCGCGGCGTCACCGGCCCACTCGTGCTCGGCCCGGCCGGCCAGGACGATGTCCTTCACGGCGGCGTCCGGGTCGAACTGGTCACGCTGGGAGAGCGCGCCGACCCGCAGCCCGCGGGTGTGGGTGACCCGGCCGCTGTCGGGCTTCAGCGTTCCGGCGATGATCGAGATGAGCGTGGTCTTGCCACCGCCGTTGCGGCCGACGACGCCGATCCGGTCGCCCTCCTCCAACCCGAGAGAGACGTCGGCGAGCAGGGGCTTGGGCCCGTAGGCGTGGGAGACGGACTCCAGATTGACCAGATTCATCGCCCGTAAAGCTTATCCGGCCACGGTGGCCCCGGGGACGGGCCCGTGGGCGGTGACGACGGACCTGCAGCCGTCCACGTCCTTGACCAGGGCGGCCAGCTCGTGCGCCCGCTCGGCCGACTCGACCAGGAAGGCGCAGGTGGGGCCGGAGCCGGAGACGATCGCGCCGAGTGCGCCGTGCTCACGGCCGGCGGCGAGCGTGTCCGCGAGCGAGGGACGCAGCGCCAGCGCCGCGGGCTGCAGGTCGTTGGACAGCGCCTGCCCGAGCGCCTTCGCGTCGCCCTCGCGCAGGGCGGCGAGCAGTGCCTCGCTCACCGCGGGCGTGGGCGCGGCCACCCCCGCCTCCTCGCGCAGCCGGTCGCACTCGCCGTACACCCTCGGGGTGGACAGACCGCCGTCGGCGAGCGCGAAGACCCAGTGGAAGATTCCTGCGGTCTCCAGCGGGGCGAGCCGCTCGCCGCGTCCGGTGCCTACGGCGGTGCCGCCGAGCAGCGCGAACGGCACGTCGCTGCCGATGTCGGCGGCGATCTCCATCAGGTCCTCGACGGGCAGGCCGAGGCCCCACAGCTCGTTGCAGGCCACCAGCGCCGCGGCGGCGTCGGCGCTCCCCCCGGCCATGCCGCCCGCCACGGGGATCGACTTGCGGATCAGCAGATCGGCCCGGTAGGAACGGCCCGCTCGTTCGGCCAGCGCCCTGGCGGCCCGGACGGCGAGGTTGTCGTCGCTCACCGGAACCTCTCCGGTGAGGTCCCCCTCGACCCTGACTCTGAGCGGGGCGGCGGAGGGGTCCGCGTCGAGCGGCTCGGCCGCGGTGACCTCGTCGAACAGCGAGACCGCGTGGAAGACGTTCACCAGGTCGTGGTAGCCGTCCTCGCGCAGCGGGCCGACCGCGAGCTGGAGGTTGACCTTCGCCGGCACGCGCACCGTGATCGCGCTCATCGCCCGCTCACCGCCTCGCGTCGCCGTCGCTCGTCGCCGTGCCTGAACCGCCTGGACATGGGACCCGAGCTTAGCGTCACCCTCGCCCCCGGAGACTCGGCAGAGGTCCGGGCAGCGGAAAGGGGCCCGGCTGGATGCCGAGCCCCTTCGCGTGCGCGATGGCAGATCAGACGATCTTGCCGGACCAGTTCTTCGCGGCGGTCTTGTAGACGGCCAGGGTCTCACCGTCGAAGTACGGGGAGACGCTGGTGTCGATGCGCTGGTTGCCGTCGGTGTCGGAGACCGCGATGGTCACACCGTTCAGGTAACCGAGCCGCTTGGTGCTGCTGTAGCGGTACAGCCAGGACGAGCCGATGGCGCCCTCACCGGTGAAGGAGGACTTGATGCCGACGAGCTCCTCGGCCTTCATCGACGGCGCGGCCGCCTTGAAGGTCTTGCCGTACGACCACTTGAGGGTCTTGCCCGAGAAGGCGTAGTTGCCGTCCGGGTGCGAGCCGCTCGGGTAACCGAACACGAAGACGCCCGTGCCGATCTTCTGGTTGTACGCCAGGCCCTGGCCGCCCACGTTGGAGCCGAGGGTGCCGACGTCCTTCAGACCGATCGTCAGAGCCCGGCCGGTCAGGCGGTAGTCGACGTCGTAGTTGATCCAGTAGGTGCGGACGACGTACTTGTCGCCCTTCTTGAGGTAGAAGGCCTTGCCGTCGGCCGAGGTCTTGCCCTCGTCCCAGCCGTCGGGCTTGGAGGTGTACTCCTTGTCCGTGACGCCGGTGCCCTCCTTGAAGGGGCCGTCGGCCGGGGTGCCCTCGGGGTTGAGCTTCTTCCACTCGTCCCGCTTGACGTAGACCCTCTCCGACTCGCGGGTGCCCTCCTTGACCACGTGGTCGGTGTCGATCACGGGACGGATGCTCACGTGCGAGTAGGCGCTGTCCTTGTCGAGCTTGGCCTTGGCCCACCGAGCCTGACGGGAGGTCTCGAAGGTGTGGTCGTAGCTCTTGCCGGAGGCGCTGGTCGGCAGGACGCCGTTGTAGACGGTGACGAACGCGTAGTCGCGGTCGCCGTCCTCGTAGACGTCGAAGTCGTAGTGGGTGTACGCCGTCTTGCCGACGTAGATGCCCCACGGGGTCTTGCCCTGGTAGTAGCCGGGGACGAAGACCCACTTGTCGAGGGTCGCCTTGTTGCTCTTGGTGTCGTACACGCAATGGCCGGCGGTCGCCACCAGGTTCTTGTACTGGCTCTGCACGGCGGTCGCCGAGCACCAGTGCGGCTTGTGGTCGGCGCCGATGAAGAACACCTTGCCGGTCGTCTTCGGCAGGTTCACGTTCTTCGACGTGCCGGAGGAGGCCTTCTGGTCACCGCTGGAGCCGACGACGCCGGCCTTGCTGTCCGCGGAGGCGCCGCCCGTGGAGACGTGCTTGGTGGGCAGCGTGGTCTCGACCGCGTACGGGGTGGCGTTGACCAGGTTGGCCTTGTTCTGGCCGTACCAGAAGGCGGCCACCTGCTTGGCGGCGAAGTTGGTGCTGGCCAGGGTGTCGTGCGGAACGGAGTCCGCGTGGGCGGGGGCGGCGACGGCCGCAGAGGCCAGCAGGCCGACCGCGATGCCGCCGAGGGTGAGGGTGCGCTTCAACTTACTTCTCCCTGGTCTGATCGTCGGGCGCCTCTCGCGCCCCATCCGTCAGTAAAGGACGGCTAAAAACTATCTGAGGATTTGTGAGAAGTGACCGCCTTAGTGGTTTTCAGTCTGATCATCAGGTCAAGATCGCGACTTTGACCGTCCTCCGCGCCCTCACCGCGGCCGCCGCGTTTCCGCTGATCACGAGGGCCTCCGTCGCCGACCCGTCACGAAGTGTCACTGATCGACACAGGTGGTTTGTGTGACGTAAATCACACTCGCCCGATGGAACGGGATCACTTGTCGATCACGTCAAAGTCAGCCCGCCGGAGCACTCGCGGAGCCCGGGCGCCGGGCGGTTCGGGGAGCGCCCCGCCCGGAGTCGCCGGGCGGGGCGGGGCACGATGCTCAGAGGATGCCGCGGTCGGCGAACGCACCGGTGACGGCGCTCGCCGCGCTCGCGCCGTACAGTCGCCGGGCAGCGGCGACGGTCGCCTCGGCGGCCGCCTTGAACGTGGTGTCGGGGGCGAAGTCGAACTGCGCCTCGATGATCAGAGTGCTCGCCTTCCGGTCGCCGAGCGCCCGCCGGATGTCCCACAGGGCGCGGGACCAGATCTCGCCGTCGGCGTGGACCTCGCCCCTGACGTCCTCCGGGTAGTGCTTGGTCCCGTCCAGGCGGCGCAGGCAGTGCGGGGCGGGCGAGTAGCTCACCGAGTCCCAGTCGGCCACGCACGCCTCGTCCGTCCTGATCGGAACACCGGTCGCCCAGCTGCTCACGGCCACGGCCAGATAGTCGCCGAAGGCCTCGCCGATCGCGCCGGACTCCAGCGTGGTGCCGAAACCGGGCACCTGGCCGTCCTGGACGCTGTGGCCGTACTCGTGGACGATCACCTCGGCGTCCTCGCCGTCGTCGATGCCGCCCTTGCCGAGGGTGATGTTGGCCTTGTCGTCCCGGAAGAAGGAGTTGTCGCCGCCGTACTGGTTGATGCGCAACTCGATCTGCCGCTGGTTCACCGGCCGCAGCGTGCCGCCGAAGCCGAGCGACTGGATGTAGTGCTGCGCGGTGGTCACCCAGTGGTAGCCCATGACCTGCTCGAACTGGTCCACGTCACGGTGGTACGCGGGGAAGGCGCCGCCGGTGGCCTTGGCGGCGCCGCCGGTCGAGCTCTTCACGACGACGTACCGGCCGGTGAGCGTGCCGGAGCCGTCGAGGTCGGTCAGCGTGACCTTCGTGTACGCCGGCCCCAGCTCGGGCAGGTCGGCGTCCTTGGCGTCGGTGAGGTTCTGCAGGCCGAGCTGCTGCACGGGGTTGGGGGCGAAAACGGTCGCCGTCGCGGTCGCCGTGTACGCACCGCTCTGCGCGGCGGCGGGCGTGACGGCCGCGCCCGCGACGACGGCGGCGAGGGCGGCGGCCAGGGCGGCGGAGCGGGTGGGGAGCATGAATCCTCCGGAGAAAGGTGCACAAGTACCGGAGATCGTCGTCTCGCCCCAGATTGGCCGCAAGGGCCGATACACGTCCGTAATGATCAAATTCGGTCAGATCCGACTAACCCGCCCGCCGCCACCGCCAGTTCAGCTCGCCCGGCTCCGGAGCCGGGCCGGGGAGAGCGGCCCCATCGGCCCCGGTGACACCGGCTCCGGTGAGACCTTCGAGCACCATCGACAGGAAGCGCCGCCGCAGCTCCCGCGTACGCTCCGGGTCGGGCACGCGGACGGCGGCGCACCCCTCCAGCACGAGACCGATGTCGTCGGCGACCAGGTCGCGGCGCAACCGTCCGGCGGCCCGGGCCCGCTCCACCAGCCGGCCCATCAGTTCGGCGGCCCGCCGCGCGTCGCGCCCCATCTCCTCGGTCGGCGTGAAGGTCCCGGCGAGGTGGACCGTGAGCGAGTGCACGTCGGCGTCGACGATCCGTTCGAGGAAGGCCACGAGCGCCTTTCCGGCGTCCGGCTCGGACTCGACGGCCTCCGCCTCCTCGATCCAGCGGCGCAGGCCGTCGTGGCACAGCCTGCGCAGCAGGTCCTCCTTGCCGGGATATCTCCGATAGAGCGCACTCATTCCGACCCCGGCCCGCTCCGCGACGGCCGCGACCGGCGCCTTGGCATCGGCGAGGAAGACCTCCCTGGCGGCGTCGAGGATGGCGGCGTCGTTGCGTGCGGCCCGGCCCCTCCGTCCGGCGAGGCCGGGGGAACCGTGGTCGTCCGTCTGCTTCGGCATGCGGTCACAGTAGCAGTGGAACAGAGCGTTCCGTTCTGCTAGAGTAGAACTAGCGGAACGGAACATTCTGTTCCAAAAAGAGAGGAAGCACCGATGAACGAGACCACGACGGCGAGCTGGCGGACCCTGCTGACCCAGGCGCACGACGCGCTGCGCGCCGCCGTCGCGGGCGTCGGCGGCGAGGCGTGGGACTGCGCGACCCCGTGCGAGAAGTGGACGGTCACCCAGGTGCTGCAGCACGCGACCGGGGACCAGATCGCCTTCGCCGCCGCGATCACCGGTGGGCCGTGGCCCTCCGAGGATCCGTTCTCGCCCTCCGGCCGTATCGAGGGCGACCCCGGGGCCTACCTGGCGGCGGCGCTGGACGCCTCGGCCGGCGCCTGGGCGACCGTGGACGACGACGCCGAGCAGGTGGCGGTGCCGCTCCCCCAGGGCCCCATGCCCGCGTGGCTCGCGGCCGGCGCGTGCGCGCTCGACGCGGCGGTGCACGCGTGGGACATCGCCGTTGCCACGGGGCAGCCCTCACCGCTCACCCCGGAGATGGCGCTGCCGCTGACGGAGGTCGCCACCCGGATCGTCGAACCGCTGCGGGCCTACGGCGCGTACGCTCCCGCGATGGACGCCGGCGACGACGCCGATGCCGTGGCCGTGCTGCTGGCCTACCTCGGCCGCCGGCCGATCTAGTCCGTCGCCGCCGCGGCCCGCTGCTCGGCGATGCGGGCGAAGTCCTCGATCCTCAGCTGCTCCCCGCGCGCCGAGGGGTCGATCCCGGCCCCGACCAGGGCCTTCTCGGCGGCGGCCGCCGTGCCGGCCCAGGAGGCGAGCGCGGCGCGCAGCGTCTTGCGGCGCTGGGCGAACGCCGCGTCGACGGCGGCGAACACCTCCTCGCGGGTCGCCGTCGTCGCCGGCGGCTCCCGCCGTACGAGCGAGACCAGGCCGGAGTCGACGTTCGGCGCGGGCCAGAAGACGTTGCGCCCGACCGGACCGGCCCGGCGCACGTCGGCATACCAGGCGGCCTTCACCGAGGGAACGCCGTAGATGCGCGACCCGGGCGCCGCGGCGAGCCGGTCGGCGACCTCCGACTGCACCATCACCAGCCCGCGCCGCAGCGACGGCAGCACCTCCAGCAGGTGCAGCACGACCGGCACGGACACGTTGTAGGGCAGGTTCGCGACCAGCGCGGTCGGCTCGGTCCCGAGCTCGGCGGGCCCGACCTTGAGCGCGTCGGCGTGCACCACGGTCAACCGGCCGGCCACCTCGGGGGCCCGTTCGGCGACCGTCAGCGGCAACTGCTGTGCCAGCACCGGATCGATCTCCACGGCGACGACCTCGGCGACCTCCGGGAGCAGCGCGAGGGTGAGCGAGCCGAGCCCCGGGCCGACCTCGATCGCCACGTCGTGCGGTGCGACCTCGGCGAGCCGGACGATCCGGCGGACGGTGCCGCCGTCGATCACGAAGTTCTGCCCCAGCTTCTTCGTCGGCCGGATGTTCAGCTTCTCCGCGAGCGCACGCACTTCGACCGGCCCGAGCAGACTCATGCCTCCAGTGTCTCCCGCCCTACCAGGCGCCGAAGACGGTCTCGCCGTTGGCCGTGATCCGGGCGGCGAGGTCGGCGACGTCCATGCCCTTGACCTCCGCGAGGCAGCGGAGCGTGAGCGGGATCAGGTAGGGCGCGTTGGGCTTGCCCCGATGCGGCGTCGGCGGCAGGTAGGGGGCGTCGGTCTCGACCAGGATCAGCTCGGGCGGGGCCACCGCCGCCGCCTCGCGCAGATATCCGGCGTTCTTGTACGTCACCGGGCCCGAGAACGACATGAAGTAGCCGGCGTCCACGCACCGCTTGGCCATCTCGGCGTCGCCAGAGAAGCTGTGGAAGACGACCACGTCGGGGGCGCCCTGGTCGGCGAGCACGGCGAGCACGTCGTCGTGCGCGTCGCGGTCGTGGATCACCAGGGCCCTGCCGGTCCGCTTGGCGATCTCGATGTGCGCGCGGAAGCTGGCGTGCTGGTCGTCCTTCGACGCCCAGTCGCGGAAGTAGTCGAGTCCGGTCTCCCCCACCGCCCGCACGTCCGGCCGCCGCGCGAGGTCCTCGATCTCGGCGAGGACCTCGGGCGTGGAGGCGTGCGCCTCGTTCGGGTGGATGGCCACGGCCGCGTAGACGTCCCGGTGCTCGCCGGCCACCTCGGCGTTCCACCGCGAGGACGGCAGGTCGTATCCCACCGTCACCAGGCGCGTCACGCCGACCGACTTCGCCTCGGCGAGGATCGACGCGACATTCGCCCCGGCCGACTGGGCCGCCAGCGCGACGGGATCGCCCGAGGACGCCTGCCGGTTGCCGACCATGATGTCCAGGTGGCAGTGACTGTCGAACACCTCCGCCGGCAGCGCCTCGGGCGGCGCGGGACGCTCACGCGACATGGTCAGGCGTTCTCCAGCCGCGGGAAGAGGATCTCGCCCTTGACGACCTGCGCCCCCGCGGGCAGCTTGCCCCAGGTGGCGACGTCGGCGATCCGCTGGTCGGCGAGCGCGCCCAGATGCGGCTCCGCCCCGAGGGACGCCCAGAGCTTTGCGCTCGTGGCCGGCATGATCGGGTGGAGCAGGACCGCGATCGCGCGCAGCGACTCGGCCGCCGTGTAGAGGATCGTCGCGAGCCGCGCCTGTCCCTCGGGCGAGTCGTCCTTGGCCACCTTCCACGGCGCCTGGTCGCTCAGGTAGCCGTTGACCTGCTTGACGAAGTCGAAGACGGCGCCGATGCCGCCCGCGAAGTCCAGGTTGTCACCGATCATGGTGTCCGCCTGGGCCACCGCCGCGGCCAGGCCGTCCGCGATCGCCTGCTCGGCCGGGCCCGCGTCCGTCGCCTCCGGCAGCACCCCGTCGAAGTACTTGCCGATCATCGCCGCGACCCGCGACGCCAGGTTGCCGAAGTCGTTGGCGAGCTCGGAGGTGTAGCGGGCGGAGAAGTCCTCCCAGGAGAACGAGCCGTCCTGGCCGAACGGGATCGCCCGCAGGAAGTAGTAGCGGTAGGCGTCCACACCGAAGTGGCTCGTCAGGTCGCGGGGCGAGATGCCGGTGAGGTTGGACTTGCTCATCTTCTCGCCGCCGACCATGAGCCAGCCGTTGGCGAAGACCTTGCGCGGCAGCGGCAGGTCGTTGGCCATCAGCATGGCCGGCCAGATCGCCGCGTGGAACCGGAGGATGTCCTTGCCGACCAGATGCACGTTGGCCGGCCAGGTGGCGTCGAACTTGGCCTGGTCGGAGCCGTAGCCGACGGCCGTCGCGTAGTTGAGCAGCGCGTCGATCCACACGTAGATGACGTGCTTGGGGTCCCAGGGAATCGGGACGCCCCAGTCGAAGGTCGACCGCGAGATCGACAGATCCTGCAGGCCCTGCTTCACCAGCTGCACGATCTCGTTGCGCGCCGATGCGGGCTGGATGAAGTCCGGGTTCTGCTCGTAGTGCTCGAGCAGGCGCGGGCCGTACGCGGACAGCCTGAAGAAGTAGTTCTCCTCCTTCAGCCACTCGACCGGGCGCTTGTGGATCGGGCACAGGTCGCCCTCAAGGAGGTCGCCGGGCGACTTGTACTCCTCGCAGCCGACGCAGTAGGGGCCCTCGTACTCGCCCTTGTAGATCTCGCCCTTGTCGTACAGGTCCTGCACGAACTCCTGGACGCGGTCGGTGTGGCGCGGCTCGGTCGTGCGGATGAAGTCGTCGTTGGCGATCTGGAGGTGCTCCCAGAGCGGCTTCCAGGCGTCCTCGACGAGCTTGTCGCACCACTCCTGGGGCGACACGCCGTTCGCCTCGGCCGTACGCATGATCTTCTGACCGTGCTCGTCCGTGCCCGTGAGGTACCACACCTTCTCGCCGCGCTGGCGGTGCCAGCGGGTGAGCACGTCGCCCGCGACGGTCGTGTAGGCGTGGCCCAGGTGCGGGGCGTCGTTGACGTAGTAGATCGGCGTCGTCACGTAGAACGCCGACTCCCCGGATGCAGTCGTTCCTGTAGCCGCCATGTGCGAATCCTATCGGCCCCGGGGAGATGACTCCCCGGGTTAAACGCCGGTGGCGTCGTCGGGGATCGACCTAGGCCACGGACTCGCGACCGGCGGCGGTCTCCGACTCGCGGCTGACGGCCTCGGCGGCCTCCTCGGCGGCGGACGCCGCGATGTCGACCGGGTTCTCCCGCGTACGGCGGATGCCGAGGATGCTGATGAACAGCGACGCGAAGATGGTCTGGAAGCTCATGACGAACGCGGTCGCCGAGGGCACGACGAGGCGCAGCGACTCGGCCGGGATCAGCTCGCCGAAGCCGCGGCCGCCCCAGTGGGCGAGCGAGGCCACCAGGCCGACGAGGCCGGCCACGGCCAGGGCGCCACCCGCGAGCAGGCCCTTCTCCAGCGTGACGACGTCCACCAGCCTGCGGATGCGCCGGTCTTCGGGGAGGAAGCCCTCCTCGGCCGCGTACACCTTGGTGAACAACGCGAACAGCACGGCCTGGAAACCGCTGATCACCATCGCGGACGCGCCGACCAGCGTGTCGACGTCGAAGGCGAGCTTGCCGATGTAGACCGGGCCGAACGTCAGCGCGGCCCCGGCGACGAGACCGAGGCTCATGAGCACCAGGCCCGGGATGAAGAACAGCCAGCGCGGGCTGTAGAGCAGCAGGAAGCGCAGGTGGCGCCAGCCGTCCCGCCAGGAGCGCAGGTGCGGCGGGCGGGAGCGGCCGTCGGGCGACAGGGTGGTGGGCACCTCGCGGACGTCGAGCCCCTGCAGGGTCGCCTTGACGACCATCTCGGAGGCGAACTCCATGCCACCGGTCTGGAGTCCCAGCCGCAGGATCGAGTCGCGGCGGAATCCGCGCAGGCCGCAGTGGAAGTCGCCGATCTCGCTGGGGAAGAACAGCCGGCCGATGAACGACAGGACCGGGTTGCCCAGGTAGCGGTGGAGCGGGGGCATGGCGCCCGGGGCGATGCCGCCGCGGAACCGGTTGCCCATGACCAGCTCGGCGCCGTCCCGGAGCTGCTCGACGAAGGGCATCAGGCTGGTGAAGTCGTAGGAGTCGTCGGCGTCGCCCATGATGACGTACTTGCCGCGGGCGGCGCGGATGCCGCCGATCAGGGCGTTGCCGTAGCCCTTCTCGTCAATATGGACAACCCGGGCGCCCGCGTCACGGGCCAGCTGTTGCGAGCCGTCGGTGCTGCCGTTGTCGGCGATGACCACCTCGCCGTCGATTCCGTTCTCGCGCATGCAGGTGAGAGCCTTGCGAACACAGATCTCAACGGTCTCGGCCTCATTGAGGCATGGCATGACAACGGTAAGTTCCACGTCGCAACTCCTCGCATATGACGGCAGGACACCAATGATGCCCGCTTCCCAGTAGCGTCCGAGTCAAGTCCGCGAAACGGCTGGCATTCTGTAACCGTGACTCCACCCACCGCTGGAGCGGCGGGCTCCCCGCGCCGCCGGCCAAGCGGCGTCGCAGAGGACGAGCCCGGCCCGGAGAATTCTCAGCGCGCCGGCGACGCCGGCGTGCGCGGCATGCCCGCAGCTGACGTGCCGGAACTCCGGTCGGGTGGCGCCGTTCTCCGCCACATGTCCGCGGGCGTCCGTTCAAAGGCATCGGCGAATTTCGAGGGGGGGAAGCGCGGACGCACCCGCCGGCTGAAGCAGGCGGCCGGCTCCGCGCGACTTTGATGGTCGCGATCGCGGATCCTCCGTCGGTGAACGCCTCCCCGGCCGGCGGCTGGGGCCGTCCGCTCGCCCTGCTGCGCCGGCACCGGGTCTTCGTGGCCACGCTCGGCGTCGCGTTCGTGCTGCGGATCGTCACGATGCTGGGCTTCGGCCCGGCCATGTGGTTCAACGACTCCTACGACTACGTGTCCGTGGCGCTGCGCCCGCGTCCGCACCCGATCCGCCCGGACGGGTACAGCTTCTGGCTGCTGCTGCTCAAGCCGTTCCACAGTTTCTCGCTCGTGGTGTTGACCCAGCACCTCATGGGCCTGGCGGCGGCGCTCCTTATCTATGCACTGCTGACCAGAAGATTTGGGATGCCAGGCTGGGGGGCGACGCTGGCCGCCGCCCCCGTGATGTTCGACGCCTACCAGATCCAGCTCGAACAGCTGATCATGTCGGACACCATGTTCATCCTGCTCGTCGTGGGCGTGGTGACGCTCGTGCTGTGGCGGGAGCGGATGACCTGGCGGAGCGGGACCGTGGTCGGGCTGCTGCTCGCGCTGACGGCGCTGACCCGGAGCATCGGCCTGCCCATCCTCGCCCTGGTCGTGGCCTATCTGGTGATCAAGCGGGCGGGCTGGAAGCCGATCGCCGCCATGGTCGCCGCGTGCGCGCTCCCCGTGCTCGCCTACATGGGCTGGTTCAAGGCGGTGAACGGCCAGTTCGCGATGACCAACAGCGACGGGGTGATCCTCTATATGAGGACGTCGCTGTTCGCCGACTGCCACAAGATGAACATCGACGAGCGCCGCGAGCTGGAGCTGGCGCTGCTGTGCATCAACGTCCCGCCCAAGGACCGCGGCCTGTCGGCGCAGGCGTACCTGTGGTGGGACGACCAGAACCAGCTCCACGTCTTCGGCTCGGGCATGAAGTTCACCCCGGAGATCAACGCGAACGCCAGCGCGTTCGCGAAGAAGGCGATCCTGTCCCAGCCGGGCGACTACCTGGCCGCGGTGGCCAAGGACTTCTTCCGCGCCTTCCAGTGGGGCCGCCCGCGGTTCCCCGACGCCAAGACCTACCTGCAGTACGAGTTCGACAACGAGTACACCCGCAAGCTGCCCAAGTGGGCCTCCTACCACAGCACCACCGACAAGGACGCCGAGGCGTACGAGAACGGCCCGGCCGCGACGCACGTGGTCTCGCCGTGGTCGGACATCATGATCGGCTACCAGAAGGTCGTGCGGCTGCCGGGCCTCGTGCTCGGCCTGCTGCTGCTGTTCGGCCTGTACGGCGTGGTGCGGCGCTGGCGCGATCTCGGCGGACCCGAGCTGCTGCCCTGGCTGGGAGCGGTGGGGCTGATCCTGGCCCCGGCGGCGACGGCCGAGTTCGACTACCGCTACCTGCTGCCCGCGGTGCCGCTCGCCTGCCTCGCCGCCGGCATCACCGCCGCCGGTCTACTGGGCCGCCCCTCGCCGCGGCTGTCGTCCCTGCGCCCGTCCTCACTGCGCCTGTCGTCCCTGCGCCTGTCGTCCCTGCGCCTGTCGTCCCTGCGCCCGTCCTCGCGGCGGCGCCCCTCGCTCCGCTGACCCGGCGGGCGGCGCCCGGGCCCTCCTCGGGGCTCAGGCGCCGTGGACGGCGTTGTAGAGGTCGCGCTTGGGGACGCCGGCCGACTTGGCCACCTCGATGATGGCCTGCTTGCGCGGCATGCCCGCGCCCTCGCGCCTGGCCACCTCCTCGACCAGTTCCTCGATGCCCGGCGCGGCCTCCTCGGGGCTCCGCCCCGCCACCACCAGCGTGATCTCGCCCCTGACCTCGCCCGCTGCCCACTCGGCCAGCTCGCCGAGGCCGCCGCGCCGCACCTCCTCGTAGGTCTTGGTGAGCTCCCTGCAGACGGCGGCGGGCCGCTGCGCGCCGAACGCCTCCGCCATCGCCTCCAGCGTCGCGTGCAGGCGGTGCGGCGCCTCGAAGAACACCATCGTGCGCTCCTCGGCCGCCAGCGCCGCCAGCCGCCTGGCCCGCTCCCCCGGCTTGCGCGGCGGGAACCCCTCGAAGCAGAACCGGTCGCTCGGCAGGCCGGAGACGGCGAGGGCGGTCGTCACCGCCGACGGGCCGGGCAGCGCCGTCACGGGCAGGCCCGCCTCGACCGCGAGACGGGTGAGCCGATAGCCGGGGTCGGAGACGCCCGGCATCCCCGCGTCGGTGATCACGACGACGGTGCGGCCCTCGCGCAGCGCCTCCAGCAGCTCGGCGGCCCGCGCGCTCTCGTTGGCGTCGTAGTAGGACACCACGCGGCCCCCGATGGCGATCTCCAGGTCGGCCGCGAGCCGCCGCAGCCGGCGGGTGTCCTCCGCGGCGATCACGTCGGCCGCGGCGAGCACCTCGCGCAGCCGTGGGGACGCGTCTTTGGGCTGGCCGATCGGGGCTGCGGCGAGAACGAGCACCCGTCCACCCTATGGCGGGCGTGAAACATTCATTCACGAACGGCCGGATGCCCCAATCCACGCGCGACCCGTGTCCTCGACGGGGACTCACCAGTAATCTGTCGGCGTGGCCGTGACCGACTATTCTCACAAGGCGTTCGAGCAGCCGGAAGAGGGACCACAGGACAAGGCTCCCGCGGTTTCCCTGCGCGACCGGCTCGTGCCGCCCATGCCCGGCAGCGCCATGTGGGGCTGGCTCGGCCCCATCCTGGTCGCTCTCTTCGGCGGGTTCCTCCGCTTCTACCGGCTGGGCACGCCCCACTCGGTCGTCTTCGACGAGACGTACTACGCCAAGGACGCCTTCGCCACCGTGAAGTACGGCGTCGAGCGGCAGTTCGTCGACGGCGCGGACAAGCTCCTGCTCGCCGGCAACGAGAACATCTTCAAGCAGTGCGGCTCGGTGAGCGAGTGCGCCTCCTACGTGGTGCACCCGCCGGTCGGCAAGTGGCTGATCGGCCTCGGCGAGATGATCTTCGGAGCGAACCCGTTCGGCTGGCGCTTCGTCGCCGCGCTGCTCGGCACGCTGTCCATCCTGATCCTCGCCCGCACGGCCCGCAGGATGACCCGCTCGACGCTGCTCGGCTGCGCGGCGGGCCTGCTGCTGTCCCTCGACGCCCTCCACTTCGTGCTGTCCCGTACGGCGCTGCTGGACATCTTCCTGATGTTCTGGGTGCTCGCCGGCTTCGCCTGCCTCGTGGCCGACCGGGACTGGTCCCGCAACCGGCTCGCCGAGTGGCACGAGGCGGGGTCGCCCGCGGAGGGGCCGCGGCTGGGCCTGCGGCCCTGGCGCCTGGCCGCCGGGCTGTGCCTCGGGCTGGCCTTGGCCACCAAGTGGACCGGCGGCTTCTACATCGCCGCCTTCGCGATCATGACGCTGCTGTGGGACGCGGGCGCCCGGCGGGCCGTCGGAACGCCCCGGCCGTACGGCGTGGTCGTCCGCCGCGACCTGCCGCTCGCCGCGGCGTGGATGGCGGTCGTGCCGATCGTCACCTACGTCGTGTCGTTCACGGGATGGTTCGTCACCGACAAGGGGTACGGCCGCAACTGGGACCAGGCCACCTCGAGCGGCCCGGTCTACTTCGTCATCGACTCGCTCCGCTCGTGGTTCGACTACCAGAAGCAGGTGCTCACCTTCCACACCGGCCTGGAGACGAGCCACCCGTACCAGTCCGAGCCGTGGCAGTGGCCGCTGCTGCTGCGCCCGGTGGCGTTCTTCTACGAGTCGCCGAAGAACTGCGGCGCCGCCTCCTGCTCCTGGGCGGTCCTCGGCACCGGGACGCCGATCATCTGGTACGCCGGTGTGCTCGCGCTGATCGCCATGATCGCCTGGTATGTCGCGACCCGCGACTGGAGGGCGGGCGCGGTGCTCCTCGGCTACGCCGCCGGATGGCTGCCCTGGTTCTACTTCGCCATCTCGGACAACCGGACGATGTTCATGTTCTACGCGATGCCGATGGTGCCGTTCATGATCCTGGCACTCGTGCTGGCCTGCGGACTGATCATCGGCAGGGAGGATCCGGCCCGGCCCAACCGGCGCGTGGTCGGCACGGCCGTGGTCGGGGCGTTCGTGCTCCTGGCTCTGGTCAACTTCGGCTGGCTCTATCCCGTGATCGCCGCCGAGTCCATCCCGTACGACTCCTGGCACGCGAGGATGCTGTTCGACTCGTGGATCTGACACCCCCGTATCGTGGGGCGCGTACCGTGCGCCCTAGGGTGCACCCAGAGGGGGGGTGGTCGCGAGTGATGCCGGGTCGTCGTCAACGATGGGGCCGATACGGCAGACTTCGGGTCATGCCCGCACCTGACGTCGCCGCGCTCCTCGCCCAACTGGAGCGCTCCGAGCCGGACGTCGCCGAGCCCGCCCGCGTCGCGGTCGAGTGGCTCGCCGGCGGCGAGGCGCTGGAGACCATCAGCCAGTTCGACGTGTGCGAATTCCTCTGGTACACGCTGCCGATCAAGGTGCCGGGCGACCAGGCGACCATCGCCGGGGCCCTCGGCCGGCTGCTCAGGCTCGCGGGCATGGAGCGCTACGCCGCCCTGTGCGACTCCCCGGCCACCGCCCGGATCCTGCTGACGTACGCCAGGGAGGGCGAGGAGGCCGGGGCCGCGGCCTACCACCGTGAGCTCGAGGCCACCGGGGTGCTGCCGCCGGACATCGCCGAGCTGTCGTGGAGCTCGATCATGGGGCCGGAGGAGCTCGGGGCGCACGTCGCGTGCGCGGCCGCCCTGGAGCTGGCCATCGTCACCGGCGATCCGGTGGACCGTGAGGAGCTGACCCGCCGCTGGCTCACCTCGCCCCGGGCGGAGCTGGGCGGCGACTGCTGGCTGCACCGGGTCCACGGCGAGCGGCTGAACCGCTGGGTGCTCGGACGCGGCACCGCCCGCCGCGAGCTCGCCCAGCCCTTCGAGGTGCGGCTGCACGCCCCCATCGCGGCTCCGGACGAGTTGCACCTGGAACCGCTGCGCTGGCTGCTCGGCCTGGCCCGCACCGGGGTCCGCCTGACCGAGCGGCTCAACGTCGGGCGCGCCGTGGCCGCCGAGGCCGCCGACCGGTTCGGCTGGGGCAATCGGAGCAGGTCCGGGGTCGTGCGCGGCGAGGCCGACGTGCCCGCTCTGACCGAGCTGCGGCAGATCGCCGTCCACGACCTCGGGGCGCTGCGGCGCAGCGGCCGGAGGCTGGTGCTCACCACCACGGGCAGGAACCTGCTGGACGACCGTGCCGCGATGTGGGAGGCGGCCACGCCCACGCTGCTCGCGCCGGCCCCCGGGGAGCACGACTTCGAGGTCTCCATCCGCGAGTCGGCGCTGATGATCCTGGTGGACGGCGGCGTGGTGCGGGACGGCGACCTGCGCGACCGGGTCGCCGAGGTGGTCAACGGCGAGGGCTGGCGCGGGACGGACGGCGGACGGGTCGGCGGCGCCGACCTCGCCGGCCCGCTCGCCCGGCTCCGGCACCGCCTCGACGCCCTCGGGCTGGAGGCCTCGGCCCATACGCCGGAGGCGGCGGGCCCGGCGCCCGGGAACGCGAGCCGCGAGCCCGCGAGGCGCGCGGCGGACGCCATGCCCTGGCGGCTCACGGACGCCGGGCGGCGCGCCGCGCTCGCCGCGCTGCGCGCCCAGGCCCTGCGCCCCCGCCAGTACGCCGGCCTCGGATAGGTCTCTCAGGCCCGCGGAGCCTGGAGGACGTCCAGGTAGTGGGCGTTGTACATGATCCCCAGGATGTTGCCGAACGGGTCGGCGACCGAGGCGGTGACGAACCCGGGGCCGCGCTCCGTCGGCGCCTCGTGCTGGACGGCGCCCATCGACAGCAGCCTGGTCAGGCTCGCCGTCACGTCGTCGACATGCCAGTAGACGACGGCCCCGCCCGGCCCGCCCGCGTCGTATGGGGCGTAGCGGCGGTCGATCAGTCCCAGTTCGTGCTGGTAATCGCCCAGACGGAACTCGGCGTAGGCGAGCCGCCCGTCCGGCCCCCGGCGCTCGAAGTACGCCTCCACGCCGAGCAGCTCCGCGTACCACCTCTTCGCCTGCTCGACGTCGTCCGCCCAGAAACTCACGGTCGTCATTCCGCGCAACATTCGTGCTCCCTTCGTCTGAGAGGAACGCTAGGAGGCCTTGAGGAACCTGCGGTTCCGCAATGCGCGGGAGACTGTGGTCATGCTGGAAACCTCCGTACGGCTGCTGCGGTTGCTGGCGCTGCTCCAGGCCCGTCCCGGCTGGTCCGGTGCCGAACTGGCGGAACGGCTCGGGGTGACCACCAGGACCGTGCGCAACGACGTCGAGCGGCTGCGCATCATGGGCTACGAGATCCGGTCGGTCACCGGCACGGCCGGCGGATACCGGCTGGGCGCGGGGTCCGCGCTGCCTCCGCTGCTGCTGGACGACGAGGAGGTCGTCGCGGTGGTCGTCAGCCTGCAGGCCGCCGCGGGCAGCACCGTGACCGGCATCGAGGAGACCTCGCTGCGCGCGCTCACCAAGCTCCAGCGCATGCTGCCGTCCCGGCTGCGCCACCGGATCGAGGCCGTACGCGCCGCCACGGTCGCGGTGCCGGGCCACGGCCCCACCGTGGACCCCGAGACGCTCACATCGATCGCCGCGGCCGTCCGCGACCACGAGACCCTGCGCTTCGACTACCTCGATCACCGGGGCGGCGAGGGGCGCCGTACGGCCGAGCCGCACCGGCTCGTGTTCACCGGGCGGCGCTGGTATCTGCTGGCCTGGGACGTCGACCGGCGCGACTGGCGGACCTTCCGCGCCGACCGCGTACGGCTCCGCACTCCGAACGGCCCCCGCTTCACCCCGCGGGAGCCGCCCGAGGGCGACGCCGCCGCCCACGTCGTACGCGGGGCGGGGTCGGCCGCCTGGAGACACCGGGCCGTCGTGCGGCTGCACGCGCCCGTCGAGGTCATGGGCGAGCGGCTCACCGCCGCGGCCGGACTGCTGCGCGCCGACGGCGCCGACGCCTGCGTGCTGGAGACCGGCGGCGACTCGCTCCACAACCTGACGGCCTTCCTCACCGCGCTCGACGTGCCCTTCACCGTGCTCGACCCGCCCGAACTGCGCGCCCACCTGCGTGCGCTCGCCGAGCGCTACCGCGCCGCGGGGGACGGGTAGCGTGTGGGGCCATGCCGGACGAGACACTTGCCGCGGACGACGACATCCGACGCGTGAACGCGTTCTGGCGGAGGCTGGGCCTGCCCGGTCTGATCGACGTCCACACCCACTTCATGCCGGAACGCGTCCTGACCAAGGTGTGGGCCTACTTCGACTCCGCCGGGCCGCTGGTGGGCCGGACCTGGCCGATCACCTACCGGCTGCCCGAGGACGACCGCGTGGAACGGCTCAGGGCCTTCGGTGTCCGGGCGTTCACCTCCATGCTCTATCCCCACAAGCCCGGGATGGCGGAGTGGCTGAACGACTGGGCCGCCGGCTTCGCGGCCCGGGTGCCCGGCTGTCTGCACACGGCGACGTTCTTCCCCGAACCCGGCGCCGCGCGGTACGTCGCCCGCGCGATCGCGGCGGGCGCCCGGGTGTTCAAGGCGCACCTCCAGGTCGGCGCGTACGACCCGAACGACCCGCTGCTCGACGAGGTCTGGGGGCTGCTGGAGGACCACGGACTCCCGGTGGTGACGCACTGCGGGTCGGGCCCGGCCCCCGGCCCGCACACCGGGCCGGAACCGATCGCGGCCCTGCTCGCCCGGCACCCCCGGCTGCCGCTCGTGATCGCCCACATGGGCACTCCCGAGTACGCCGAGTTCCTCGCCCTGGCCCTGCGCCATCCGGCGGTCTGCCTGGACACGACGATGGCCTTCACCGGCTTCACCGAGGAGACCGCGCCCTTCCCTCGGGAGGCCCTCCCGCTGCTGCTGGACCTTCAGGACCGCGTGCTGCTCGGCACCGACTTCCCCAACATTCCTTATCCGTACGCGGAGGCGCTGTCGGCCCTGGCCGGTCTGGGCCTCGGGGACGGGTGGCTGCGCGCCGTCTGCCACGACAACGCCGCCAGGATCTTCGGTCTGCGGGAGGCGGACCGTCACGCGGGAGACATGACCTCGTAGAGGTTGCGCGCCGCGTCGACGAAGAACAGCCCGCGCGGGCACAGCGGATGATCGATGCGGCCGTTGTCGGGATGGGTCGGATCGCTGCCGTAGGGCACCCCGGCCTCCCGCAGGCGGGCCAGGATCCCGTCGAACGTGGCCGGATCCACGTCGAACGCCAGATGCACGCCGACGGGGTGCTCCACGGTCATGAAGTCGAGGGTCAGCGTCTCGTTCACCCGTACGGGCGCGAAGTGGCCGTTCCGGCCGGCGGGCGGCAACTCCGCCAGGCCCATGATCGAGGCGAAGAACCGGGCCCCCTCGCGGTTGTCGACGGCGGGGACGATGGTGTGGTTCAGCGTGACGGTCATTCCGCGCTCTCCGGATTCTTGAGGGTGCCGTGCAGGAGGACGTCGACGAGCTCCTCCGATGACGGGTCCTGGGAGCGGGTGAAGAGCATCCCCAGCAGGACCGAGGCGATCTTCTCGGGCTCCAGGCGCAGCACCGCCCTGTCGGGTTCGATCAGCTCGACGATCGCCTCATGGGTCGCCTTCATCGAGGCCTCCCTGCCCCCCGGGGCATGCCCGTCGCCGGGGGCACGCCGGTCACCGGAGCTTCGCCCGCGGCGGTGACCGGTGGCGTGCAGGGCTCCGATCACGGTCCCCATGCGTCCCAGGTGGGCGCGCAGCGCCTCGGCCGCCTGCGTCAGCCGTTCGGCGAGCGGTTCGTCGAGGGAGATCGAGGCCAGCTCGCGCAGCACGTGATCGTGGTTCATCGCCTCGGCCATGCACGCGTCGAGCAGTTCGTCCTTGTCGCCGAAGGCCCGGAAGACGGTGCCCTCACCGATGCCGGCGGCCCGGGCGATCTGACCTGTGGTGACGGCCGCGCCGTGCTCGGCGACCAGCGGAAGCGCCGCGGCGACGATCATCGCCCTGCGCTGCTCGGGGCTCATCGCCGGCGCCCGCCGGCGGGAAGTGGAGTCTGTCATGCGGACAACAATATGGAGTGAGCACTCACTCCGTCAATGCGTTTCCGCGACACCTCCGGTCAGGCGGGTTCAGGAAGACAGGGTGTCGTCGGCCGGTGCGGTCGTCGCCTCGGCAGGAGCGGACGGAAGGCACAGGACGAAGCGGGCGCCGACCGGGCTGTCCTCGATCGTCAGGCTGCCTCCGTGGGTCTGCGCGATCTGCCGCGCGATCGGCAGCCCCAGCCCCGCACCCCCGGCGTCCCTGCTGCGCGCCGAGTCCAACCGGGTGAACCGCTCGAACACCATCTCGCGCTTGTCCCGTTCGATGCCCGGCCCGTCGTCGACGACTTCCAGCACCGCCGCACCCTGCGGATAGCACCGATCTCCGCAGTCGCCGCCGGGCTCGTGCCGTACGGACACGGTGATCGTCGTCCGGGCGTGCCGTTCGGCGTTGTCGAGGAGGTTGGTCAGCAGGCGGGCGAGGCCCACCCGGTCGCCGATCACGAGCGCCCCGGGCTGGAGGACGCATTCGATCCGCTTGGCCGGGTGACGGCGGTTCCGCAGCTCCACGGTCACGATCTCGGCCAGATCGAGCCGGTGCTGCTCACCGCGCATGCCGTGGTCGAGTCGTTCGAGGGTGAGCAGGTCGTGCACGATCGCCTGCAGCCGGTCGAGGCTGGGCAGAAGGACCGAACCCAGCTCGGGCACGCTGGTCTCCTCCGGTGCGAGAAGCCCGTCCTCCACCTCCGCCCGCATGGCGGCTATCGGGGTGCGCAGGTCGTGGGAGGCGTTGGAGACGAACTCACGCTGTTGCCTCAGCGCGCCCTGCACCTGCCGCAGCGCGGTGTCCAACCGGCCGAGCGTGTGGTTCACGCTTTCGGCCATCCCCTGGATCTCGTCGTCGGTGGCCGGCACCGGCACGCGGCGACCGGGACAGTCTCCGTTGATCTCGTCGAGTTCCGCCCGGATGGCGTTCACCGGCCTGAGCGACGCCCGCACGTTCCGGTAGCCGAGGTAGGTGATGGCCGCGGCCAGCGCCGCCGCGCTTACCCCCACCAGCCCGGCCAGGCGGGGGTCGACCCACGGGGGCACTGCCGGGGAAGCGCTGTAGACCATCCACCTCTCGCCGGCGCGGTGCGCCCACTGCCCCACGACGATGTTGCAGCCGGCGGCCCGGAAGACGCCGCCGCACACGACGCAGGTCGCACTGTTCCTGCTGTCCTTCGGAGTGAAACCCGCCATCCTCGGCATGCCCCGCACATCGGGGGTCGAAGCGACCACGCGGCCGGAGGTGTCGACCACCTGAAGGTTGCGGAACTCGCGCTCGGCGAGGGGATAGGCCAGCTGTCCCCGCTCCATCTGGACGGCCACACGGCCGCCCGCCGCCGCGACCTCCTTCGTGACGGTTTCGCTGGCGTAGCGGTGGATGGCCGTCATGAGAAGCAGGGCCAGCAGCGCGCACAGCAGGGTGGCCACCACCCCGGTGAACAGGGTGATGCGACTGGTGATGGAGAAGCGGCCCTGCAGGTTCATCCTGTCCCCTCGGGCCAGTGGACCACATGGGACGGAAAGGGCCGGGAAAGAGGCGACCCCGTAATCTCGGCAGGGCGTCAAGGCCCTGCCCGCATCTCCCCTGGAACGCCAAGGGTTCTTCCTTGTCTCCCCCCGCGGGACTCCACAGAAGACAGCCGCTGATCCCCTTGCCGGCTCCCAGCGGCGGAAACGAGGCGCCGGCCGTACCGGTGAACGGTCCGGGACGCAGCGGTACGGCCGCGAGCAGCGAAAAGGCACTGAGCAGCGAAAAGGCCCGCCAGGTGGATCACCTGACGGGCCTTCGTCGTGGTGGAGCTATGGGGATTTGAACCCCAGACCCCTTCGATGCGAAGCCAATTCCCCGGTGACGTGAGCTGGATGAAAACACCACCTGAGCTGTCGAGACTGTTCATCGCTGTCCGCGAGAGTTCGCGGCCGTTCGTGGCGGTCGTCACTCAGTTGGTCACGCATCTTCACCTGACTCTGACCGGGGGTGAGGCGGCCCCGCTGGTGCGAGACCGCCTTCGCCCTCGTCACTGCCGCCGGCGGAACCGAAGGATCCGGTCGAACATCTCGGCCGCTGCCTGCCGGCGCTCCGGCTGCCCCGACCAAATAGCCGGGAGAACAACGAAGACGAACACGGCGGCACTGATCATGAAGAACCAGAGCTTCGCGTCGGTCCAGATGTTGATCACGAGGTCGATGACCTGCGGGATCAGTGCGGCGTACGAGCCGATACCAGGCACGGCGACTTCGCTAGCCGCGCCCAAACTCGCTACGATGGTCAGCAAGTATGACCCCTTTCGGGTTGTACTTTGTGGTGAAGGGCGGCCTCCCGTGCCCGCGGGAGGCCGTCGCCGTTTCCGGCGACAGGCCGATGGCCGCTGCGGCGGACCCCGTTGATCAACCGCTAAGCCGTAGCCTAGCGCGCCTCAGAGCGCCCGTGCGACACGGAAGGCTCGGGGTAGATCCTTTTTCCTCCGGCGCCAAGTTCGCCCGTCAGCGAGCTTTACGGGGCCGCACAGAGGGTGCTAGAACGCCTGCGCGCGCGAGGGTAGCACCACTCGTGCCGATCTGGACACAGTGCACCCCATCAACCCGGTGGCACCCCCGTCGCGCCTGGCCGCCCCTCTTACAAGATCAAGCGCTACGCCCCCACCAAGGTCCTAGTTGTACGGGAATGGCATTAATTATCTCGGAAGCAACGGATATTCTGGCGCATGGACGAGACATTTGCATGCATAAAGCTGCATCCATAATGAGACTCGGGCAGACACTTAATGATTGCAAGTCCGAACATTTACACCCGCCACAGAGCAGACAAATGCGATGCGAGTTACTTCATTCATTCATAGCCAATTCGGAAGGTGAGTCCGAAACCCGACCTGGCCTCGATGGGACATGAAGAACGGCCACTGGCTTGAGTATATATCGCCCCTTTTGGGTGAGAATAAGCCATGAACTACTGGCAAGTTTTCCCGGAACTACCTGCGGGTTTGCGAACAACTCTTAGGTGATCTCTTTCTAACGGTTCGGAATCAACCCCTTGCTTCGAGGTTCACGTATGTGGTATTCGCGCGTGCGCGCGCACGTTAGGTAGATAGGTGGGACAGATCGGGAGGTGAGATGTGGCAACCACCATGTAGTCGCGTCCATGTCAGCGAACTTGCGGGACGTTGCGCTGTTGTGCTACGCGCGCGCGTGCGCGTAGATATAGTGGACAAGCTGCTTGGGACCGGGGCCTCGCGTAGCGAGTTGACCTGTTACTCGGGCTAGGTAGAGGTCTAACTCGCTCGCTGCTGTCCCTGCTGAGGCGTACGGTGGCTCCGTGATCAGCAGCAGATGGGACACCCCTCTTGGTGCCTCGCTCACCCGCGACGAGCGTATGGCACGGTATGGCGGGGCGAAGTATGGCGGGATAGAGCCGTCCAGCAGTACCGCCAACACCTTCATCTACTCGGACCCTGCACGCGGCGAAGCCTTCGGCTACAACTTCGACGGTTGGAACGAAGACGGCACAGTCTTCCTCTACACGGGTGAGGGCCGCTTAGGTGATCAGGTCTGGAGTGCGGGCAATCGTGCCATCCTCGAGCACCAGGCTAAGGGGCATGACCTGCGGGTATTCGTAGCTGACGGTGTTGTCCCAGGGACCGCGAAGAAGAGCCATCGCTACATCGGACGCTTTGAGCTCGACCGCGAGAGCCCCTACTTCCTTGAAGAGGCGCCCGACGAGGCCGGGGAATTGCGGACAGTCTTCGTCTTCAGGCTTCGCCCGTTGGGGGAGGCCTTCCAGCGGGAGGTGGACCGTAGCGCCGTAGGAGATGCCAGCGAGGAGACGCAAGCGAAGCTGATCTCCACGGAGAGTCACAACTCTCCTACCTTCGCAAGCCGCGGATCGGCACCCACAACCGCAGAGCGGCGGGAGGCTGAGCTTTGCGCCAGGTACATCAAGTTCCTAGGAAGACCGTTGCAGCGCTGGAGCATCCTGCCGGCCGGCGAAACCCGACCTCTGCTTACAGACCTCTACGATGAGCAAGAGAACGAGCTGTATGAGGCTAAGGGAACGGCGACTCGAGATGCGATCCGACGGGGCATCGGTCAACTTCTCGACTACCGACGCCACATCAAACCCACGCCTAAGATCACTCTGTTGCTGCCCCATCGCCCTAGTGCCGACCTTTTCGACCTGTTGCAAGAGCTCGGTATCTCTTGTGTCTATGAGGATGTGGCTCGAGGCTTCCGTCGAGCGCCTGCGGGATGAGGTATGGAGGTTTGCAAGCGGGCCAAAGCATCTGCATGAAAGGGTATGCACTATGAGCATGGGTGAACGCGGCGGCGTTGTCGGTCTCGGATACGAAGGACTTGATCTCGACGGGTTCGTTCGAGGTGTAGTCGAGATGGGCTTGGAGACTTTGGTAGACGTTCGACTGAACCCGATCTCGCGTAAACCAGGTTTCAGTAAGAGGCGCTTGGCGGAAGCGTTGGCCGGGCATGGGATTAGTTATGTTCACTTCCCGCAGCTTGGTAATCCGAAGTGGAACCGAGCTGGGTTCGGTGCCGAAGGAATAGAGCTTGCTGAGGCGATGGCTTCATATGCGGAGGAGATCAGCTCACCGGAGGCAGGTGAAGCTATCGACGACATCGTGATAATGGCGCAAAAGGGCCTAACGGGTGTCCTGTGTTTTGAGGCCAGCGAACGCAGATGCCATCGGCAAGTGGTGCTCGAACAGGTGAACTCCCGACTAGATCTCCTCTCAGCTCCACGCTAACGGCGAGGATAGAAGACCCCTAGAATGCTGAACACGTGCTGCCTCTTTGCTTGATTTCCAACAAAGAAGATGGTATCGCGGTTCGGGGCGCAGATCTCCTCTAGCCAGCGCTCCCGTAGCTTCCGCTGCGCGGTAGCATCGTCGTCTCCTCTGAGATGTCGCTGATGAGCAACGAATTCCCAGTCCAGCAATCCTTGGCGATGCCCTCTACAAGATTGAGCGTGGCATCGGTAGCGATACCAAGCTCGGAAACGGGGAGCTTCGAGAGCTGTGCGCGGTCCGCTCTCAAAGAGAGCGTCTTGCCGAACGTAAGCGTCTATTTTGGCTTGTTCCTCCTTGGTCCATCCAGGGTGCAACTCAATATCTAACCCGTCGATCCGACGAGGTCGGATGGCTGCTAGCGACCGTGCTGGCGGGGTAGCCCGGACTGCGTTAAGCAGGTCGCACATCGACTCTTCGATATGGTCAGAAATCCATGGCAGTCGTTTTTGCCAGCCGTCGAGATGGCCGACTGTTCGCAACGTTGGCATAATCGGGCGCCAACTTTCATGTCGGGGATCGGCACTGGCAGGTCTTGCCTCGAGGGTTACTATGTCGTACTTGCGAAATGCGTTTGGATCTTCAAGGGCTCGAAAGTTGATGGGATATAGCCGTACCCACTGATTTTTCTCCGGATCCAGTCGCAGCGCCGCGACGCAGACCGTTTCGCCATAAGTCTGTGACGGATTCGGCGCAGCTTTGACAACGATCAATAGTTTCATACTTACTGGGTGATTTCCCGCCGGCTTGTGACTCACAGCGTCCGGATCTGGTGCGAAGAGAGATTGCTGTGTCACGGGCATGGCTCCCTCACGTGCCGATGCAGCTCGGCGCAGTATGGACCGTTGCATGGGACTCTGACTATGCATAACCCATAGATCGATCGATGTCACCAGTCGAGATGTGAAGGGGCGCAGCCGCGGTCTGCTCTGCGACTCCGGTGGATCTCGTCTAAAGAGACCATCCCCTGCCTCAACATGGCCGTGCGTGGGCCCGTCAGTGTGTTCTAGTCTCTCCACCAGCGACCAGGTAGGAGATGCGATGGATGCTGTTGTGCTCCTAGAGCCCGACAAGTTGTGGCGTGCACACGAGGTGCTGAGCCGGCCTAGCCCGATTCCTGCCGCCGCTGGTGTCTACGGGTGGCACTTCGTCCGGTCACCTGACGCGCAGTTGCCGGCCGGTCGTCTTCTCTACGTCGGCATCGCTCCGCGTCGAATGGCGAACCGATCAAGCAGGCAAAACCTGCGCACCCGGATCCGCTACCACTACCGCGGGAATGCCGAGGGTTCCACCTTGCGGCTTACCTTGGGTTGCCTACTTGGGCTTGAGCTCCGCCGCGTTGGCAGTGGGAAGCGTCTGACCTTCGGGCAATCCGGAGAGCGCGAGCTGACAGCTTGGATGGCGGAGTACGCACATGTGTGCTGGTTGGAGCATCCCGAGCCCTGGATCGCAGAGTCTGCACTGATCGCCCAACTGGACCTTCCGCTGAACCTCGACCAGAACCGGCGCCACCGCTTCCATGAATACCTAAGCGATCTACGAGCTACCGCACGGTCACGTGCCCGATCTCTTCCTATCCTCGTTTGAGAGGGCGCGCGGGACCATGTGGCCCCTCAAGGTGTTTTCCCACGTCAATGACGGGTGAGAACAAGATGAGGGCCCGCGCTGGGCGTTCGGCCCTGCGCATAGCGTGTGACCCCTGGATGGTTCCTTGGAGCACCGAGCGGGAACCCTACTTTGCATGGCATCGTTCTCAGATGTTCCGAAATCGGCAGATCTAGAAGATTACAGAGATACCGGTTGTTCACGGGTGGATGCCGAGACTAGCGAGCTTGCTCGTAATCCCCCACACCGTGGACGTTGATGGACTATAGTGGTCGTTTCCAACCGCCCACGCGCAGCAAGAGGCTGAGTTTATGAGCTTCAGTGACATTCTTGCCATCCTCGGCCTTGTCGTATCCCTGATTGGAATCCCCCTTACATTCATTCTGGCAAGGCGTGGACGACAGAAGCCCGATGTAGCATACGCAGTAGACTTCACGGTACTTATTAGGCCGTTTGGCGACCTTCTCGACAGGGGTCTAAAATTAACCTTCGACGATCGGGATATCAGGCGGGTCAGCAGAACGAGATTCGCCGTGTGGAACCGGCGCGGGGACACAGTCCGAGGATCAGATATCGTTGAATCAGACCCCTTTCGTATTGAATTAACTGAAGGGGATGAGATTCTGCAGGCGCGCATCGTGAGTCGCAGCAGGAAGCAGATCGGTGCCGAGCTGGGCCTTGACTACTCCCGAGAAAAAGAGGCGGTCAGTATAGGGTTCGACTTTCTCGATCCGGGAGACGGGGTAATTATCGAGATCGTTCATCAAGGCACCCAGGCACCCAAGGTTGCTGGTACGATCCGCGGCGCGACCGTTGCGAAAGTGCAAGATATCGACCTGACTCCTAAAGCGCTGGAGTTGGCAGGCATAAGGTCACCAATGCGCCGATTTATAAAGAAAGCACGCAACAGACGATTCGCAGTTCGCGCATTTGCGATGATTGCGCCTATCGGGTCTGCGGGATATATCATCGTGGACTATATTCGCAGACTTGGCGCGGGACATCTCGTGGACCCGAAACAGTATAATTTAAATTCCCTAGAAGGCCAAGCGGCCTTTGCGATAGAAGTGCGCGATACAGGCATTCGTAATTATGGACTACTTGAGAACGCCTCGCTCGGCATCCTGGTCCTTGCAGTTGCATTCATGTTTATTACAGAAATTGCTTCTCGGAAGCGCCTTATACCATCGACGCTACTGGGGGAAATCCTCGAAGAGAGACGAGAAGCGGAGGTGGACGATGCGGCATAGCGATAAGGCGGCTGGGCCAGCTTTGCGTGTGTCCTTTGAAGAACAGCCGCTAGGTTCTGATCTTCCCGTCTGCCTTCGACCCCGCCCCGGAGGGGCAGCGGGCCGGCGACGGAGGGTCAAGCTCGGCTTCGCGTGTACATGATCCCGGTGAGCTTCCTCGCACGCTGGTTGTCCTGCGTGCACAGCCGGGCTTGATCTGGAGGAGTTGGTCTGCTGGGCTTTGCCCGGGTCGATGGCGGGCGGGACGATCAGGGCGCCTACCTCAGCCCTCTACGGTTCTCCTGGTCAGCGAAGTCGATCATCCCGGAGTCTGAGCGCCCTCGGGGTTTGGGGCGGAGCCCCAAGGTCGTTCCATGTCTTCTTCGCCTGCTACTTCTTCGTCTTCCCCACCATTTGTCGCCAGCGTCGCCCTTGGTCTCCGGGCTTCCTCGGCTTGTTGGGCTGCCTGCTCGTGGCCTTCGTGCATTTCCCCAACCCTCACCAGTTTTAGGGCGGGCTCTCCATCGGCACTAGCGTCTATGCCGCCATCACACCGCTGCGCCGCTTGCCGGCGCGGTGCGCGGCCGCCTCGACGGCGGGTCGGCCCGAAGAGGCCGCACGCCCGCCGGAGAAGGCGAGGCGCGCGGCCCAGTGGATCGCTATGTGGTTCGCGTGCAGTTCTTGAAGTGCGGGCCGTGACTGGCTTCTCAGGCTGCGTTGTGCCTCTTTCCCCTCCTCGCCCCTTCATCAGGTGCTGTCAGGGACCGGCAAGCGTCGCCCACCTCCACGGCTTCCCGTAGTGGCGATCTCACTTCCCGGCGGTGTCCTCCTCTGGACACCGCCTATCTCTGGATCGTCCATCGCGAACCCTCTTGAGACTCCCCTCCCCTTCCCCGCTCGCTCCTCGGTCTGGCGGGGGCTGTCCCGCCGAAGGCGGCTTGAAGACGTAGGGAAATCTGTAACAGATCACACCAGGTGGACGCCGTCGTGCTGTCTGATGGCGGGGGCACCTTCGTGAAGGGCATCGAGCACGCGAACCGCAAAGGCTTCGGTGACCATCTCGGGCACCTCTTCGGGCGTGGCCCAATGGAAGCGTTGCACCTCGTCATTAATCTTGAGGCTGCCTCCCGTCGCTTTGCAGCGGAAGACTAGGGCGACAATGCCCCGCGCCATGTTCTTGTAGACGCCGGTCAACGCGACTGGCTCCACCGTCAGCCCAGTTTCTTCGCGTACCTCTCGTGCTAGACCCTCGGTGATGCCCTCGCTGATCTCCAGAACCCCGCCAGGCGCCTGCCACTGACCGTTATCGGCTCGCTGAGTGAGCAGCACCCGGCCTCGATCGTCCACGATGACGCCGGCCACGCTTACTGAGTGGCGACGGTCTGCCTCAGTCATCTGTTACCTCCAACGGTTAGGCTGACAGTAGTAGACGTGTGGACGAGTTGAGGAGCTTGGCGTGGTGGGTCACGATGTTCTTGTCCAGCAGGTTGACCCCACAAGTGACCGCGCTGTGTTCCGTCAGATCGCTGATCATCTCCGTGACGCTATCCAGGATGGGCGCTTGCGCACCGGCGAGAAGCTGCCGTCTGAGGCGCAACTGATGGAGCACTACCACGTAGCTCGCATGACCATTCGCCAGGCGATCCAAGAGCTGAAGACGGAAGGACTTGCGGTCTCCGAGCACGGCCGCGGGGTGTTCGTACGCTCTCGCCCCAATGTCAAGCGGTTGGCATCTGACCGGTTCGCTCGACGCCACAGGAAGGAAGGCAAGGCCGCCTTCCTGGCCGAGTCGGAGACCGTAGGCGCCAAGGCGAGTGTGGACAGAATCGAGGTGCGAGAAGTTCCCGCCCCCGATGACATCGCCGAGCGTCTCAGGGTTCGCCCGGGGGAAGTTGTCGTCTCGCGTAGTCGGCGCTACTCGATGGACGGCACTCCTGTCGAGGTCGCTACGTCCTACATCCCGATCGAGTTGGCTCGTGGTACGCGGATCATGGATGACAACCCCGGGCCTGGCGGGATCTACGCGCGGATCGAGGAGCAGGGCCGGCAGTTGGAGCGCTTCGTTGAAGATGTCTCCACGCGCATGCCCACGCGAGAAGAGGCACGGCT
Organism: Microbispora sp. NPDC046973; assembly: GCF_040644495.1. Classification (NCBI taxonomy): domain Bacteria; kingdom Bacillati; phylum Actinomycetota; class Actinomycetes; order Streptosporangiales; family Streptosporangiaceae; genus Microbispora; species Microbispora sp. NPDC046973. The sequence continues at coordinate 137,647 of NZ_JBEYWQ010000017.1, read as the reverse complement.
CCTGTTGCTGGGGCCAGGCATCCCTGTGTTTCGGCTTGTCCGGACGGCATACGACCTGGAAGGCCGTGCCGTGGAGGTCTGCGACACCATCATGTCCGGGGACGCCTATCAGCTCTCGTACGAACTTCCTGCTCACTAGCTCTTGACGCAATTTCTCCACTCCTCTATACATGTAGTAACTCCTCTAGAGGAGCATACGACTAGAGGATACGAGCCAAGGGAGAAGCCGATGCGCAACATCCCGGTAGACATCTCGGGCCTGTCGTTCACGGTCGCGGGTGAGCCGGAGCCGAAGATCGTGGATCGGGCGACGGGTGAGGTGAAGAAGGACGCGGAGGGGCGGGACCTGTACGTGATTCCGCTGCTGCCGAAGCCGAACGATGACCGGCGTAACCCGGTCATCAACGTGACGTTCCCCTCGCTCGACTTCCCGCGCATCCCGGAGGGGGTGCAGGTGCGGCCGGTGGGGCTGTCGGCCTTCTACTGGCAGATGAACGGCCGTTCGGGGCTGGGGTTTCGCTGCGAGGCGATCCGCCCGGCGAACGAGCCCGCCCCCGCCCCCGTGCCCGCGCCGGCGGGCTGAACGGTCAGAAGGTAGGTCCCGGGACGGCTGTGCTTGGCGGCTTCGACCGTCCCGGGGTCTCCGATCCGCTCATCAACTGATGGAAAGGAGGACTCCAGTATGGCCGACTTCCTGATCCGCGCGACGATCGTCGCCGCGGTCGTGGTGGTGGCGCTGCTGGTGTGGCGTCGACTGCACCGGGTCTCGTTCTGGCTGGTGCTGGGCTTCCCGGTCAAGGCGCTGATGGTCTACGGCACCTGGAGGGCGGTGGCCTCGGGGTGCGGGCTGGCGCGGCGTCGCCGGCGTCTGCGCTGGACCTTCCCCGGCTTTCCCTACCTGGGGGGCTGAGCGGTGGTCATGATGTTCACGGGCCAGCGCCGCAAGCTGCGCCGGGTGGAGGTCGAGCGAGCTCCGCGGCTCGGGCTGATCCGCCCGACCGCGCTCGGTTTCCGCGTCACGGTCCGCCTGCATGACGGACAGACGCCGGAGGACTACACGCGGGTGCTGGACAAGCTCGCCCACGCCTGGAAGGTCCACTCGGTTCGGCTGGCCGGCTGGAAGCCCGGCAAAGTCACCCTGGTCGCGACGCTGGTCGATCCCCTCGACAGTGTGACGATCCCGGTCCTGTCGGATGGGCTGCTGCGGGTCCGCGTCGGGCTGCTCGACACCGGGGCACCGTTCGTGGTCGACTTCCGCACCGTGCCGCACTGGCTGAACGTCGGCGCGACCCAGTCCGGCAAGTCCAACCTCGCCAATGACCTCGTCGTCGGGCTGGCGCCGCAGCCGGTCGCCTTGGTCGGTTTCGACCTCAAGGGCGGGGTGGAGTTCACCCCGTATGAGGCGCGGATGTCCGCCCTGGCGACCGAGCGGGCCGAGTGCGCGGACCTGCTGGCCGACCTGGTCGGCATCATCAAAGACCGCATGGCCTTGTGCCGCCGGCACCGGGTCAAGAACATCTGGCACCCGCGCCTGCCGGAGGCGGAGCGGCCGGTCCCGATCGTGGTGCTGGTGGACGAGGTCGCCGAACTGTTCCTCATGGCCGACAAGAAGAAGGAACAAGACGAGGTGTCCGCGGTCGCCACCAGGTTGCTGCGGGTGGCCCAGCTCGGCCGCGCCTTCGGGATCTACCTCGTGGTGTGCGGGCAGCGAGTCGGCTCCGACCTCGGCTCGGGCGTGACCGCGCTGCGTGCCCAGCTCACCGGGCGGATCTGCCACATGGTCAACGACGAGGAAACCGCCAAGATGGCGCTCGGCGACATGGACCCCGGCGCGCTGGTCGCCGCCCGGCAGATCTCCCCGGACAAGCCTGGCACTGCGGTTGTGATCGGCTCGGAGGGCCGCTGGCACCGCATGCGGTCGGTTCATGTGACCGAGGAACAGGCCGAAGCCGCCGCCGCCGCGAACGCGCACCTGACCCCCACCTGGGCGCAGTTGACCCGCGGCGCCGCCGCGACCGGTGACCTCGATCCGCGTGAGGTGGAGGAGTTCACCGAACCGGACCTGGAAGACCTCCCCGTCTAACCCGCTTCGCTTTCGACCGCTTCTGGGGCTTGGCGTGAGCCCTCAATCACGCCAGGTCCCTACCCGACTCATGCCAAAACCCCGTTCCTCACCTGCTGGGAGTCCTGTGATGTTGCGTCGTCGTCTGCGCTCGCTGCTGGCCGATTCCGGGCCGGTGGTCGTGCTCGCGGGGATCGCGGCCGTGGGCTCCTTCGACCACATCAGCAAACTGGCCGCCAAGCACGGCCAGAGAGATTGGCGCTCGTGGGCGGTCGCGGTCTGCATCGACCTGATGTGCGTGATGGCCGCCCGCGAGATCCAACGCGACAAGCGCACCGGCCGGCGCCGCCGCAGTCTGGTGTCGTGGCCGTCGCTGGTGCTGGCCGGCGGGATCGTCCTCACGCTGGCGGCCAACCTCGCCGAAGCCGAACCCTCGGCGTGGGGATGGATCGTCGCCGCGACCCCTGCGGGGGCGTTCCTGATCGCGATGTCGATGCTGGAACGCCGCGCCGGCCACACCCCCGCCTCGCCGGTGGTGGATGGCGAACTGGTCGCTGACCAGGTCTCCCCGACCCCGGCCACCTCCGGCGACGACCGGACCGAACTGCCGACTCCGCATGAGGCGCCGGCCGAACTCAACCCCGCCCCTGTGCCGTCATCGGTGCGCCCGGAGATCAGCCCGGCCGTGCTCGATGACGCCCGGTACTTCGCCGGCGAGTACACCCGCCTGCACAACGCGCCGATCCCGGCTGACGAGCTGGTCCGCCGCATGCGGATCACTCCCGACCTCGCCCGTGAGCTGCTCGACCAGCTCACCCCCACCACTCAGAACGCCTGAAGTGCAAAGGAGCCGAACCATCATGACCACCGACCCCACCGCCCGCGCTGAGTTCATCGCCGGACTGCGCCGCCTGGCCGCGTTCCTGGCCGACAACCCCAAGGTCCCCGTCCCCGACTACGGCGCCGACATCTCCATCTACGTGGACGGCACCGACGTCCAGCAGCGAGCCGCGATCGACCGCATCGCCGACCTGATCGGCGCCCCCACCTCCGAGGGACTGAACTACACCACCGCCCGCGACTTCGGGCCGATCAACTACCGCGCGGTCGCGGTGTGGGAGCAGACCTCCCGCGACTGGGACGCGCTCATGAGCTACCACGGCACCGTCTCCGTCTGAGGCGGCCCCGTGATGCTACGCAAGCTGACCGCCCGCGCCCTGCTGCTGTTCGCCCTGTTCTACCTGTTCACCCGCCCCGTCTCTGCCGCCGACCTCGTCAACGCCTCCGTCCGCGTACTGCACGTCGCCGCGGACAACGTCGCCGGCTTCCTCACCCGCCTGAACTGACCGGAGGAGAGACCCGTGAGTGACCAAATCACCTACACCCATCCCGACGTGCTGACCATCGGCGTCCGCCAGGGCTGGGCCGACCCGCAAACTGACCCCACCCGGATCGACTGGGCGCCTCGTCAGGCCCGCGCCGCGATCCCGTTTCAGCTGATCGACGGCCGTCCGGTCAACCCGTGTGAGCGCACCGGCATCCGCTACGGCCGCAACGAGCTGGGCCACTGGGGCGAAGCCCTCGCCGCTGACGCCATCGTCACCGCCACCGACCACGACGGGCATCACTGGCTGGTCATGGTGGAGCGCGGCGACGGCCACGGCTGGGCGCTGCCCGGCGGGCACGTCGATCCCGGCGAAGACCCGGTGCACGCCGCGATCCGCGAACTGCACGAAGAGACCGGACTGACCGGCATCACCTCGCCCTGGGAGGCGCTGCCGCCGCGGTATGTGCCCGATCCCCGCGCCAGCGACGAGGCATGGATGGTCACCGTCCCGGTCCGCACCCACCTGGGCACCTACCACCGCGACCACCTGCCCACCGTGGTCGGCGCCGATGACGCCGCCCGCGCCGCCTGGGTCCTGGCCGACACCTACAACGACCTCGTCCACTACCTGGCGCACGCCTACGGCGGGAAGGTCTTCCCGGCCCACCGCGGCATGCTCTCTGAGGCCTTGACCCCCAGCGCTGCGGCTTCAATCAGCAGGGGGCAGCGGTGAACAGTTCGCGGTCGCTGATCACGCCGTCAGATGTCGATGCGTCTGCGCTGGCCGACCTTTACGAGCAAGCGGCTCTGGTGCGGGCTGAGCTGGCCCGGGTGGACGCCAAAGCGGGTCTGCTGCTGTCGTGGGCGGGCGCCGCGCTCGCCGTCGTCATCACCGTGACGACCGCGGCGACCTCCACCACCCGTATGCCCGCGGTGGCGCTGGCCGGCCTGTGGGCTTCGGCTGGCCTGCTCGGCGTGGCGGTCGCGGTGCTGCTGCTGGCCGTCCGCCCGCGCATCCCCCGAATCGGCGGCACCGGCTTCGTCGTCCACGCTCGTGCCGCCTCCCCGGCCGCGCTCCTGCACACCCTCACCACCACAGATGCGGCCGGCCACGTGGCCGCGGATGTGTGGCTGCTGTCCCGCCTGGCCGTGACCAAGTACCGGCGCCTGCGCCTAGCCGTAGATCTGCTCATCGTCGCGCTACTGGTCCTGGCCGCCGCGCTGCTCGCCGCTTAGCTCCCCTCGATCTCAACCAGTCACACAGAAAGGAAGCCCCCGCAATGGCACGGGATGAATACGAGGACTACCAGGTCGTTGCCTGGTGCGTGCCGTGCGGATGGTCCACCGACGACCCCGCTGACACCGTGTGCGACTGCCCCGGCGGCGTCCCGCACTGCTGACCCCCGATCCCGCCCACCTGTGACAAGGAGTTCCCGCATGAAGTCTCAGCGTCCGATCTGCGGCACCTGCCGCGGCTACCGCACCGTCGGCGTCCTCAAGTCTGCCAAGCGCGGCGGCCAGACCGTCACCATCGAGACCCGCCAGACCTGCCCCACCTGCGCCGGACGGGGCGAACTGTGACCCCCACCGCCGGCACGACCGAGGCGCCCGAGACCTGCCCCGACTGCGACGGCGAGCGCCAAGTCCTCACCGCGATGGTGCTCGGCCGCGGCCTGCGCCGCCGCACCGTCGAGCAGTACGCCGCCTGCCTCACCTGCGACGGCACCGGAACCCAACCCTGCACCGAATAACCGTGATCATTCATCAGCCCGACCGTCAGGCGGTCACCCGAGCTTGAGCCTCGGGCGGGCACGCCGCACCCCCGCTGTCCCCCTTGCGACATCAGGAAGGAGACCCACTCGTGGGAGACCAGGAGATCAACAACTGGCGCGCAGCTCAGAGGAGGTACCTCAAAGAGGAGCGCAAGGCATCCCGCCGCGGAGAGTTCGACGGCCCCTCGGCCCCCGGCAAGGCGTACCTCAAGGCACTGAGGCGTCGCGTCGAAGCAGACGAGCAGCTCAGCCCCGAAGACATCGCCGCGATGCAGCAGTGGGGCCTCTGAGATGACTGCGCGCGAGGAGTTCCCCGTCTACGCCTACCGCTGCTGCACCTGCAACGGCACCGGCATCGACGCCGACAACCAGCGGTGCCGCGACTGCGACGGCAGCGGAATCGACAACCACAACTGATCACACACGGATGCGACGCCTCCACGGGGCGGCCTGAGCTTGCCGGCACTGCCGTCCCGCGGGGCGTCTCCCTCGCCTCTCAGCAAGGAGCTACCAGTATGCGCCACCTTCGCCCTGTCACGCCCGTACTCGGGTCCGGTCGGGCCTGGCTGCCGCCCGGCACCGCCTCCACCTGGGTCTGCCGTTGCGGCGGGATCAACCCCCGCACCTCGACCACCTGCGCCAGGTGCGGTAAATGAGCACCGGCCACTACCGCACCTGCCCCACCTGCAACGGCTTCTGCTCCACCGGCCTCGATCCCAACCGGCGCCGCGTGCCCTGCCGGACCTGCAACGCCACCGGCCGCATCTACGTCCGGGGCCGCAAATGAGCCGCTACCAGGTGCAGGTCACCGAGACCTACGCCCCTGGCGGACAGCGCCCCTGGTCCACCGTCCGCCGGGTGCTGGCCGTGGAGTCCGGGCCGTGCCTCGCTCCGGTCCTCGTCCGGCTCGGCCACCTCCGGCGCCGTATCGCCTGCGGGCGCCGTCTCTCGCTCGACAAGCAGTGCCGCAACTGCTGCCCCCGCATCGTCGTCACCGAGGTAAGGAGGATCACCGCTTGAGCGCGCCTACGCCGCTCGCTGAGCTGGTCGGGCCGGTCATCCGTGACCTGGCCCGCCGCTCGGGCAAAGACCTCACCCGCTGGCTCGACCAGGTCGCCCGCCTGCGCGGCTGCACAGAACCCGTCCGCCTCACCGGCGAAACCCTGACCGTGGATGCCGGCACGGGCGAGGTCCTACACACCTACACCACCAGCAACGAGCCGCACGGGCAGCTTCTCGTCCGCTGCGGCAACCGCCGCGCCTCCCGCTGCCCCTCCTGCGCCGAGCTCTACCGCGCCGACACCTTCCACCTGATCCGCGCCGGCCTGATCGGCGGCACCAAAGGCGTCCCCGAAACCGTCCGCACCCACCCGCGGGTCTTCGCCACCCTGACCGCCCCGTCCTTCGGTCCCGTCCACCGCGGCCCCGGCAAGAACGGCGCCCCGCAGGTCTGCCATCCCCGCCGCTCGGGGCCTGCCTGCTTCGACCGCCACGCGGCCGACGACCCTCGCATCGGGCAACCCCTCGACCCCGACAGTTACGACTACGTCGGGCATGTGCTGTGGAACGCCCACGCTGGGGACCTGTGGCGCCGCTTCACCATCTACCTGCGCCGCCACCTCGCCGGCGCCGCCGGCATGTCACAGGCGGCGTTCAACCGGCAGGTCAAAGTGTCCTTCGCCAAGGTCGCCGAATACCAAGCCCGCGGCGTCGTCCACTTCCACGCCATCATCCGCCTCGACGGCCGTCCCGACGATCCCGAGGACACCACCCCGATCCCGCCGCCGGACTGGGCGACCGTGCAGCTCCTCGACGGTGCGATCCGCTCGGCCGCCGCGTCGGTCTACATCGACGCCCCCGACCTCGGCCAACCTACCCTCGATCTCCGCTGGGGCGATCAGGTAGATGTCAAGCTCATCAACCCCGCCGACCTCGACGGGGAAGGCGATCAGCTCACCGAGCAGAAGGTCGCCGGCTACGTCGCCAAGTACGCCACCAAGGCCGCCGAATCCGCCGGCACCCTGGACCGGCGCATTCGCTCCCACGACCTGATCCACCTGCGCGACAAGGGTGCCAGCGAACACGCCGCCCGGCTGATCCGAACCGCCTGGACCCTCGGCGACCCCGTCACCCATCCCGAACTGCTGGTTCTCAAGCTGCGTAAGTGGGCGCACATGCTCGGCTTCCGCGGCCACTTCTCCACCCGCTCCCGGGCCTACGCGACCACCCTCGGCAAGATCCGGCAGGAACGGGCCGACTACCGCCAAGCCCAACTCCGCGAAACCGGCTGGGCCTACGACCCCGACACCACCCTCGTGCTCGCGCACTGGACCTTCGCTGGCCAGGGCTACACCCCTGGCGAATCCCTGCTGGCAGGACACCTCAGCGATCAACCGCCGAAGGAGGAACCACGATGACGCGGCCCCTCAGCGAGCCCGCGCTGTACCGCGTTCCCGACGCCGCCCGCGTGCTCGGCCTCGGCAAGACAAAGATCTATGAACTGATCCGCGGCAAGCGCCTGCGGTCGGTCACCGAGGGCCGTACGCGACTCATTCCCGCCGAAGCGATCACCGAATACCTGACCCTGCTCGAGAAGGAAGCCGAGGAAGCCGCCTGATGACCAAGCGCCGTAGCCGCGGGGATGGCGGCCTGCACTGGGACGAGGCGCGTCAACGCTGGATCGCCTCGGTGACCGTTGGCTACACCCCACAGGGCAAGAGGATCGTGAAGAAGGCCAGCGGCAAGACCAAGACCGAGGCCAAGACCAAGCTCAAGGCGATTATCCGCGATTACGAGGACGGTCTCCTCGTCGCCTCGACCGGTTACACGGTGGCGGACGCCGTACGGAACTGGCTGGAGTTCGGGCTGAGCGGACGCGACCGCGGCACCCTCGACAAGTGCACGATCCTGGCGAACAAGCACGTGATCCCTGCCCTGGGCGCACGGAAGCTCGTTGATCTCACTGCCGACGACGTTGACCGCTGGCTGGCGGACAAGTCGAAGGAGCTGAGCACACGCAGCCTCCGGGAGGTGCGCTCGATCCTCGTCCGTGCGGTCTCTCGCGCTCAGGCCCGGGACAAGGTCAAGCGCAACGTGGTCATGCTGTGCGAGATCCCCAAGGGCAGACAGGGGCGCCCGTCGAAGTCGCTCACGCTCGACCAAGCCGAAGCCGTGCTCGCGGCGGCCGAAGGAACGAGCATGAACGCCTACATCGTGGTCTCACTCCTGACCGGCGCCCGGACCGAGGAGCTGCGCGCGTTGACCTGGTCACATGTGGACTTGGAGGGCGAGCCGCCGTCAATCATGGTGTGGCGATCCGTCCGGGCCGGCGGGGACACGAAAACCGAGAAGTCTCGCCGGACGCTCGCCATGCCGAAGCGCTGTGCGGACGCGCTCAAAGCTCACCGTGAGCGGCAGACCGTCGCGCGCAAAGCGGCTGGCGCCCGATGGCAGGACCATGACCTCGTCTTCGCCTCCGCGGTCGGGACTGCCCTCGACTCGCACAACGTCCGGCGTGCCTTCCGCAAGGTGGTCAAGAAGGCGGGACTGAATGAGAAGGAGTGGACGCCCCGGGAGATGCGGCACAGCTTCGTCTCACTGCTGTCGGCCAGCGGCGTGCCGATCGAGAACATCTCGCGCCTGGTGGGTCATAGCAACACGAAGGTCACTGAGACGGTCTACCGCAAGCAGCTCCGTCCGGTGCTCCTGGAGGGGGCCGAGGCGATGGACGACCTCTTCAAGCCGTAGTCACTCAGTTAGTCACCCAGAAGATCAAAGAGGCCGGTCCCGCTAGGCGGAACCGGCCTCTGTCGTGGTGGAGCTATGGGGATTTGAACCCCAGACCCCTTCGATGCGAACGAAGTGCGCTACCGGACTGCGCTATAGCCCCAACGACCTCGACTAGATTAGCAAACTCTGCGGGGTGTTCGCGCCACCCAATCAGTCTCCGGCCGCGCGGCGCCCGTCGGCGTACTGGTCGAAGACCTGGACGCGCTTGCGCGCCTCGAACTTGATGATCTCCGCCTCGCGGGCCGCCTCGGCCAGGGCACGGCGGCGTTCCCGCCGGCGGCGCAGCTGCTCGGCCCGCGCCCGGGCGGCCTTCTCCCGCTGCTCCCTGTCCGCGCGTACGGCCACGCGCAGCACGGCGAGGTAGCCGACGAGGAGCACGCCCGAGGGAGCGACGGCCCACCAGGGCATCACGCGGACGGCCGCGGTGACCACGGAGGCCAGCACGAGCAGGATGCTCCACAGGAGCCGCCGCCGGCGCCGGGCGAGGATCCGGGCACGACGGTGGGCGGCGACCCGGCGGGCCCGCGCGTGCCGCTCCGCCGCGATCTGGTCCGGCGTGACTGCCTCGGCGCCCGGCGCAGCGGCGGAGGACGCGGCGGGGTCGGCGGAGTCCGCGGACGCGGCCGGCGGGGTGACGACGGTGTCGGCGTCGCCGCCGTCCGCGTCACCGCTGCCGTCGGAGTCGCCGGAGGCGTCCTCGGTGGCGGCGGCCTCCGAGGAGTCGTCGGCGGCGGGCGGCTCGGACAGCGTGGCCCCCTCCGCCTGCTCCTCGAACAGCTCGTCGTCGCTGTGCCGGTCCCGGCGCAGCCACATGGGCAGCAGGACGCTGAGCCACATGACGACGATGGCGAGGTAGAGCAGGGCGCTACCCATGCGCCCACCCCCGCGCCCCCGGAAGAAGGGCATGGTGAACACGTCCGTGGCCCTGGGTCGGCGGAGAGGTGTTCACGTCACGCACCGTAGGACTGTGTGTCACTGAATGACGAGCATTCAGTCCGGTGTGTCGCGAGATCGTCAAAGCTCTTCATGTAATTCGATCCCGAGGAAGTCGCGTGCTCCTCACAGACCACGCGGCTCGACGGGCTCGACCGGCCGGTCTCGCGATATCCACCTGGGCCGTCCCGGGCCGGATGATCGTGGCACGGCCGGGGCCGGTCAGCCGGCCGGTGTGCTACGGGAGATCAGCCCTCGAAATACACGGTGGCGAACCGGTACGTGGTCTTGCCGTTCTCGTCCCCGTAGTGCGTGCGACCGGTCATGACCGCGCCGGGCTTCGCCTGCCATTTGTGGCTGCTCTCCGTGTACTGACCGGTGGTGACCCTCGCTCGTCGCCGTAGTGCGAGCGGCCGGTGAGCACCTGGTTCGGCGGGCAGGTGAACGGGTCGATCCACTCCCGGACGGTCTCGGTGCGGGCGGGCACGATCTGGATCTTCACCGCCTCGGCGGACGCGGATGCGGGGGCGCCGCGGTCACGGCCGCCGAGGCGGCCGGGCACAACCGCCGGCCCCTACCCGGGGCTGGACTCGCTGCGGCGGGCGGCCGAGTTCACGGTGCGGCGCCACTGGACGAGCAGTCCGCGCGGCACGTCCTCGACGGTCAGCGCGTAGCAGATGTGGTCGCGCCATGCGCCGTCGATGTGCAGTTGACGCCGGCGGATGCCCTCCTCGCGGAACCCGAGCTTCTCCACGACCCTGCGGCTGGCGTGGTTCTCCGGCCGGATGTTGGCCTCGAGCCGGTGTAAACCGGTCGTGAAGAAGCAGTGGTCCACCGCCATGGCGAGCGCGGTCGGGATGATGCCCCGTCCGGCGAGCGCGCCGTCGACCCAGTAGCCCACCTGCGCGGAGCGGGCCGACCCCCACACGATCGCCCCCACGGTGAGCTGCCCGGCGAACCGTCCCTCGTACGTGACGACCCAGGGCATGGCGAGCCCCTGGCGGGCCTCGCGGCGCAGCGTGCCGACCATCGAGACGTACGGCCCGAGGCCGGTGCGGAACAGCGGGGTCTCGGGGTTGCTCGGCTCCCAGGGGCGGAGCCATTCGGCGTTGCGCAGCCGGGTGTCGCGCCAGTCCCGTACGTCACGCAGACGCAGCGGCCGCAGCCCGACGGGCCCCTCGGCCATGGATGCCGGCCAGCCGCGAAGTCGATCCATTCGTCAATCATCCACCGGAACACGGTCAACGCGCCACGCAGGACGCGCCTCTGCCACCGCGGGCTCCTCAGCGCGCATGGTCGCCGCCGTGGATCTGGTCGACGACGTGGGCCAGGATCGGGGTCAGCACGGCCATGCCGTCCCGTACGCCGCCGGAGGACCCCGGCAGGTTGACCACCAGCGTCCTGCCGGCCTGCCCGGCGAGGCCGCGGGACAGGATCGACGTCGGCACCTTCTCCCGGTTGACCTGGCGTATGGCTTCGGCGATGCCGGGGATCTCCCGGTCCAGCACCCGGCGGGTCATCTCCGGGGTGAGGTCGAGAGGCGTCACCCCGGTGCCGCCCGTGGTGACGATCACGTCGTAGCCCGCGGCGACGCCCTCGCGCAGCGCGGCCTCGACGGCGTCCCCGTCGGGGACCACGCGGGGCCCGTCCACCTGGTCGCAGCCCGCCTCCTTCAGGAGGGAGGCCAGCAGGGGCCCGGAGCGGTCCTCGTAGACGCCCGCGGACGCCCTGTTGGACACCGTCACCACCAAAGCGCGCACGCCCTCACTCCTGTCCGGACCGCGTCCAGTGGCCCGTCTTGCCGCCCGTCTTCTCTTCGACCCGGACATCGGTGATCACCGCCGCCGGGTCCACCGCCTTGACCATGTCCACCAGCGCGAGCGCCGCGACGGTGACGGCCGTGAGCGCCTCCATCTCGACGCCCGTCCTGTCGGCCGTACGGACCCGGGCGGTGATCTCCACGCCCTCGTCCACCACGGCCAGGTCGACCTTCACGCCGGTCAGGGCGATCGGGTGGCACAGCGGCACGAGGTCGGGGGTGCGCTTGGCGCCCATGATCCCGGCGATCCGCGCCACGCCGAGCGCGTCGCCCTTGGGCACGTCCCCCGCGCGGAGCACGGCCACCGCCTCCGGCGACAGCAGCACCCGGCCGGTCGCGACGGAGGTGCGGGCGCTGACGTCCTTCTCGGAGACGTCCACCATCCGTGCGGCGCCCGACTCGTCCACGTGAGTCAGCTTCATAGCGGTATCACCTCCACCTCGGCGCCCTCGGGCAGCGAGGTCACGTCTTCCGGCACCACGATCAGCGCGTTCGCCCCGGCCAGCGCCGCGAGCTGGTGCGAGCCCTGCCGGGTCACCGGCGCCACAGTCTCCCCGGCCAGCACGGCCCGCAGGTACGACCGCTTCCCCGCCGGAGAGCGCAGCGGCGCGGTCGTGGTCGCCCGTACGGCCGGGGGCGGCCCGGCCGGCAGGCCCTGCATCGCCCGCAGGGCCGGCTTGACGAAGAGCACGAACGACACGAACGACGAGACCGGGTTTCCCGGCAGCGTGAAGATCGGCACGCGGTCGGGCCCCACGACGCCGAAGCCCTGCGGCATGCCCGGCTGCATGGCGACCTTCTCGAAGGTCACCGTCCCCAGCGGGGACAGGGCCTCCTTGACCGGCTCGTACGCCCCCATCGAGACGCCACCGCTGGTGATCACGGCGTCGGCCCGCAGGAGCTGGGCGTCCAGGGTGTCCATGAACTCCTTGGGGTCGTCGGTCACGGAACCGGCCCGGAACCCCTCCGCCCCGGCCTCGCGTACGGCCGCGGCGAGCATGAAGCTGTTGGACTCCCAGATGCGGCCCGCGCCCAGCGGGGTGCCTGGCTCGGCGAGCTCGGCACCCGTGGACAGCACGACCACCCTCGGCCGGGGCCGCACCAGCACCCGGCGCCGGCCGACCCCGGCGAGTATCCCGACCTGGGCGGGCCCGATCCTGGCGCCCTCGCGGAGCACCACGTCGCCCGCCCGCACGTCCTCGCCCGCCCGCCGGATCGCGTTGCCGGACGGCGCCGGCCTGTCGATCCGTACGCGGGCGGTGCCGCCGTCGGTCCACTCCACCGGGACGACGGCGTCGGCGCCGGCGGGCAGGGGCGCCCCGGTCATGATGCGGGTGACCAGGCCGGGGCCGAGGGCGTTCAGCCCGCCGTCCCCCGCCGCCACGTCCCCGATCACGGGCAGCGTGACGGGCGCGGCGGCCACGTCCTCGGCCCGTACGGCGTAGCCGTCCATCGCCGAGTTGTCGAACGGCGGCAGCGGGACGGGCGAGGCGACGTCCTCGGCCAGCACGGCGCCGAGGGCGGCCTCGATCTCGACCTCGAGCGGTGCGAGCGGTCGCACCGCCGCGAGGATGTCGGCGAGATGGCGGTCGACGGGCTTCATCGGCTCACTGTCCGGACTTGTTCAGGAACTCCCGCAGCCAGGGCAGGAACTCGGGGGCGAGGTCGTCCCGGTTCGCGGCGAACTGCACCACGGTCTGCAGATACTCGAGCTTGTTGCCGGTGTCGTAGCGACGGCCGCGGAACAGCACGCCGTGCACCGGACCGCCCTCCTCCGGGCCCAGCGAGGCCAGGGTGCGCAGGGCGTCGGTGAGCTGGATCTCGCCACCGCGCCCGGGCGGGGTGCGCTCCAGCACGTCGAACACGGCGGGGTCGATCACATAGCGGCCGATGATGGCCCAGTTGGAGGGCGCCTCGTCGGCCGGGGGCTTCTCCACGAGGTCGGTGACGCGGACGACGTCGTCCTCGTCGGTCGGCTCGATGGCGGCGGCGCCGTACAGGGAGACCTGCTCGCGCGGCACCTCCATCAGCGCGACGACGCTGCCGCCGTAGGTCGCGCGCACCTCGATCATGCGCTTGAGCAGCGGGTCGCGGGGGTCGATGATGTCGTCGCCGAGCAGGCAGGCGAACGGCTCGTGGCCGACGTGCTGCTTGGCGCACAGGACGGCGTGGCCGAGGCCCTTGGGCTCGCCCTGCCGCACGTAGTGCATGGTGGCGAGGTCGACGGGCTCCTTCACCTGGTTGAGCCGCTCCTCGTCGCCCTTGGCGCGAAGAGCGTCCTCCAACTCGTACGCTACGTCGAAGTGGTCCTCGATCGAGCGCTTGTTGCGGCCGGTCACCATGAGGACGTCGAGCAGCCCGGCGGAGACGGCCTCCTCCACCACGTACTGGATGGCCGGCTTGTCGACGATGGGCAGCATCTCCTTGGGGGTCGCCTTCGTCGCGGGAAGGAATCGGGTGCCGAGACCCGCGGCGGGCACGACGGCTTTGGTCACGGGATCGAAGTCAGCCATGAGTAGACACTAACGGAGCAGTCTTTGGACAAGATGAACCTGCGTCGGCGTATCCTGCGCGGCCGGTCGGAACTGGACCCCGGGACGCTGCGCGAGTCGTCGGCGGCCGTCAGGGAGTTACTTCTCGACCAGCCGTGGGTGCAGATGGCGGGGCTGGTGGCCTGCTACTGGTCGACCGGCACCGAGCCGTCCACGCAGGGGCTGATCCTGGCCCTGTGGAAGCACGGCGCCACGGTGATCCTGCCGGTGCAGCGCCCGGACGGCGAGCTCGACTGGGCGGTGTACGACGGCCCCGACTCGCTGGCCCCCGGCCCGAACGGGATCATGGAGCCGGTGGACGTCCGGCGCGGCGTCGACGCGATCCGGACCGCCGCGCTGGTCATCGCGCCGGCCCTGGCCGTGGACCGGGTCACCGGCGTACGGCTCGGCCGCGGCGGCGGCTTCTACGACCGGGCGCTCGCCCGCGTCGGGCCGAACGTGCCGACGGTGGCGCTCCTGCACGAGGGCGAGCTGATCGAAGGAGTTCCCGCGGAGCCCCACGACCAGCGCGTACGCTTCGCCGCCCTCCCGAGCGGAATCAGCCGATTGGTACAGATGTGACAAGATTGGCCTAAGAGACGGCGAAGGGAGCGGATGGGTCTGAACGTCTGGCTGCTCCTGTCCGCCGCCGTCGTCATCGCGGCCATCGCGTCCGTTCGGATCGCGCACCGCACCGGCCTTCCCGCGCTCCTCATCTACCTCGGCCTCGGCTTGCTGCTCGGCGAGGGCGGCATCGTCGGCATCAACTTCGACAACGCCCAGACGGCCCAGCAGCTCGGCCTGGTCGCGCTCGCCGTGATCCTGGCCGAAGGCGGTCTCACCACCAACTGGACCCACGTACGCGACGCCGTGCCGACCGCGCTCGTGCTCGCCACGGTGGGCATCGCGATCAGCGTCATCGTGCTGGCGGCGACCGTCGCGGCCCTGCTCGGCATGGAGTGGCGGATGGCGCTGCTGCTCGGCGCGTTCCTGGCGTCGACCGACGCGGCGGCCGTGTTCTCCGTGCTACGGCGGCTGCCGCTGCCGCCCCGGCTCGCCGGGATCCTGGAGGCGGAGTCGGGCTTCAACGACGCCCCCACGGTCATCCTGGTGATGATGCTGAGCGCGGGCGCGTCCCGGACGCTCTCCCTGCCGTCCGTCGCGCTGGAGACGGTCGCCGAACTGGCCATCGGCGCGGCCGTCGGGCTCGCGGTCGGCCCCGCAGGCGCGTACGCGCTGCGCCGGGTCGCGCTGCCCGCCTCCGGCCTCTACCCGATCGCGGTCCTGGCGCTGGCGTTCGTCACCTACAGCGGGGCCGCGCTGCTGCACGGCAGCGGCTTTCTCGCGGTCTACCTGACGACGCTGATCCTGGGCAACGCCCGTCTCCCCCACCGCGCCGCCACTCGCGGATTCGCCGAGGGCGCCGCCTGGCTCGCCCAGATCGGGCTGTTCGTGATGCTCGGCATGCTCGCGGACCCGCGCGAGCTGCCCAGCGTGATCGTCCCGGCCCTGGTGTCGGGCCTGCTGCTGGTCCTGCTCGCCCGCCCGGCGTCGGTCCTGGTTTCCGGCGTGGTGGTGCGGCTCCTGCGGCTCGGCTCCCTGTCGTGGCGCGAGCAGGTGTTCCTGTCGTGGGCCGGACTGCGCGGCGCGGTCCCCATCGTGCTGGCCGCGATCCCCTGGGCCGCCGGCCTGCCGGGGGCGAAGGGCCTGTTCAACGACGTGTTCATCATCGTCGTCGTGTTCACGATCCTGCAGGGGCCCACGTTGCCGTACCTCGCCAGGCGGCTCGGCCTGGCGGCGGAGGGCGAGGCCCGCGACCTCGACGTGGAGGCCGCACCGCTGGAGGAGCTGAACGCCGACCTGCTGCAGATCCGCATTCCGCCCGGCTCGCTCATGCACGGCGTGGAGATCTTCGAGCTCCGACTGCCCGCGAACACCATGGTCACGCTCGTGGTGCGGAAGGGGCAGTCGTTCGTGCCCACGCAGACGACCCGGCTCCTGGCCGGTGACCAGATTCTCGTGGTCACCACGGCCGCGCAGCGGGAGACGGTCGAACGCCGCCTGCGTGCCGTCAGCCGCCGCGGCAAGCTCGCCGGCTGGTACGGCGAACGCGGCGGCTGACCTCCGTCGCCCGGGGTTGCTTCGCGTGAGCGGATCGCGGTGCGTGCGAATGGGACGGCGCGGGGCAATAAACCGGGCTGGAGTGGCGTTTGGGCTTGTTGATTGCCTACCATTAGCAATCGACCCGGTCGAGTGCCAGTCTCAGGAGGAGCGAGTGCCTACCTACCAGTACGCCTGTACCGCTTGCGGTGAGCAGCTGGAGGCCGTCCAGAAGTTCTCTGACGACCCGCTCACGGAGTGCCCGGCCTGCCAGGGCAAGCTGCGCAAGGTCTTCTCCGCCGTTGGCATCGTGTTCAAGGGCTCCGGCTTCTACCGGACCGACAGCCGTTCGTCGAGCTCGTCGACGACCACGTCCACCACGACGACGTCGTCCGCGAAGTCGTCGGGCGACTCGGGCAAGAAGGAGCCCGCGACCTCCACGAGCTCGTCGAGCACCTCCTCCTCGAGCACGTCGTCGTCCGGCTCCACCGCCGCCGCCTGAGGTTATCCACAGGGGCCGACGGGGCGCGGCGGGTGTGCGGCGCCGTTCGCTAGTGTCGGCCCATGGTCAATCGCGCAGACATCGGGGTCATCGGCGGTTCGGGGTTCTACTCCCTGCTGGAGGACGCCGAAGAGATCGACGTGACGACGCCGTACGGCCCGCCGAGTGACTCGATCACCGTGGGCCGCATCGGCGAGCGGACCGTCGCGTTCGTCCCACGGCACGGCCGCGGCCACACCTTCCCTCCCCACCGCATCCCCTATCGGGCGAACATGTGGGCCCTGCGGTCCCTCGGCGTCCGCCAGGTGCTCGCGCCCAGCGCGGTCGGGTCCCTGCG
Source organism: Microbispora sp. NPDC046973 (assembly GCF_040644495.1). NCBI lineage: Bacteria > Bacillati > Actinomycetota > Actinomycetes > Streptosporangiales > Streptosporangiaceae > Microbispora > Microbispora sp. NPDC046973. The sequence continues at coordinate 120,475 of NZ_JBEYWQ010000017.1, read as the reverse complement.
CCCGGAGATCGGCCCGGGCGCTCTCGTGATCCCCGACCAGCTCGTGGACCGCACACAGGGCCGTGAGCAGACCTACTACGACACGGGCGGGGCCGTTCACGTGTCGTTCTCCGACCCCTACTGCCCCTCCGGCCGGGCGGCCGCCGTGGCCACGGCGCACGAGACGGGCTGGGACACGGTCGACGGCGGCACCCTGGTCGTGGTGGAGGGTCCCCGGTTCTCCACCCGGGCCGAGTCGAAGTGGTTCGCGGGGGCGGGCTGGTCGATCATCGGCATGACCGGGCACCCCGAGGCCGTGCTCGCCCGCGAACTCGCCCTCTGCTACACGACGCTCGCCCTCGTGACCGACCACGACGCCGGTGTGGAGGCCGGCGAGGGGGTCACCCACGAAGAGGTCCTGGCCTTCTTCGCCGCCAACGTGGAGCGGATGCGCACTCTGGTCGCGCAGGTCGTCGAGGCCCTGCCGCAGGAACGTCCCTGCCCCTGCGGCAACGCCCTCGACGGGATCAAGCTGCCGATCGAGCTCCCCTGACGTGAGATGGCCATGCGTGATCTGAGGCGGCTGACGGCGCGCCGTCGCCGTCCGATCGCCGCCGTTCTCGCCGGTCTCGCGGTGGCCTGCGTGCTGCTGGCCGTCCGTTCCCCTGACGGGGTGGAGGTCCTCGCCGCCGCCCGCGACCTCACCGGCGGCCGCCTGGCCGCCTCCGACCTGGTGGTCGTGCGGCTCCCGCCCGACACGGTGCCCGCCGGGGCGTACACGCCGGGCGCCCCGGTCACGGGCCGCGCACTCGCCGGTCCGCTACGCCGCGGCGAACTCCTCACCGACGCACGGCTGCTCGGCCCGGGCCTGTTCCGCCAGACCCTCACCGGGCAAGCGTCCGGCGGGTCGGCCGGCGGCGGCCCGGCCGCGCAAGCGGGGGCTTCGGCCGCGGAGCCGGGGTTGGTCGCGACGCCGGTCAGGATCGCCGATCCCGACGCCGCCCGCCTGCTGTCGCCGGGAGACGTGATCGACGTCCTGGCGGCCTTGGAGGACGGCCCTTTCCAGGCCCGGACCGTCGCCCAGGAGGTGCGGGTGATCGCCCGGCCATCGGGCCGTACGGACGGCGGCGCGCTGCTCGTGCTGGCCACGACCCTCGGCCAGGCGGCCGAGCTCGCCCAGGCCCAGGCGCAGGGCAGGCTCTCGGTGACCATCCGTCCCCACTGATCGGCCGTGTCCGGGCGGGGACGCCGATCAGGCGGTGCTCGCCCCGGCCTGCCGCCAGGCCCGCTGGTCACGCGTGACCTGCTGGAGCATCTCCTTGAACCCGGCGTAGCGCTCGGCGCCGAGGGCTTGTTCGTGCCGCTCCTCGATGGCGGCGAGAATGGCGCGCGCCTTGGTGATCTCGTCGATGCCACGCTCGGTGGGGACGATGAGCTTGGCCCGGCGATCGGCGGGATCGGGTTCACGGGTGACGTAGCCGAGCCTGACGAGCTCGTCGAGGATCGTGCCGATGATCTGCTTGTGCTGGCCCGACCGGGCCGCGAGGTCCGTCGCGCGCACGCCTTCTGGATCCAGGAACGCCAGCACCGTCCCGTGCCGCGGGCGCACGTCGGGGTGCCCCTGCTCGGCGAGGGTCTCGAACAGCTCCTCCTGGAGAGCGCGCATCAACTGGCCGGCCAGCATGCCGATGTCTGGAACCCTCACCGTCCACCGTTCTCTTCAGAATTAATCACGATCATTGACTATCACTAATCTTGATTATAGTGTCGTGCTCGGAACACGCACAGCCCATCCAGGAGAACAGACGGCGAGGAGATCATGACCATGACCGGCAGCGAGATCGACACGTACGTCGAGACGAAGCTCGACCCGAAGTACCGCGAGATCGTGGCGGCTCTGCGTGCCCTTGTCGCCGAACAGGCACCCGAGGCCGTCGAATGTCTCACCTACGGCTCGCCCGCCTGGCGAGGCAACAAGATCCTCGCCGTCATCAGCCAGAGCAAGACGCATCTCACCTTCGCCTTCGAGCGGGGCGCCGAGATGTCCGACCCGCACGGCCTTCTTGAAGGAGTCGGCAAGAAGACCCGCCACGTCAAGATCAAGACGTTGGACGGGATGAACGAGGCCGCGCTGCGCGACTACATCAGCCAGGCCGTCCACCTCGACGCGCACTGACGCGACCCGCACTCCTCGTCGGGGGGCGCACCCGTCAGAGCTGCGCGCCGAGCTTGGGGTCGTACTCCCAGTGCCAGGGCTCGAAGGGGCTGTGGTACGACCAGTCGGGGTGGATCCAGCCGTACCGCTTGCTGTTGGCCTCCAGCCAGTTGAACTGCACGGAACGGAAGTTCTGCACTCCTCCGCACAGGTCGACGGCGAGCCCCAGACCGTGGTTGCTCTTGCCCGGAGTGGCCGCGAAACCCGGCCGCCGGTAGTAGATGGACTGCTGCTCGCCCAGGTTGCGATAGCTGTCGGAGATGCACATCGAGGTGCCGAAGCGCTTCTTGTAGGCGATGTTGAGATCGGCGAAGGCGATCGCCGCGTCCGCCCGCAGCTCCTCTCCCGCCTGCGGCAGGGGGCACAGGATGTTCTTGGGCAGCAGTCCGTTCGGGTACTGCTCCGCCTGACCGATCCTGGTCGGGTCGCAGCCACCCGCCCCCTGCGTTCCATCGCCGATCTTCACGCCGAGCTTGATCAGCGCCTTGGTCAGCGACCGGACCAGCGTGCTGGAGCGTTTGCGCAGCGCGGCGACCTGCGCGCTCAGCTGCGCCTCCTGCAGGAGGTTGGCCGCCCGCAGTTCCTGCGCCTCCTGCGCGAGCTGCTGCTGCCGCTCCAGCAGCTTCACCGCGTCGCCGAGCACGTTGTTGCGCCCGGCGACGATGTGGTCGAGGTCGGCGATCCTCCGGAGCGTCTCCGTGCCGTTCCCCGCCCTGAAGAACGGGCTGAGTCCGTCGAGCGAGGGGTCCTGGTACATCGACGAGGCGAGGTCGGACAGCGGCTTGCGCAGTTTGTTGAGCTCCGCCGTGGCCTGCTGGAGACTCTCCAGCTTGGTCGCCAGCTCCTTCTCCACCGCGCCGAACTTCTTCTGGCGCGCCACCAGCGCCCTGTTCGCGTCCGCGATGGACTTGTACGCCTTCTGGGCCTCGCGCCGCAGCTCGGTCAGCGTGGTGGGCTCCTTGTCGAGCACGCCGGCCGAGGCGCTTTGCCCGGCGGCCTCCGGGCGAGCGTTCGCGGTCGTGGTATCGGCCAGGGCCGCCGCGGCCGTGCCGTACGGCGCGGAGACGGCCAGCGAAGTCATCGCCGTGACGACCGCGATCAGCCTGGCCGATCGAGGAGATGACACGATCGACTCCCCCGTTTGCGAACTCGTGACCTGGGTCAGGGACGCACGTTACTACAGCGTCCTGTGTGCCCGGGCCCCGGTTCACGCAAGCGCTATCGACCGATCACGTCGCATTTGCGTGTTTCCAGCTCATCGCCCGCCTTCGGATTGGCCCTCACGCTCCCGGCAGAGCTCCCACAGCCACGTGTCCCGCCACTCCGGCGCGCACGTGAAGGTCGTCTCCTCGCGAGGTTTCGGCTTCTCTGCCGGCCGGCTCACCTTCGGGGCATCCCTGGGGACGACCTCACGGACGGGTTGGACGATGGGAAGGATCCGTACGAGCCCCTCGTAGAGACGCGCGGGACCGGCCGGCTCGGGCACCGGGGTCGGGTTCAGCAGGGGCTTGCGCACCGTCCCCGCCATCGGGACCACGTCGATCCTCCGGGCCTTCTGGCCATCCGCGAGATCCGGCGGCACGGCCGCCCGCGTACCGGGCGTCCCGGCGAGGTCCCGGTCTCCCGCGGTCGCGCCGGCAGGCTCGGCGGGCTTGCCGTCCCCCGTCCCCGCCGGTGCCGCACGTACGGCCGCGTCCCGGGAGAAGTCGCTCCGCGCCCGTTCCCCGTAGCCGGTGAAGTCGGCCATGAGCATGCCTGAGGCAAGGATCGCCGGCACGAGCAGCGCCGCGACGAGCACCACCGATCGCAGCCCGCGCGCGGATCCACGTCGCGTTACGGTCACGGCCAGCGACGCTAACCACCCTCCCCCACTCGGCGTACGACCACTTGCCATGCCTTTACCGCAGGTCAGCCCGCCGATGACCGGCGACCTCGAAACGACACCCCCTGGGGAGGCGCGAGCGGGCCCAACCTTTCGCTAGGCTTACTGATGCACGTCGTGCGCCTCCGTAGCTCAGGGGATAGAGCACCGCTCTCCTAAAGCGGGTGCCGCAGGTTCGAATCCTGCCGGGGGCACTCACCAAATCTTCGGCACAGGCGCCTGCCTCCGGCAGGCGCCTGTTTTCGTTTCCAGGAAGTTCTTCTGCCATCGCCGCGACTCCTTGGATCGTCTCGTGGTCCAGAGTGATTCGGATCAACGCCACCCCACGGCCGGCGTCATGGCGGATCTCCAGATGGAAGGCCGTGAACAGCTCGCGCTGAAGCTCTTCGGGCAGCTCAGCGATCTTCGTCTGCAGCATGGGGATCATGTGGAGCAGGCCGGCTTGGTGGTCGCGCGCGGGCGGACTCCCCTCGGCATCGGCAAGCTCCTCCGCCTTGATCCGGCGCTCGCCTTCCAGCTCCGTGAAGCGGGCCCGCAGACGTTGGCAGAACGCGTCGTCCGCGTCGGTGTCCTCGATCTGAGCGATCAGCCTGTCCTGCCTCCGCGTGATCTCGGTGATGCTCTTCTTGAGCGAACGGCACCGGGACTCCCACTCCTCCTCCGCCTGGCGACTGTTCTCCGGCAGGTCGGCGGCGAGAAGTTCATGCCGCTGTTGGCCGAAGACGCGTCGTTGAAACAGATCATGAACTGCGTCAACAAGCACGTCTTCTCGAACGCGGACAACCTTTGGGTGGCCAGGAAAACGGTCCTCCCGGCCGTGATGGTTGCGGTCGGGCTGGCACACGTAGTAGGCATCCTGGGCCTTGCGGCGCGTCTCGGTCTGGCCGAACATGCGCCGGTCGCAAAGATCGCAATGGACGAAGGACCTCAGCAGGTACGTTCGGCGCGCCTGCGAGTGCCTGTTGAGCTGAGCACCGGAACGCGACGTGTTGCGCGTCCGGCCGACCTTCTGGGCGCTCTCGTAGATCTCCCGGGTGATCAGAGGCTCATGGGTCGGGTGCTCAGACCAGACCCAGGCGCTGGGAGGGTTGAGCATGCTGCGGTTCGTGCCTCGGCGGCTGGTGGTTGCCTTCCGATTCCACACCATGTAACCGGTGTACTTCGGGTTGAGCAGGATCTCCCGGATCCCGGACCGAGACCAAGAATTACGTCCCCGGAAGTTCGGGTTCAGCGACTCAGGCGGTGGATAGCGCTCATGGTCCGCGTTGAGCCGGTCGGCGATGTCGCCATACCCCAGCCGTTCCATCACCCGCCATACGAAGATCTGCGTGACGGCAGGGCCACGCAGCGGGTCGGGCACCAACCTGGTCTTGCTCTTGCCGTCCGCCGCCTTGGCCGGGACCGGATGTGGGACCTTCTCCGCCTGGTAGCCGTACGGAGGGCGCCCGATGTTCCAGCCCTGTTGTGTATGGGTGCGGAGGCCGTCCCAGGACGCCTCCATCATCTGGACGGCGTACCACTCGGCGATGCCCTGCTTGACCCGGCGGGTGAGGATGGCCGTGGCGCGTTTGCCGTTGAGCGTGATCGGCTCGTCGGCCGCGAAGAGAGCGACCCCGAGTTGTTCGAGCTCATGCTCGATCTTCGTCCCATAGAACGTACGGCGAGAGATCCGGTCGATGGACTCGCAAATGACCGCGTCGAACCGGCGGTTCGGCCGGGCGGCTTCGGCCAGCAGGTCCTGAATCCCGCCATCCCGAGGAATGGGAATTGTGAAGCGCTCGTGGGCGGTGCTGTGGCCGCGGTCTTCCAGGTTCTTGCGGCCCGACTCGATGTCGTAGAAGTGAGCGACGATCAGGGCGCCGGGCGGCAGTGCCGCCCGGCTGTTGCTGAGCTGACGAGGCAGAGAGAGCGTCGGGTCCTGTAGATCCTCGGTCGAGGTTCGTCCGCACCAAGCGACACGTAGCCCGTCGAAGGGGTCCTCGCGTGCCTTGCTCTCCCATCCGCCCACCAGCCTTACCCCCTTGCATCCTCAGCGGTCATCCAGAGCAGGATCTTGTAGATGGCACGCGCCTGGGTGGCCCGCAGTCCTCTGCCCTGCTCCCCGGAAAGCGTGACGACCTGGTATTCGATCGTCAGCGGCTGCGGCTCTGCCGTCCCTGACCGTGCAGATGAACCCTCGGCTGCCGGACGAGGCTCTTCATCCACAGTAATCAGAGGACCGGCTGCCCGACTCGCCCTTCCGGGCCCTGCAGAGTACGCCGCTGAGGCTGGTTCGGGAGGCTCTGAGCAGGCCCTTTGTGGCTGCCCGGTCACCCTCTCCTCCTGCCGGGAGTGCCTTCGTCTTGAGTGACGAGGAGCCGGGTTCGGGCGAGTTCGCAGTAGTCGGCATTGAGCTCGATGCCGACGAACCTCCGCCCGATCTGCCGCGCGGCGATGCCGGTGGTGCCGCTGCCGGTGAACGGGTCCAGGACGGTGCCGCCGGGGCGGCAGCCGGCGGCAATCGCCGTCAGCGGGATGTCGATCGGGAATGCCGCGAAGTGCGCCGCCCGTAGCGGCCGGGTGGGGATCGACCAGACGTCCCCGGGGTTCCTGCCGTTGGGGTGCGCGGCGGCATGCCGCTCACCCGTGGGCCGCATCGCCGTCCCGTGCCGCGGGCCGGCCGAGTCCTCCCCGTACTTGCCGCTCGGAGGCCAGGCCGTCGTGATGCTGTTCGGCTTGTTGCCCCGGGCTCGTGCCCGCCTGGAAATCGGACGGTCGCCGGTGTAGGGCTGACGGACCGGGTCGAGGTCGAACCAGTACCGCTGCTGTTTGACGAGCAGGAAGATCAGTTCGTACCGGTTGGACATCCGGTCGCGGACGGACTGCGGCATCGCGTTCGGCTTGCTCCACACGATGGCGTTGCGAAGAATCCAGCCGTCCTCCTGGAGGGCGAAGGCGACCCGCCACGGCATGCCGAGCAGGTTCTTCGGCGGTACGGCCAGCCGCGCCTTGGGCCGCACCTCCGGCTGGCGCGGGTTGTAGTCCCTGCCCCGCGCCCAGCCGTCGGAGTTGGCCGCATAGCAGTCCCCGAGGTTCAGCCAGCAGGTGCCGTCGTCGGCGAGCACCCGGCGGGCCTCGGCGAAGGTGGCCCGTAGGTTCTCCACGTACGCCTCCGGCGTGGGCTCCTGCCCGTACTGGCCCTCGCAGTAGTTCCGGAGGCCCCAGTACGGCGGACTGGTGACGATGCAGTCCACCGAGCCCTCATCCATCTCGGCCAGCACCGCACGCGCGTCCCCGTGGTAGATCGCCGCGTGCTCGTCGCTCCAATACGGCTCACGCAGTTTCCTCATGCGCGACCTCCGGCGACCCGGATCTCCCACAGGACGCGGGCGCCCTCGTCGGTACGGCTGGTGTCCCATCCGACTGGGCTGGGGACCAGCCGGAAGCCGGCCGCGCACAGGCTGGTGCCGGGCTCGCCGATACGGGTGTAGGCGATCAGGCGCCGGTAGCCCTCAGTCTGGGCGGCCCGCCAGGCGGCACCCAGCAGGGCCGAGCAGGCGTTGGGCGTGCCGTCAGTGGACAGGCAGACGACCTCGGCCGTGCTGCCGTCGTCGAAGGCCCGGAAGGCGAGCGTGTCGACAAAAGCGACGCCGACCAGGGTTGTGTCGCTGGTCTGGACACCGATGACGAACTCCGCCGCGGCCGGTGGGGCGAGGTAGCGGTGCGTCCAGGCGGTGAATGCCCTTGCAGTTTGAATCGCGACCGGCGAAATCAGCAGGCGCGGCTTTTCCGTTGTGGCTAGGCCGCCGCTGCCGGCGTTCTTCTGGATGCCATTCCTTCTCTCCATTGATTTGTCGGGACACGTTTTCCGGATGCGGGCCGCCGAGGCCGCGAGCACGGCTCCGTGGCGTGTGACCAGGCAATCAGCAGGCTCAGAGTCTGCTCAGAAGCCGGGTGGCCGAGCTCAGAAGGTCGCGCTCAGAAGCCGCTGAGCTACTCAGAATGCCGAGGCTCTGAGAAATTCCTGAGCGACTACCCAGCTTTTCTCTGAGCCGTTTCTGAGGCGGTGCGTACACCGGTTGCGAGACCACGAACTCCTTCTCGACCCGGAGCACGACATGAGCGCGCATCGCCTCACCGAATCACCATTGGACACCGCGGAGACCTCGTTCCGGTTGCTGACGACCGGCCCGGGCGCCTTGTCTCTGGACTGCACGGCACTCGCCCCCGGTCTGCCCCGGGGAGCGGTCTGTCTTCGGGAGCTGCGCGTACTGCTCACCAGCCGGACCGTCACTGACGAAGCGCGGGATGCCGTCTGGCGGGAGTTGGTCGCACGCGCCCAACAGGCCAGCTCGACCTGGACGGTCGCGGCCGTCGGCATGGCCATGCCGGCCCTGCACACGATCGCGATAGCGCTGACCCGCGACCTGGTCCGCGGGGACCCCGTGGACGTCGACATCGCGATCATGGCGGGCTTCCTGCGGGCCCTGCACCGTGTGGACACCGGCCTGCCCCACATCCGTGCTCGGCTGTGCGAGGCGGCCCGCTTCGCGGGTGAGCGCACCCGCCGTCACATCGAGGCCACGGCCGAGCGCCGCTGTGCGGCCGGCGAGCCGATGCCTCCCCCGCGACCCTGGTACCACCCCGATCTGGTGCTGATCGACGCAGTGGCCCAAGGCGTACTCAGCGAGCTCGACGCCGAGTTGATCAGCCTGACGCGACTTGAGGACGTGCCGCTGCGGGACCGCGGCCAGGTGAGCGGGCAGCAGAACCGCCGGGAGCTGCCACTGATCAACGTCGTGCGGCGGGAGGAATCCGAACCCGCCACCTTTCCCCTGGCCGCTTCTCCGATCCCGGGAGAAGCGCACTCGGCTTCCGCGCGGAGCCAGGGAACTCCGGATGCGCAAACAGCAACCGACCCGAAGGGAGGCAGGGACACAACCCCTGGCTCCGCGCGGTTCTCTCCCAACCACCCCTCTGTCGTGGCCCGCTGTCACCGCGCCGCCCGGCAGCGGCATCCGGTACGGCATGCCAGCGGCAGCCGTCCCTGCCGCAGGAGACCGTCCTCGCGGGGAATCGCCGTCTGGGGCCTGGCCACTGCGGCAATCGCCATCCTCGTTATTGCCGCAGTGGCAACCTCCGCCTTCGCTGCTTCCCCGGTGGCCGCGGCTCCGTCGGATCTCAACGCGGTCTTCACGAACCTGCGGAACTGGCTGATCGGCTTGCTGGCGACGCTGGCCACGCTGATGCTGACCATCGGCGGGCTTCGCTACCTCGTCGCCGGCGGCGATCCCGGCGAGGTCCAGAAGGCCAAGGCGGCGTTGAAGGCGGCAGCCTTCGGCTACGCGCTGGCCGTGCTGGCTCCGCTCTTCGTGAGCATCCTCAAGCGCGTCGTCGGGTGAGAGCGATGGCCTCCTCGCCCCGGCCTCGGGTCACCGGCTCAGCCAACGTCAGTCGGCTCGACGCCTCGTTCCGCGGTGCCGCGATTTCCCGGCCCGCTGCCGGTGCGGCAGTCGTTCGCCTCTCATTGCCACGTACGGCCGTGCTACTGGTGATCACGGTGGCCGTCGTCACGGTGTCGATTGCCGCCATGACGGCAACCGCGAGCGCCACTCCAGTGCCGGCTCCTTCGCCCTCACCGTCACTGCCCGGACCAGTCGACATCCCGGTGGACAGTCCCGGGTTCGGGTTCGGCATCGGCGACTGGATCAACGGCCAGATCAATTCCTGGTTCGCCAACCTGGTCGCGCTGGCGACTAAACCGCTGCTGGACGTGCTGGCCGCGACACTGCTGGCGACCCCGGACGTGTCCGGCAACGGCAGAGTCTTCGATCTGTGGAAAGCGACCGCGGCCATCGCGAACACCGGATTCGTCCTGCTGGCCACGATCGGTGCGATCACCGCGATGGGTCATGAGACGGTCCAGACCCGATACGCGGTCAAAGAGGTCCTGCCGCGCCTGTTCGTCGCGGTCCTGGCCGTCAACGTCAGCTTCGGCATCTGCGGCAAGGCCATCGAACTCGCCAACGCCCTGTCACACGCGCTGCTCGGCCAGGACTTCGATGAGAGGCGCGCGGCGGCGACCCTGCGCCTCCTGGTTGTCGTCCCCGGCCAGCAGGAGATCTTCTACATTATGCTCGCGCTGGTCGCGGTCATCTTGCTGATCCTGTTGCTGATCGCGTTCGTCATGCGGGCCGCGCTGATAGTGCTGCTGGTGGTCGCCGCGCCGCTCGCGCTGGCCTGCCTGGCGCTGCCGTACACCGACGGGCTGGCCCGGTTCTGGTGGCGGGCCTTCACCGGGCTGTTGATCGTGCAGGTCGCCCAGTCACTCACGCTGGTCATGGCGGTACGGATCTTCTTCAACCAGGACGGCCGTCTCCTGCTCGGGCTCATGCCGACCGGGCAGCTCGTCAACCTCGTCCTCGTCCTGTGCCTGCTGATCATCCTGGTACGCATCCCGGGCTGGGTGTCTCGCCGCGTGTTCGCCCAGACCGCCGGCCGTGGCTCAACGGTCACGCGGATCGTCAAGTACGCCTTGGCCTACAAGCTCACCTCTCCGGTCATGAACGCTCTACACCTCGGCAGAGGTGCACGCGGCGGCAGGGGTTCAGGCAGGGCCAAGGGCGCGACCTTCGCCATGACGAGCAGGGCGCTGCCCGCGCTCGCCGCAGGTCCCGCCGGTACGGCTGCCGCCACCACAGCGACCGCCACCTCCGCGGCCAGGGGCGGCACCGGCCAGGCCCACCACGCGCCAGGGGCAGCGCGCCGTCCCGGCAATCCTGGCAACTTGCAGCCCGGTCCGGTCAAGCATGCCTCGTCCGGTCCGCCTGGTCAGGGCAAGTACCGGACGCCGCTGCGGCCATCGGTCCCGACTCCCCCCACCACGCCGGTGTACGGCTACCCGCGCGACGCCTACTACGCCAACGGCCCGGCAGGGCTGGTGCAGATGTACTGGCTCCGCGCCCAATCCACTCCTTCGACCTCTGGACGGCCAGTCCAGGCGCCCGGTGCGTCGGCTCCCGGCGGATTCGACCGCCCCCAGAACCCTGGCCGTCGTGGGCCGCAGCGGCATGGCCGCCCGTCCGGCGGTGGTGACAACCGATGAGCTGGGTGCAGCCGGTACGCATCCCCGCCGATGTGGACCAGGAGGACCGCATCGTCGGCGGCTTCACCGCCCGTCAGGTGGCCATCCTCGGCGGCACCCCGGGCCTGCTGTACGCCGCCTACATGCTCGTTGGAGAGCACGTGCCGCTGGTGGCGTATGGCGTCGGGGCCCTGCCGATCGCGCTGACCGGCATCCTGCTGGCGATCGGACGGCGTGATGGTGTGAGTCTCGACCGGTACGTACTGTCCGCGCTCCGCCACCAGCGTTCCGCGAGGGCTTTGGTCTCCGAATCAGCGAGCATTCCTCCGGCTCCCGCCTGGATAGCCGCCAAGTCTGTTCCCCGACCGGCGCCGCTGCGCCTTCCCGCGCGAGGAGTGGCCGATGACGGGCTCATCGATCTCGGGCCGGACGGGGTCGCTGCCGTGGCGGAGGTGTCAACGGTCAGTTTCGCCCTTCGGACGCCGGACGAGCAGGACGCCCTCGCCTCGGGTTTCGGCCGCTGGCTCAACTCACTGTCCGGCCCGGTCCAGATCCTCATCCGTGCCGCGCCGGTGGACCTCAGCGAGACGATCAACAACTTGATGGACAACGCTCGTGCGCTTCCTCACCCCGCGCTGTCGGCCGCCGCGCACGAGCACGCGGCCTTCCTCACCGGCCTTTCGGTCAGGCACGACCTGCTGCGCCGTCAAGTCCTGCTGGTCGTCCGGGAGCCCTGCGCCGAGGCGGGTGGCCGGGACGCGGCATCGGCCCGGGCGCTGCGCCGCCTGGAGGAGGCCGCCCGATTGCTGTCGGGCTACGGACTCACCGTCCGCCCGCTGGACGCACCGGCCATACGGGCGCTGCTCGCCTCCTGCTTCGACCCCGCCTGCCCGCCGCTACCCGCCGACCAACTCGCGACCTCAGGCGAGGTCATCACAACAGGAGAACACCGGTGAAGCTCTTCCCACGCAGGCGCACGGCCCTCGCCACCGGGTTCGGTCCAGACGCGATCCAGGTCCGGCCGCGGGACCTTCGAGTGAGTGGCAGCCTGTGCGCCACCCTGGCCATCAGCGGATACCCGCGCGAGGTCACACCTGGCTGGCTGGAGCCGCTGCTGACTTATCCCGGCCGCCTGGACGTGTCGCTTCATGTCGATCCGGTCCCGTCCCAGGTCGCCGCCGATCGGCTGCGCAAGCAGCTCGCGCGTCTGGAATCCGGGCTGCGCAGCGACCAGCAGCACGGCCGGCTTCTGGATCCCGGAGCGGAGGTCGCGGCAGAAGACGCCCAGGATCTCGCCTCCCGCATCGCGCGCGGTCAGGCCAAGTTGTTCCGCGTCTCGATCTACCTCACCGTCCACGCCGCCACCCAGGATGAGTTGGACGAGGGGTGCGCCCAGGTGCGAGCACTGGCCGCGTCGCTGTTGCTGGATGCCCGGCAGATCGCCTTCCGACAGCTTCAGGGCTGGGTGTCCTCGCTGCCGCTGGCCTTCGACAACCTGGCCATCAGCCGTACGTTCGACACCCCGGCGCTCGCGGCGGCGTTCCCGTTCACCAGCCCGGATCTGACCACCGAACTGGGGCCGACCGCGGTCTTGTACGGCGCCAACGCCGCCAGCCCGTCCCTGGTTGCCTGGGACCGATTCGCTCAGCCCAACCACAACTCGGCCATCATCGCCAGCAGCGGGGCCGGGAAGTCCTACCTGGCCAAGCTGGAAGCCCTGCGATCCCTTTACGCCGGGGTCGAGGTCGCGGTCATCGACCCCGAAGACGAATACGCCCGCCTGTGCACGGCCCTCGGTGGCGCCTACCTCCACTTGGGCGCGCCGAACGTCCGGCTCAACCCGTTCGACCTGCCCCTTGAGGGGCGACGGGACGGGGACCCGCTGACCCGGCGGTCGCTTTTCCTGCACACGCTGGTCGCGGTCATGCTCGGCGGGCCGCTGGACCACGCCGGTAAGGCGGCACTCGATCGGGCGATCCTCGCCACCTACAAGCAGGCCGGGATCACCTTCGACCAGCGCACATGGAAGAAGCGCCCGCCCCTCATGAGCGATCTGGCAAACGCGCTTACCAGAGACGACGACCCCAAGGCCGCCGAGATAGCGGCAGGTCTCGCGCCGTACGTGACCGGCAGCCACCGCCAGCTCTTCGACGGACACACCACCACCCAGCCCGACTCCCACCTGGTCGTCTTCTCCCTCCGGGACCTGCCCGAGGAGCTCAAGGCCGTCGGCACCCTGCTCACCTTGGACGCCGTTTGGCGAAGGGTCTCCGACCCGCGCAACCGTCGCCCGCGCCTCGTCGTGGTCGACGAGGCATGGCTGCTCATGAAGGACCCCGAGGGCGCCAAGTTCCTGCTTCGGATGGCGAAGGCGGCCCGCAAACACTGGGCCGGGCTGTCGGTGGTCACCCAGGACGCTGCCGACCTGCTCGGCTCCGACATCGGACAGGCGATCATCGCCAACTCCGCCACCCAGATTCTGCTTCGGCAGGCTCCCCAGGCCATCGACGCGGTCAGCGACGCCTTCGGCCTGTCCGACGGCGAACGCCACCTCCTGCTCTCCGCCGAGCGCGGCTTCGGCCTGCTGGCAGCGAACTCCGGCGCGTCCCGCGTGGCCTTCCAGGTCCTGGCCAGCGAGCAGGAACACCGCCTGGTCACCTCCTCCCCTCAGGAACTCGCCGAGTACGCGGAGGACGACCTGTGAAGACGATGATTCAGGGTCCGCTGTACGATCCCGAAGCCTTCATCGACTGGCTGCTGGCCTGGGTAAACGGCCGCGTCTGGCAGCTCGCTCTCGCGCTCTCGGTCGCCGCGATCACCCTCGAACTGTCCCACGTCCTGGTCGTACGGCTCCGCCACCGCGCCGCGACGAACGGGGCACGATGCGTGGAGGTCTTCGCCCCGCCTACGGCAGACATGGCGGGTGCCGAGGCACTGTGGGGCAACCTACTCGGACTCCTGTGCCCGGCCTGGAAGCGCATCCTGTTCGGCCAGCCGCATCTGGCATTCGAGTACGTCTTCGGCACCGGCGGAGTCCAGATCCGCATGTGGGTCCCCGGCACAGTCCCTCAGCACCTGGTGGACCACGCCATCGAAGCCGCGTGGCCGTCCGCCCGGACCACCGTCGTGGAGGCCGCTCCGCCGATACCGCTCAGCGGGCAGGCCACCGGCGGACACTTGGTGATCGCACGCAGTGAGCGGCTGCCGCTCCGGCACGACCATGACCACGACCCTCTCCGCGCCCTCCTCGGAGCCGCGGTGGGCATGCCTGGCTGGCAGCACGCCGCCGTACAGATCCTCGCCAGGCCCGCCACCGGTCGCCGTCTTTCCGGCGGTGCCGGCGGCACCCCCGTCTTTCTACTGCGAGCCGGACTCGACCTCTTTGTGCCGGGCCCAGCTCGCGCTCACCACCAGCCGAACCATAGGTTGCAGGATCACGCTGCCCGTCTGGAGCAGTACGCCGAGGCCCGCGCCATGAGGGACAAGTCCCTACAACCTCGATACGAGGTCACCGTCCGCTACGCCGTCCAAGGCGACGAAGGCAAGGACCGGGCAGCGTGCAAGGCGCGCCGCAAGATCATCCGAGGTCGCGCGCATGCGATCGCTTCGGCGTTCGCCCTGTTCTCCGGGCACAACTACCTGGAGCGGCGCCGTCTGCCGCTCCCCGCTCGCCACCTCGCCTTCCGCCGATTCGGGCGCGGCTACCTCCTGTCGGTCTCCGAGTTGGCCGCACTCGCGCATCTACCGATGGACCCCGCCGTACCCGGGCTTCAACGAGCCGGAGCGAACACGGTGGCTCCCTCGCCGCAGGTCGCCCAGAACGGGAAGGTGCTCGGCCTGGCCGACGCCGGTCACGAGCGGCCGGTCGCGCTGCGTGTGATCGATTCCTGCCACCACGTGCACGTCCTCGGCCCGAACGGCACCGGCAAGAGCACGCTGCTGGCTCAGATGATCCTCTCCGACATCCAGGCCGGGCGCGGCGTCGCCGTCGTGGACGCCAAGGGCGACCTGGTCGCCGACCTGCTCGGTCTCGTTCCCGAAGAAGCAGGCGAGCGCATCGCTCTGATCGACCCGGACGACCGCCATCCCCCGCCGGCGCTCAACGTGCTGAGCGGCCCGGACCTGGAAACCCTCGTAGACAACCTCGTGGGCATCTTCCACAAGATTTACGCCGACTCCTGGGGCCCACGCAGCGACGACATCCTGCGCGGCTGCGCCCTCACCCTCTCCCGCAACGGCGGAACTCTCGCCGATATCCCGGCGCTGCTCAGCGATCCCCTCTACCGCAAGCAGCTCACCGAACGCCTCAACGATCCCTTCCTGCTGGGATTCTGGAACTGGTACGAGCACCTGTCCGAGCAGGCCCAGGCACACGTCACCGCGCCCATCATGAACAAGCTGCGGGCGTTCCTGCTTCGCCCGTTCGTCCGGGACATCCTCGGCTCGGCCCGGTCCACCTTCGACGTCGGCGACGTCCTGGACGGCAAGATCCTGCTCGCGCGGCTGCCCAAAGGCGTGCTCGGCGACGACACCGCCCGCCTGCTCGGCTCGCTTCTGTTGGCCCAGGTCTGGCAGGCCGCCTCCCACCGCGCCCGGCTCGGCCGCAGCCGCGCGCCGTCCGCGCTGTACGTGGACGAGACGCAGAACTTCCTGAACCTCCCGCACGCCCTGTCGGACATGCTCGCCGAGGCTCGCGCCTACCGGCTGTCCATGGTGCTCGCCCACCAGCACTTGGCGCAGCTTCCTCGCGATCTGTGCCAGGCGGTCAGCTCCGACGCGCGCAACAAGATCTACTTTTCGCTCTCGCCAGAGGACGCCCGTGAGGTTGAGCACCACTTCAGCCCGTACCTGACCCGGCATGACCTCGCCAATCTCGGCGCCTTCCAGGCTGCCGCCCGCCTGGTCGTCCGCTCTGCCGAGACCCCGCCCTTCACCTTGCGCACGCGGCCACTGCCCGCCCCCGACCCCGACCTGGCGCGACGCGTCCGCGCCGCCGCCGCCAAAGCCCACGGCCGGACCCCCGCCCAGCCCGAAGTCCTACCGCGCGACGACCCACGACAGCAGCCCAGAAACGGAGAAAACACATGAACGAGCACTACACGCCCGGCGTCCTGGCCTCGCTCGCCACCCAGCTGACCAGCCGCGACCGCCACCTGCTGCGCCTGGTCTGGACCCACAAGGTCCTGACCGGCCACCAGATCACCCACATCGCCTTCGACAACCCGATTACTGCACGGCACCGCCTGGTCAGGCTGCATCGCATCGGCGTCCTGGACCGCTTTCGGCCCAAGCCACCCGTCGGTTCAGCGCCCTGGCACTACGTGCTCGGCGAATCCGGCGCCGCCGTACTCGCCGCTGAGGACGGCGTCGACCTGAGCGAGTTCGGCTACCGCCGCGACCGCGCCCTTGCCGTGGCCTACAGCCAGCGTCTCGCCCACAGCGTCGGCGTCAACGACGTCTTCGCCCGCCTGTACGGCACCGCTCGTCAGGCGAACGGGTGCCGCCTGGACATCTGGTGGCCAGAGGCGCGCTGTGCCGCCCAGTGGGGCAAGCACGTCCGCCCCGACGCCTACGGCAGGTGGACCGAGAACGGCCGCACCGTCGATTTCTTCCTCGAGTACGACACCGGCACCGAGACCCTCGACCGGGTGCCGGCCAAGCTGCACGGTTACGCCGCACTGACGGCGGCCACCGGAATCACCACCCCTGTCCTGATCCTCACCGCCTCCAGACGAAGGGAGAGCAGCCTTCACGGCCGGCTCCAGCTCCGTGCGGCTCAAACCGGGGTGCCGTGCGCAACGGCCGTCGCCGGAGCTGACCCTCAGGGCCCCGTCTGGCTGCCCCATAACCGCCGAGAAGCACGCCTGCGCCTGGCCGAACTCGCCGCTCACTGGCCTCAGCCCGCAGCGGAGCGCCTTTGATCGAAGAAGCCACGTTGGCGAAGATCCTCGCCGCAGGCGCGGGCCTCGTGGCAGGAGTCGTCCTCCTCATAGGACTGGCAGGAGGCGCGAGGTACGCGGCCATCTCGGCCAGCGCGGTCTGTGACTACCCCAGCCCCTCAGCGCCCGAGCTGAGATCGACGCAGCCCCGAGAAACACCGCCCACGGCCGCCGCCGGACTGTGCGCGGAACTATCGCCCGGAGAGATCCCGGCAGAGGCACTGGCTGGAGCGGAGCGTGGGATGATCGCCGTTCAGGCGGCGTTGCGCATGCGCGGCACCCCGTACTCGTGGGGAGGCGGCGGGCCGGCCGGACCGAGCTTCGGCATCGGTCGCGGCGCCGGAACGCGAGGATTCGACTGCTCCGGCCTGGCCGAATACGCCTGGGCCAGGGCCGGGGCGCGGGTCGGTGGCGACACCTCCGCGCAGTGGAATGCGGGGATCCACGTGCCCAGAAGTCAGATCCGACCAGGAGATCTGATCTTCTTCGCCTCCAACCCGGCTGACCCCGCGACGATCCACCATGTCGGCATCGCGATCGACGCCACTCGCATGGTCCACGCGCCCTTCACCGGGAGCATGGTACGCATCGACACCTGGGCAGGCGTACCAAGCCGGGAGCGAGAATTCGCTGGAGCTGTCAGGCCCGCGTGACCTGAGTTTTCGCAGGTATGACCGCTTCTTCCGACTCGGGCAGTATGCCGCTTTGCAACAGCAGACTTCCGTTCAGCTGCAGTATGAATGGCATCAGCGGTTGTCTCTGAAACAGTGTGCGTGCGCACTGGCTCCTCCGGAGGTGTCAATCGTGGCGTCCGCCTGGGCGCTTTCGTCTACCCTGTCGCAAGAGCGTGTCTGTGAGGAGGAATTGGGCTGGTGAAGACGTTCGAAAGTGGCGACATTCCGCTGGCGGACCTACTCAAGCAAGCACACCAGGGTGTACTACAGTTACCTGATTTCCAGCGTGGGTGGGTCTGGGACGACGACCACATCGTGAGTCTGCTGGCCTCGGTCTCTCGCTCGTTCCCGATCGGCGCCGTGATGACGCTGGAGACCGGGAACGCTGACGTGCGATTCCAGCCCCGGCTACTCGAGGGAGTCCCGAGTTCGGCGTCGACCAGGGTCCCGCAATATCTGCTGCTCGACGGGCAGCAGCGTACGACCTCGCTCTACCTGGCGCTCCGTTCCGGGGCGCCGGTCCCGACCCAGGATGCCCGGAAGAACGACATCGAGCGTTGGTACTTCGCCGACATCGACGCGTGCATCGACCCGGATGCAGACCGGAATGACGCCATTCTGTCACTACCGGTAGACAAGCGACGGGTGAATGCCCGCGGTGACGTCGTGCTCGACGCCTCCACGACCGAGGCGCAGGTGCGGGCCGGCAAGGCCGGCCTTTTTCCGCTCAGCATCGTGCTCAACCCGGCTGCCACCTCCGATTGGCAGCTTGCCTACCTGGAGGCGGGACCACCGCGGGAGCAGATGAGAATCTGGAAGAGGTTCCAAGAGACGCTGACCCTGCCGTTCCTCCAGTACAGCATTCCGCGGATCGCGCTCAATCGGGAGACGACCAAGGAGGCCGTCTGCCAGGTCTTCGAGAAGGTGAACACCGGCGGCGTCGAACTGACGGTCTTTGAGCTGCTGACGGCGACGTACGCCGCGGAAAACTTCCGGTTGCGCGACGACTGGAAGAGTCGGCAGGCGACCTGGGCGGACGAGCCGCTGCTCGCGGACCTGGACGCCACGACCTTCTTGCAGATCGTCACGCTGCTCTGGACTCGTGGTCGCTGGGAGGAGCGCACCCGGCAACGTGCTCGTGGTGACCGCGTCCCGGCGGTGTCGGCCAAGCGCCGCGACATGCTGGCGCTTCCGCTGAACGAGTACCGGCGCTGGGCCGGTGCCGTCACCGAGGCGCTGCAGGGGGCGGTGCGATTCCTCCACGGTGAGCGCATCTTCCACGCCCGTGATCTCCCGTACAGCACTCAGCTCGTTCCCTTGACGGCGATCCTCACGTTGCTTGGCGAGGCCGCGTTCACACCGAAGCCGACCGCGAAGTTACGTCAATGGTACTGGTGTGGGGTGTTCGGTGAGCTGTACGGCGGCACCACTGACACCCGCTTCGCTAACGACCTGCAGGACGTGCTCGCGTGGATTCGAGAAGACGGCGAGGAACCGCGCACGGTACGCGAGTCGCAGTTCCAGGCTGAGCGACTGCTGAGGTTGCGCACCCGCAACAGTGCCGCCTACAAGGGGCTCTACGCACTCGTGATGAAGCGGGGCGGTCGCGACTTCCGTACCGGCGAGACGATCGACGCGAAGGCGTACGCAGCCGACTCGATCGACATCCGCCACATCTTCCCGCAGAAGTGGTGCGCAGCGAACGGCGTTGAAAGCGCGTATGCCAACTGCATCGTCAACAAGACCGCCATCGACGGGAAGACCTGGGGATACATGGGTGCGAGCGCGCCGAGCAAGTATCTGGCCGCGATCGAGACCGGTGTGCCGGTGGACCCGCAGGACCTGGATGCGATCCTCACCAGCCACGACATCGACCCGCTCGCACTTCGTCAGGACGACTTCGGCGCCGTCTTCGACGCGCGCTACGAACGGCTGATCCGCCAGATCGAGGATGCGACCGGCCGGCCGGTGAACCGTAGCGACGGTCAGGGCAGCCCGTTCGCCGGGCAACGCGGCGGGGCCGCGCTGGCACACGGGATCCAGTCGCTGATCAAGGCGGGCGAGAGCAAGGTCGTCGAGTTCAAGTCGACCGGCCGCAAGAACCTGGAGACCGGGCAGAAGGACTGGGCGATGGAGTGGGCGGTGATCAAGACGATCGCCGGCTTCATGAACGGTCACGGGGGGACTCTGCTCGTCGGTGTTCAGGACGACGGGTCGGTGCTGGGTCTAGAAGAGGATTTAACCGTCTTCTCCAAGAAAAACACCGACGGCTGGGAGCAGTGGCTGACCCAGCTGCTGATTCAGACCTTCGGGAAGGCCGTGACGGCCAACGTGACTGTCGCGTTCGGCACCATCGACGAACGCACGGTTGCCCGGATCGACGTCGCGCCTGCCTCAGGGCCGGTGTATACAACCAGGACGAAGACCGGGGTGAAAGGAGCAGCGTTCCTTGTCCGGCTCAACAATACGACGCACGAGCTCGACGGGCCCGAGGCATCCAAGTATCAGCATGACCGGTGGTTCAAATAGTTGTGAACCAGGTCATCCCGGACATGAAGCACGAGAACCATACGTGACTTCCACGGCGACCGCGGGGTATCGAGCTAATCCCAGTGATGACACGCGGTAGGCCGTAGGATCGCGATGACCGATCTCAATCTGCCTTTGATCACAGAGTTGAAGTTGGTCGGAGGGCCGGTTCTTCGCGAGCCGGCCCTCACTCCTCTCCCAGACATCGCTGCAACAGCAGGAAGCCAGGCATCTCGTTCCTCGGCCGGATCCCGACTTCGAAGATCTCTGGCTCCTCGAAAACGGGCTCTCCGCTGGGGCGACGCGCGTAGGCGACTCGCCCGTAGTCGACGCCGTCACCCCGGTCGAAGCTCATCCATGTGATGGCTTCTTGCTCACCTTCCCGCAGAGGGTGATTGGAGACAGCTCGCACTGCGATGGTGCTCGGCGGCTTGAACACCCACACTTGCGGAACCGCCAGCACCCATCGAGCCGCGTCGATCTCAGCCACCTTCTCAGCTGCCCTGGCCTCGAACGCCACCGCAGTCGAGCTGTCGCGCAGGTAGTCGTAATCGCTCAGAATCAGCTTCCGCCCACCCTCGAGCGCGATGATCGCCGGGCACTCGCGAGCCACGATGTTCTTCTCCAGACGCTCCACCACGTCGAACAGTAGATGCGCGGTCGCCTCGTTCATGTCGCCTCTGGCCCCCTCGCTCGCGGCGTTTACAGTGCACCAGGGTTTCAGAAACGGTCGTACGAGGGGCAGATCCCGGAGAAGCTCTATCGTCGCGGCGGCACCTCAGACGGCTGGTGGCCCCCAGTGCGACGAAGACACGGGCGCCAATCTGTCCCGCCGTGATGGCAGATCTGCGAGACGGCTCGAACCACGTGCCCTGCGGGTGCGAAGTGCTCGCTGCTCCGTCTCCCGTAGCCGCTTGTCACGCGAGCGTGGAATGCGGCGCACGCTTCGGCCGACGCTCCGACGATCTTTGCTGAGTGCGGGCAGCCATTGCGTACGGGACCGCTTGGAGAACACGTAACCTCCTTCCGTTGGGTACGGCTCCCCGCCCGTTGCGAGACAGGGAGCCGTGCGGGCGTGGTGTCAGACAGCCATGGCGAGCGGCTTATCGAGCACGGCGGCCAGTGCGCGCAGGGTGCCGCGGTCGAGCTCGTCGATGCCGCCCGTCACCGCACGGAGCATGTTTCGCTCAGCTCGCTCGGCGCCGCGTACGTTCTGCTCGTGGTGCGTGAAAGTATTCACCGCCTGGACCACGCCCCAGGCCGTACCACGCCACGGAGCCACTCGGAGGTCGTGGTTCCAGAGCTTGGCCAGGGCGTCTCGCTTACTTTCCGCCATGGTGCGGCTGCGGCCTCGCTCTCGCGGCATCGGTGCGTGGGCGTCCAGGAACGCCTGCCACTGCCGCTCGGTGACCTCAACGCTGCACAGTTCGCGTACCGCCGTTGAGAATTCGTCGGCCAGTGCGTACACGATGTGCAGCGCCTCGCGGGCCTCGGCGAGCCGGAACTTCGAATGCCGGGAGTGCTTGATCTTCACCTGCTGCCCACGCTCGGCAAGGCCGGCGGCCATCGTGTTGTCACAGACGATGTTGGTCACCGCTCGCTTGAACGTCGTGGCCAGCGAGCCGTCAAAGGACGTCGCCCCGAACAGGTGGGGCCGGAACTCGACGCCTTCCGGCGTGATGACGTTCTCGGGCACCTCGACCGACACCCAGGCGACCGCTCCGCCCTTGAGCAGCCCGGCGGAGCCGATCGACAGGTCGGCGTCGAGGAGCCGGGAAATAGTGTTGATGAGCCACTCCACGTAGGGGTGCGGTTCGTAGCCGTCGGAGAAGATGCCCATCACGTGGCCGTTGTCGCTGCGCAGGATGGCCTGCCTTCCGGGCACCTGGGCGAGCCCGCCTCGCGGGTCCTCCACGTAGACCGGGCTGCTCAGCGCCTCCCAGCCGAACAGCCGCCGCTTAACGTCGTCCACAGGGATCGGGCCTGGATAGTGGTTCGGCTCCTCGCCCTGCATGCTCGCCCGGTAGTGCCAGGCCGTACCACGCTTCTCGGTGAAGCCGATCAAGGTGTTGGCGTTCAACCACTCCAGAGACTCCTTGGACATGTTCCTTCTCCCCCTCGATGGAAATGAGAAAGGCACCGGCCGTAGCCGGTGCCCTCAATACTGTCGATACTTTTGGTAAGTCGACTTTCCTGATTCGCCCGCCTCTCCAGCGTGAGCGCCGAAGCTCGGGCGAGGTCACGTGGAGCGGTGCTGTACGGCGTAGGCGATGCGTTCGGTCAGTTCACGATCGGCCGCGCGAATCTCAATCGCGCTCGTGGTGTCGCCGTACACGGTGAACGAGCCGGAAGCGCCGTCCAGCCGCCACCGGACGACGGTCTCTCGCTCGTTCTCGGTGAGCGAGGCTTCCGGCAGCAGCTCGACCAGGGTTTCGGCGATCTCGGCCCGCGTGCCGTTCTCGGCCGCCCTCTTTGCCATCCGCTCGCGGCAGGCCAGCAGGTCTCGCCGGTAGTCGGGCAGTAGGCGGCGCTCGATCCTCTTCGCGACGAAGTTCGCCCCTCGCGCCGCCGTCACCGTGATCTCATGCCGCCGCAGGCCGGGAAGCGTTCCTCTGCTGCCGCCGGGGTAGACACCGAGCACCCTGATCCGCCCCCGCTGATTCCAGATCGGATGCACGACGAGCCGGGCGCCGGCTGGTCCCGTCAGGTAGGCCGGATGACCGGGCCGCACCAGAGGGCTGAAGCCGTCCAGATGCTCAGCGACCTCGATCACCAGTTCCTCGAGCTCCCATTCGTTCACTCACGGACTCCTTTCGCATTATTGATTGACGGGTTCAAAGCAGGCCCGCCCAGAGCGCAGACTGAGTCAATCTAGCGTCATCACTTCGACCGAATAGACGCTCATTGCTGGCATATAAATACGGGGGCCGTTGCGGCCCGAACGTCCGCCCCCAAGGCCCTGACGCGCTGCAACCTGATTTGGTGCAGGCCTAAGAGGTTTAGCGGATTTCCCGAATCGGGACAGTGCCCGCCGATCGGCAAGCGGCTTTATGGCTGCTCTTCGTTGCGCATGTGTTCTTGGTCGGCGCGGAATCGGTAGATGTCCCGGCCGGGCTTGGCGCACTCCTGGCAGCGACAGCCGTATCTGTGGATGTCGCTGATGTGGAAGAGCTGGATGCGGTCCTGCCACGGTGTGGGATAAAGCGACTCGTCCAGTTCCACGTAGGCGCGTCCCCGCTGCTCGTTGACCTTGGTCACTGTGCTCGGGTAGTAAAAGGGAGACTGGTAGGACTCCGTCCACCATGGCCGCACCGGGATGTGGAAGAAGGGGCGGACCAGGACGCGGTCACCGGGCTCCATCGCCGTCTGCCCCCTTCCACAATTCAAGGGCGCTCGCCGCGTCGTCGAGCTGTGGGCGGTCGGCGCCGCGTAGGTCTGCCAGTGTCCAGGCCACGCGCAGCAGCCGGGCAAGCCCGTCGGCCGTCACGAGCCCGGTGTTGGCCTCCGATCGGAGTAGCTCGGCGGCCTCCAGGGCCACGGGAAAGCGCGTGCGCAGGTCTGACGCGGGTACCTCGGCGTTGGTCCGCCATGGTGTGTCGGCCAGCCGGTGAGCCGCCCGCACCCTTGCTGCCAGCACCCGCGCGGCCACCATCGCACTCGGCTCACCCGTCCGCGCCCCACGATCCCCCCACTCGACAGGTGCACGTACGGCGACACGCGACAGGAGCAGCGCCAGGCGTGCCCGGTAGCGGCGCCGGGCCTCCGGTGTGCAGGCACACTCCTCCCAACTTTCCGGACACGAGCATGGGCGGGCGTCGAGAACCAGGGTGAACCGCGCCGGGTAGCGGACGCTCCGGCCCAGGCCCGCAAGGTGGACCTGTCCGCTGTCCAGTGGCCGGCACTGGCCGTCCAGGACCGGACGGGCGAACTCCGGCGCGTCGGCCAGGTGCAGCACGCCGCGGTGGGCGAGTGAGACCGCACCGGGGCGGTTGCCCGCCACGCTGCCGAAGATGGCCGCAGGAGTCTCCGAACGGTGCGGCGCGGACAGCGGAGGCGTGATCCTCGGTGCCCTGTTGGATTGTCCGGCCAGCGAGTAGATCTCGGCGACCTGGCGGGCGGCCTCGTCGGTCAGCGGCGGCAGGATGCCCGGTAGGCGTTCGGCGAGCATCGTGGCCGGGCCGTCGCCGGACAGGAACAGGTGGTGCCCGCCCGCCGCGCAGACCTCCAGCGCGCGGCGGGCAGCCGGGTTGCCGGGCACGTCGGCCAGGTCTACGGCGAGTGACGATGACGGCGCAGGCTCCGGCTCCTGGCCGTGATGATCGCGGAGGGTCCCGTGGCGGAGTTGGTCGACCACGTCGGCCAGCCGGGTTACGGGCATCACCACGGCGCCGGGCACCTGCGCCGCCTCCCGCGCGCATTCGGCGGGGACGACGACTCTGCTGATTCCGGCCCGGACAGCGGCAGCCACCATCGGCAGGACGCCCCTGACGGGGCGTATCCCGCCGTCCAGCGCCAGTTCGCCAAGGAACACCCGCCCGGCGATCCGTTCCGGCGGGATGACACCGGCGGCGGCCAGCAGCGCCACGGCCAGCGCGAGATCAGCCGCCGCGTCGTAGACCGGCGGGATCACCGGTGTCACGCTCACCGTGATCCGCGCGTCCGGCCAGGCTGTTCCGCTGTTGAGGATCGCGGCCCGGATCCTGGCGCGGGCAGGCCAGACCGACGTCTCCGGCAGGCCGACCAGATGCAACTCCGCGTCACCTGGTGCGGCATCGGCCTCGACGCCCACCACATGAGCGGTGATGCCGATCAGGGCGACGGATCGAGTGGAGGCGTAGCCCATGCCTCACCACCCCACCGGCAGCACCGGGCGGGTCCCGTCCGGGAACTGCGCGGCCTTATCCGCGATCTCGTCGGCCATGCCCGCACAGTCCATCCCGGCGGCCGCCTCCGGGGGCAGCCCGCAGTCCAGAGCCGTGCGGATCAGGCCCGCCAGGCTGTAGCGGGGATCGACCGACAGCGCCCGCTCCAGGGCGACGCGCGCCAAGGGTCCGTCTCCGGTGCGCAGTGCGAGGAACGCCAGCAGCGTGGCCGGAGGGGCGGCGAAGTCGGGTTCGACTCGCCGGGTGAGTTGGGTCCACAGCCTGATGTGCGTGTCGTCGTCGTATCGGCCAATGAAGGTCATCGCCGCGTCGCGTACAAAGATCGCGGTGAGCCGCACGCCGAGCCAGGCGACCTCGTCGGCGGACAGGTCCTGCCCGGCCTGGGTGCGGTCCATTGCGGCGGCGATCCGGTCGAGGCCCTCGTAGTACCAGTCGTGATCACCCCCAGCGGCCAGCAGGCTGCGCGCCTGAGCGCAGGCCTCCCGCGTCGCGGCCTGCACCTGTTCCCGGTCCTGCCCGTCCACTGGGGTGAGCGTGTCCGCGAACGCCGCGCGGTCAGGCTGGGCGACGTACCCGGCGAACACCGCCGCCGCGGCGGCCGGGTTGGTCCCCGCGTCGTACCGCACGCCATTCGGTGAACAGCAGTCGGGATCGGGGCACATGTACGACCAATAACGGCCATCCTCAACCCGCAGCGCGTCGATCGTGTCGATCCCCGAATCCGACAGACAGCCGCGTACGGCGTCCATCACGGGTGTGACGTGCCACCCGGGCCCGTACCCGATCAGCGCCACCCGCTCGGCGCCGTTGCGGGTGAGCAACCCGGCGAAGCGCCGGGCCAGGTCGGGCGTGTCCTCCGAGCGGTCCGGCAGGTCAAACCGCATGCTGAACCGCAGCCCCCGGGCCGTGCTGTCAGGGGCGGTGCTGGGTTCGAACGCCATCGCGACGATACTGCGCTCCGGGTGGAATCCCAGCATGTAGGGCACGATCGCGATGAGGTCCGCCGGACGGCTCAGTCGTACCGTGTGATCCAGGCGAGAGGTCATGAGTGTTCTCCTGAGCATGAAGAAGCCCCCGGCGCGATCAGCCGAGGGCGATGGAATGAAGAGAGACAGAATCAGCAGCGTTCGACGCGTACGCCGCCGCGCGGTCCAAGGAAGATCCGCTGATCGGGGTAGTCGAGCCCGTCGGCGGAGCCGTACAGCGTGATCTCGCAGTCGTCACCCACGCACGGGGTGAGGACGTCGGCGGCCTCGCGGTGCGTGAACGCGAAGTGCGAGCGCTGCCAATAGCCGTACCGGTGCCGATCGGCCAGCTTGCGCCGGGCATCGGCCAGGGAAGAGAACTCCTCCAGGTCATCCGGCTGTGGTGGGCCGTAGCCGCTGCCGCCGGACCAGAGTCCGAACCAACGTCCCACGCTCATCCCCCACAGCGGGATGGGCAGCCGGGCGAGGCGTGGTCTCCGCCGCAGTAGCCGCACCACTCGTCCATCGCGTAGATCGACAGCTCTTCGGCGTACCGGTCGCGCCACTCCAGCTGAGCCCCGGTGTAGGAGTCGAAATAGTCGGCGTCGGTGTCGCCCGGCCGCAGAGTGAGGTAGTGCAGGACCGTCCGGGCCGCGCTGATCAGCTCATCGGGCGTCAGAACCGCTCCGACACCCGAGCAGATGTCGGACGCGGAGAAGATCGTGCGGCGGCGCCGAGACAGCCGGTATCGCCAGCGGATCCGGCCCTCATCGGTCCGCCCGGCGGCCTCCACTTCCAACAGGTGATCGGTGTCGATCTGCCACGCGGGCACCAGCCGGGAGCTGATGATCCATCCGGGTGGCAGGGTCAGGGCATGCGTCATCGCCATGGCGACTCCATAGGTTCAGGTAGGTGGAATGGCGGCCGTCAGTACCGGCGACGGCGGGCCAGGTGATGCGGTCGTACGGTCGAGCTGACCGCGTGGATCTCGCAGTCCCGGAAATCCAGGGCATCGACGAAGCAGCGTGAGCAGCGGATCAATCGCACACGCGCCCCCGATGCCCGGTTGGTGTGCGTGGCGTCGATCCACAGATGGGTCTTGGCCAGGCAGCCGTAACAGGTGATCACCTTGACCGAATTGGGCATCGGCGTGAGCGCCACCGTCACCACGTACTCACGCGCGCCGCCGGGATCAGCGGCGGAAACCAGAGTCGCAGTGTCCGGGCGAACCTCACCCAACGCGGCCACGCGCATCACGCGGCCCCCGCCGCAGACCGTCAGGTCTCCCACAGCCCAGCCTGGCGGGCCGGCAGACCTCACCTCCATACGATTGCCCCCCTTGTCGACGCCTGTCCGGCGGCCCTTCGTACGGTCCGGCGCATGCGGGAATCAGGACGCGCTTTCACGTATGGCGGATTCCGGCGTGTCCGGCGCTCTCGCGTCGCGAATTGCGCTCACTTAAATACGGTGGCCGGAACGGCCCGACCGTCCGCACGCGGCAACATTTCCGCAGCATTGCCGCGCACGCCGCACCGACGGCCGACCGTTCCGGCCTCCTTGCCGTCCTGTGGCACGGCTACGTGAACCACAGAACAACATGTGAGAACGAACATCGCATCGAACACGTCAGACGCGCACCGGCGGATTCCGTTCTCACTTAAATACGGTGACCGGAAGGGCCCGACCGTCCGCACCCGGTGACGTTTTACCAACGTCAACGCGCACTATACGAACGGTCAGGAGTTCCAGTCTGTTGCCGCTCTTCCAGCTCAGCAACCAAGCCGCAGAACAGCACCGTAAGAGCGAACACCGCACCGGACGCGGCAGACGCGCACAGGCGGATTTCGCTCTCACTTGAATACGGGACGTACAACAGCCCAAGCGTCCGTACTTGCCCGGCTACTTTGTGGCTCTGAAACGGGGTGCGGCGCATCCTGAGGGCATGAGAAAGGGCCTCAGAACGCTCTCTGAGGCCCTCTCAACGGGTTGCGTCAGTCCTCTACGCCATTGGTTCCGCCGTGCACCATCGCGCTCCTGACGTCGTCAAGACGCTCCGACAGTTCCCGCCACTCCGCCCGTGCGGCATCACGCACCCGGATCACGTTCCGGCGAGAGCCGTACGCGCCCCCGTAGCGCTTCTGAGCTACCTTGTTCAGGACCCCCGCACGGCCCAGGTCATTGGCCTGACCCGCTACCTCCATCACATCCGTGATGGTTGGGAAGTCCTGACCGTCTCCGAACGCCTGACGGAAGATGACGGCACTGTTCTGCGCAGTGCAGAAAGCTACGGCCGCCCGTGAGACGTTCTCGGCGTGTGGCAATCCACGCATGAGCTGAGCGCCGGGCGTGGCGTCGACATCGCTCGGAGGAACATCGATGCGGTATCCGTTCCGCGCGGCGGCATCGCGAACCGCCCACCTCTGCAGCGTGGTCCGCGTGATTGTCATCTCGCCGCCATCGCGCCGGACGTAGACCCACGCGGGGGACTCTGCCGTGCCTTCAGGAGCGGTACGGCAGGAAGCAATTATGTCTCGGATGCGCTGGGCGAAGAGAAGAACGGCATCCTGTGTGACGTCATCCGACACATCATCGGTACCGTACGGCGCGTGTCCCTGCTTGACTATTGTGGCGCTTCCGTCCATGCGCTTACGGGATCGCGTCGCGTCGACCGTTCGGCAATAGCCGCGTGCCAGCCGCCGGATTTCCGCCCAGTCTTCCGGCATCACCCTTGCCATGTCTTCCGGTGTAAGCGTCTCCCCGGGGACGTTGGCGGGAACGCACTTTCCGGGAGCCCCCTTGGACATCTTCCGTCTCCGATCTCTTCGTGAGGAGCACGCTTTTCGCACTCCTACTGCCTTTGATCGGTTCAATTCAACCCCAGAATGGCGCTCAGCTCAACGACATTCGGCGTTTCTTTACTGTATTTGGTTAATGACGGGCCGACCGAACGAAGAATGTCCAGTTGGCGAGGAGTTTCCATTCCAGAGGAGAAGTCCGGGAATCGGCGACAGAACCGGCCGCAGATAAGATTCTAGCCAAATCAAGGCGGGATTAGATTGAGTCCCAGAAACAGAAGAAATTGAAGGATGTACACTTCGGCAATCCTGGGATTCAACAGGAAAAACATAATTCATCTATCGACTCGCCGGCCCTCTGATAGCTGACGGTTGCCAGTCAGTCGGGTCGCCGAATGGCTAGGGGTTTACCTCCCTGACCTGGGATTTCGTCACCCTGCCGTCAGCCACTCTCAATCGGCTGCCCATTGGCCTGTCATCGGTCATCTGAACGGTCACGACTTGAGTCGGCGCAGAGCGCTGTCGGTTTAGAATGGCAAGCGCCTCACGAAAAGCATCGGCCCTGACCTCGCGAGGAACAGGAAACTGATGCATGAGCCACGCCACATCCGCATCCGTCATAGCCAGCACACAGGCCCTGCGGGTCATACAGGCCGCAGACCTCAGGTCCAGGCCATGACCAGTTGGGTGTGCCGCTTGGGGAAGATTCGGCCTACCTCCGGTTTCGGCACTGCGGTCTCGGCAGGATAGAGGCTGAAAGTCGGCTCGTGGTGGTGGCGCCACTCGCGATCCCAGACCTTGATTTGCTCACGGAGCTGCTGGGCGAGTTCGGCGCCGCGGCAGCCATGTCCGTATACCCCAAGCTCATAGCCCGCGGCCACGGTCTCATCGGGGCGATGAACGTTGCGAATGGTGAGGTAGGCGAAGCTATCGCGAGTAATGAGAGCTGGGCAGTACCAGCGTACGGCGGTCTGGACGAGATCGCGGTCACGTTCTGGGTCCTGCCAGATCATGCCGAACCTGTCCTCGACCGTGGCCAGCCACAAGTTGAGAGTGTCGAACGGCTCCCCTCTGCCGACCTCGACACCGGTCCACAACTCGGTGCGAGGTTCGACCAGCGCCCAGCCGAGCGCGTCGACGTCGAGGCCGGGGCCGCCTTCGATCGTCAGCTTGACGGCTCCATCGGCGAGGACGGCTTCTTGGTCCTTGTACGCCCCGGCCCCTTGCATGGGGATGAACCCGCACACGGTGGGGTCCAGGCCTCGGAGCCGGTCGCCGTCGTGGACGAAGGTGATGGACCTTGTGATGGTGGCGAAGCGTAGGGGGACCACCATTCGGCCTTCCGGGGCGAGGAGCCGCCCCCAGGGGCAGTCCCAGGCGCCGGCGGTCACGAGGATGGCGTCGAACGGGCCGTACTCGTTGGCAGCGTGCTCGGCGTCGCCGAGAACGACCTTGACCTGTGGATATCCGGTGTCGGCCAGGAAGCGGGCCGCCCGCTCGGTGACCCAGGGATCGATGTCCACAGTGACCACGAAGCCGTCGGGGCCAACAATTTCGGCGATGAGCGCGGCGTTGTAGCCGCCGGAGCCGATCTCCAGGACTCGCGTGCCGCGGGTCAGCCGGGCGGCTTCCAGCATCTCGGCTTGCAGCCAGGGCGCGCTGATGGAACTGGTCGCCTTGCCGTCAGGGTCGCGTTTGGTGACGACGACATCCCAGACGGAGTAGGCGGCGTCGAGCGGTGCTTCCGGCGCGAACCTTTCCCGCGGGACCTTCTCAAAGGCCGCGGCGACCTCGAGGGAGCGGATCGATCCGTGCTCCCTGAGTGCGGTGACCAGGTCGGCACGCAGGCGATCGGCGGACTTCGGTGAACGAGCGTCGGCGGACACTCGCCCGACGTTAGCGAAAGACCCCTGTATCCAGCTTGTCTCCCAGAGATGGCCACGAAATGGCGACGGTTCGGCGTATCGCTGCCATGCACGGCGCGTCACGGTAGAGCCCGGGCCGACATCGGTCCAGACGAAGGGCGTCTCGACCGCGAGGAGACGAGGGTGTCCCCGACGACCGCCGCGTTGGTCCACGACTACGTTCTGGGAGAACTGGTTGACCATTTCGACTTCGACCTCAGTGGCATCGCCGCTCCCCAGTCAGTCGCCCGACAGCAGGCACGGACTGCACTGTCTGGCCGTGCCAGTAGGGAGCAGATCGACGACGCGGTGCTCGTGGCCGACGAATTGGTCGGCAACGCCCTACAGCACGGTTACGGAGTCGTCTCCATGACCTTGGACGTCTACGAGAAAGGCGTCACGGTAGGCGTCCTCGACCGCGGAACTGACATCAGTGCAATCCCGACGGCTCCATCGGTGGACCAAGTTGGCAATGTCGAAAACGAGGGCGGTCGCGGCCTGTTCCTGGTCGCGCAGTTCGCGACTGCCTGGATGGTCCAGGCGGTTCAAGGGGGAAAAGCCGTCGTGGCCGTTTTCGACCTGACCGGCAGTGCCCTGTGACGCAGGCGTCCTACCGGCCGCCGCGATACCTGCCGCGGCGTGACCACACGTCCCTTGTGTGTCCGCCGCGCAGCCGCCGAGCAGCGCTTGGCGCGACAGCCGTCCGCAACTGCGGAAACGATCACGCTTTCGTGACGGACTACGCCGCGCGGTGGAGCGTCCCGAACATCTCAGGCCTTACATCACGTGGCTTGATGCGAGCAGGAGAACCATGAGCGAGCAAAGCACCGCTGCCATCTCGATACGGGAAACCGGCCTGATCGTCGCGGAACTGTTCGGCCCCACCTTCCAGGGCGAAGGGCCCAGCCTCGGCACGCGGGCGGCCTTCCTCCGCCTTTCTCGGTGCAACCTGACCTGTAGCGGGCGGATGCCGTGCGACACCCCCTACACCTGGGACAACGTCCGATACGACCTGCGCAACGAGTCGTCGCGGCGCAGCGTCATGGAGGTGGGAGACGAACTGCTGCTTCTGGATACGCCACTCGTGGTGATCACCGGCGGGGAACCACTGATCCAGCAGAGGAAGCTCGTCCCGTTGGTGCGCCGCCTGGTCGACGCCGGCCGCCGAGTGGAGTTCGAGACGAATGGCACATTCGCGCCGCTCTCCGGACTCCTCATCGACGGTGTCCGCTTCAATGTCTCGCCCAAGCTGTCCAACGCCGGCGTGCCACAGAGAATGCGCATCGTCCCCGAGGCGTTGACCGCCCTGGCCGAAAGCGGTCGCTCGACGTTCAAGTTCGTCGCTACCGACAGGTCGAACCTGGACGAGATCGAGGATCTGGTGCAGCGCTACGGGCTGACTCCGGTGTACGTGATGCCGGAAGGCACGACTCCCGACGCGGTCATCTCTCGGGCCCGCGAGCTGGCCGACGACGTAATCGCCCGCGGCTGGTCGATGACCCAACGCCTTCACGTACTGCTGTGGGGTGACAAGCGAGGCCGCTGACCTTGTGGATGAACCTTCTTCGACAGAATCGCAGGTCAGGTGCGCTCTCACGTCATTTCCCGAGAACCCACAACCAGCAGTCACCTGGCTTGCGGTCCCCAGCCGCTCATATCGCCGAAACTCACGTTCAGGGGGAGTCCATGGACTTCAGCTCGGTATCGCTCCCGCCGGGCAAGCACACCATCGGCAAGTTGTTCGACTTCGAGGCCGGGCACCGGCTCCCCAGCCTCGCGCCGGAGCACAAGTGCTCGCGGCAGCACGGGCACAGTTACGAGGTCGAGTTGATCCTCACTGCGGCGGCCCTGGAAGGCCCAGGCTTCGTCACCGACTTCGGGGACCTCGCGCCGTTCAGAAGGTTCCTGGATACCGAGCTTGACCACCACAACCTGCACGAGATCATGCCCGTCGAGCCGACTTCTGAGCGTCTGGCTCAGTTCTTGGCCGGCTGGTTCATCCAGAACGTCGAGCCGGGCATCCCCGGCCGACTTGTCGCCGTCCAGGTCCGGGAGACGGAGCACAGCTGGGCTCGCTTCGACGTGGAGGAGCGATGAGCGCCCACCCCATGTTCAATTCCCCCACCATTGCAACCGAGGCGACGTCCATGACGAACGCCGTCTACGGTTCCACGCCCGGTCAGAGTGCGGCCGTGCCAGCACAGCCTGGCCCTGCAGCGCCGAGACCGGTCGATACCAAGCGCGTCACCGAGCTGATCGGCCAACTGCTGGCCGCGCTCGGCGAGGACCCCGAGCGGGAGGGCCTGGTCGACACGCCGGCCCGGGTCGCGTCCTGGTGGAGCTCATTCTTGACGCCCGAGCCCTGTGCCATGGTCACGTCCTTCACGGAGACCCGCCTCAGCGCTCAGCTCGTCGTGGTTGGCGGCATGAGCGTGTGGTCCCTGTGCGAGCATCACCTACTGCCCATGAACCTGGAAGTCGCAATCGGTTACCTGCCGGACGGTGAGGTGATCGGGCTGTCGAAGTTCGGGCGGATCGCTCAGCGGTACGCCGGACGGCTTCAGGTGCAGGAGCGGTTCACCCGGCAGGTCGCCGAGGAGATCGCCGGCGTGGTCGGCGGCAAGGATGTGGCGGTCGCCGTCCGCGGCACCCACTTGTGCATGAGTATGCGGGGGGTGCGGATGGAAGCCGCCCGCACCACCACCCTGCAGGTCGGCGGCCTCTTCAAGCACGATCCGGTCCTCTCCCAGCAATTCCTCACCATCGCCGCGGGGCAGCGGGGAGCGGTGTGATGGCCAAGACCATCGACTTTTCGGTGATCGCGCCGCCCGAATACTTGGAGATGTTCGTCGCCCAGGAGCCGGCCCGCGTGCACCACGTGGCCGCCCAGCGCCTCTTGTCCGACTCCACCTATCGGGCGTTCTTCCGTCGGGAGGCCGAACGTGGCGCGGAGATCACCGTCGACAATGGCGTCTTCGATCTCGGCCACGCTCTGCCGGCCGCCGATCTGGTTGCGGCTGCTTGCGCGGTCGGCGCCCGCGAGATCATCCTTCCGGACGTCATGCGGGACGGAGCCGCGACTATCAAGGCCAGTGACGAGGCCGCTCGTGAGATCCACGATATGAGCGATGAGTTCCGCCTGTGCGCAGTACTGCACGCGGCGGACGACGAAGAGTGGCTGCGCTGCTACGACCACTTCGTCTCCAGCGACTACGTTGGCGCGATCGCACTGCCCGCTTCCCGGCATCCCGCTCCCGAGGAGCAGTTGTGCCGTACGCGGTGGACAGCCACCCGCTACCTGGAGGACCGTGGCATGCTCGACGAGCGGATCGTCTACCGGCTGCTGGGCCTCGGCCGAACCGGACATCTGGAGCTGGTCGAACAGCGCGAGCATGAGTGGATTGCCTCCGTCGACGGCGCCGCCCCAGTCGTGCTCGGCGCGCTGGGCATCGCGATGCTCCTCGACGGGCCGTATGAGAAGCCCAAGACTCCGCGCATCGAACACCTCGGTCCGATCCCGGAGGAGCGGTTCGACCTGATCCGGCGGAACATCGCCGTCGTCCGATCGGCAGCGGGCAGCAGTGTGCGGATCCCGGAGGCTCGCTCATGAGCCTCGCGCCCGACCAGATGCTCGCCGGCAGCACCAGTGCGGTTCTGCCCGCGGCGCCGATCGATGTGGACGGGCACACGATGAGCCCGGGCCGCCTGCTGCGCTACCTGCAGATCAAGGTCCACCACCTCGTTCAGGAACAGTCCTGGGACAACATCCGGGTCATTGGCGGATATGACCGCCGAGCGGAGATCTCCCGGTACGAGAAGGACGGCAAGCTCTTCAACTGGGAGCGCCCCACGGCAGAGGCCCACGGCCGAGACCTGCTGGTCAAGGCGTTCCCCGGCACCGACTACGTCCACCACTACGGGCTGATCATTGCGACGTACCTCGCGATGACCGGTCGTCCCACTGACAACGTCACATACCAACTGCCCGACCCAGCTCTGTGCCGTGCGGCCGTCGAGCAGCTCAACCTCGGGCTCGACGGCGACCTGGTCATCGTCGGTTGGGCGCTGGAGCATCTGGCACCTGCCGACGCGGTATGGACGCACGGGCCGGGCTATGCCTGGCACCGGGCCACGATGCACGGCCGTCGTGTGGTCTACCTCGGCTTCCGGCACAGTATCTGGGGCGACGTTGCCGGCCGCGTGGTCCACCGACTGGCCGAGCTCGGGGCCAGCGACCTTGTCTACGTGGGCAAGGTCGGCGCTCTGGCACCCCAGATCGAGCCCAACACGATGCTCGCGACCGGCAATGCCAGCCTCGTCGACGG
Organism: Microbispora sp. NPDC046973; assembly: GCF_040644495.1. Lineage (NCBI taxonomy): Bacteria > Bacillati > Actinomycetota > Actinomycetes > Streptosporangiales > Streptosporangiaceae > Microbispora > Microbispora sp. NPDC046973. Next base: position 85,322 of record NZ_JBEYWQ010000017.1, on the reverse strand, counting down.
TGAGCTCGTCACGTGGAACGACTTCTTCGGCGACTTCGCCGTCGCCCAGCCCGGTGTGCACACGGGCCTCCACGTGACTTCCCCATCGATCCTGCTGGAGAACCGCGACTGGCTGGCCAGGCACGCCGAGCACGCCTTCGTGGATCCCGAGATCGGCTCGATGGGGGCGGCTGCGCGCAACGCGGGGATTGGCTTCGGCTACCTCCACGTCATCTCCAACAACCTCGCCCGCCACTACCCCGCGGACCTGTCGAATGAGCGTCACGGTGACGTCGTCCGGCGGCGCGCCCTCTTGGTCGGCCGCATCCGCGACATCCTCACGAACCGGCTGGCAGCCCGCCTCATCTGAAACGGAGGGATACGACCATGACGGTCGCAGCATACTCCGCCGCCCGCGGGCGGCAGATCACGGTTACCGGCATCGACGGGGCGGGCAAGTCCACTCTCGCCGCTCGCCTGCACCTTGCCCTGCTCGACACCGGCCACCCGGCCATCCTCGTCGGCAAGCACACCACCGACGTCCTCATGGACCCTGATCTGTCCGCCTATCTGGACCGGCTCAACGAACTCGTCTACCGCCGCGACGTGCGGGTCGCCCAAGCCTGCGGCGACCACTACTGGCTGCTGGCGCTGGCTGCCTGGTATTCCCTCCAGGACAAGCTGGTTATCCAGCCCGCGCTGGCCGCCGGTACCCACGTCATTCTCGACAACGCGCACCACAAGATCCTCGCCCGCTACGCGGTCAACCCGGCCGTCTCCACGCACCTCGCCGAGCAGGTCTTCGCCCACCTCACCGAACCCGACCTTGTGATCTTTCTGCGCCTCGGCGCCCGCGAAGCTCTGCGGCGCAAGGGCGAGTTCACCTCTCTGGAGACCGGCCACTCCGGCAGCGGCGACGGGGACTTCATCCGCTACCAGGACACCGTCCTGGCCCAACTGAACGAACAGGAACAACGCGGCAACTGGCTGTCCCTGGACGTCACCGACATGGACCGCGACGCCGTGTTCAAGACCGTAGCCGACGCCCTTGCCGGCCGCCTCGAGCTCACCATCTGAACCACCCTCACCCCACGACGAGGAAACACATCGTGCCAGTGCCTCTGTTCGAAGCCGCCGAGTATGTGTGCCACGGCGTCACCTGGGCGACCGGCGGTCCCCGGCTGCTGCTCGCTCCGCTCCCCGGTGGGCCGCTGCCGTACGCCGAGTTCATGGGCCAGCGCCTCGGCTTCCGGGTGACCGACGCCGGCCGTTGGTGCACGGGTCGGTACCAGTTCGCTGACTCCGTCCGTGTGGAGGCCCTTGCCTGCCCCGACCGCGCGCCCGCGGAGCAGAGCGGGCAGTGCGCCCGGTGCGCTCGGCAGGACGATTTCCGCTTCGCCCACCAGTTCCATCAGGGCGGCCACGCCCCCCAGGCGCTCGTCCGCTACATGGCCCAGCCGCATTGGCTGTACCTGGCGACCTTCGCCGACGGAGCGACCAAGGTCGGCACCGCCGCCCAGCCACGCAAGCGCTCCCGCCTCGACGAACAGGGCGCACTTTTCGCTACCTACGTGACCAAGAGCCCCGACGGCCGCGCCGTTCGCTATCTCGAAGACGCGCTCGCCCGCCGCCTGCAACTGCCGCAGACCGTACGGGCCGCGGCCAAGCTCCAGGCCCTGACCGGCCTGGTCGACCTGGCTGCCGCCCGCACTGCCCATGAGGAGCATGTCGCGCGCGCCGCCGACGCGCTCACTGATATGAACGCTCCGCTGGTGCTGGAGGCATGGACCCCGTCAGCCGAAGGGGACCTCCTTCGCACGGGCAGGAGTAAGCGGGCGCTCTATCCGTACGACCTACGGAAAGGTGAGCACGGCTTCGCCACCGTCTCCTGCATCGGTTCACAGATCCTCGCCGTCCTCGACCGAGACGAGGAGATGCACTACGTCCTCGACCTCGGCGCGCTCACCGGCCGCCGCATCGTCCTCGGCCCGTTCTCCTCCCCGAGTGCCGCGGTCCAGGCTTTCCTGTTCTGAACCTCAGCCCTGCGACCGAGCGCGACTCTTCTCCCCAAAGCGAGGTACAGCATGGCACCCCAGGACGCCCTTCTCGGCTGGGACGAAGACACCACCGCGGAGGCGTACGCCGCCTTCACCCGCGACTTCCCCATGTACGGCGCTACCAGCCGCGACCTGGCCCGGCGCGCAGGCCTCTCCGTCAGCCGCCTGGTGGTCGACCTGTGCGGCGGAGCCGGCGCCACTGCCGAGGCGGTCCTCGCCCTGGTCCCAGCCGAGGCCCGGGTCATCTCCCTGGACAACGCCGCCGCCATGCAGCGAGTTGGTCGACGTACCGTGACCGACCCGCGCCTGTCATGGGCCACCGCCCAGGCCGAGGAGCTTGCTGAGCACGTCCCCCGCATGGTCGACGCCGTGGTGTGTAACTCGGCGATCTGGAAGACCGACGTCCCGGCCGTGTTCACCGCGGTTCGGAGCGTTCTGCGGCCCGGCGGCCGGTTCGTGTTCAACGTCGGCGGTGGCTTCGCGGGAGTCGCCCACCCGGACGAGAAGACCGCGCACACTGGCCCCTCGCTCACCACACTGATCCACCAGATCGCCGTCCGCGAGTACGGCCACACGCCGCCCCCAGCCATGGAGGCACAACCCAAGCTGTCACTGGAGGCCGCCACCGAGCACCTAGCCGCCGCAGGGCTGACCGTCCTGGACACCGAGGTCACCGCTCAGCACAGCACCATGGCGGAGAAGAAGGCATGGCTCTCGATCCCGATCTTCGCCCGGCCCGTCGGCGACTTCACCCACGAGCAGCGCCTGGAGATCCTGGACAAGGCGTATGCCCTGACCACCTCCGAAGCTCCGATCGTGACGAGTTGGCTCGTCGTCGTCGCCCAACGGCCTGGGGAGAAGCCATGACCGCACTGGCTTTCCCCGACACACTTTGCGACCGCACAAGCGTCGGGGTGCTCATCTCCTCGCCGGCCGGACTCCTGATGTTCGAACGGGGGACGCCACCCCCCGGTATCGCCCCCGTTGCCGGTCACATCGACCAGCACGGCAGCCCCGAGCAGGCCGCGATCGCGGAGGTCGCCGAAGAAGTAGGCATGGCAGTCACCCACCTCGACCTGCTGCTGACCGCATGGCGGCTCAACCGGTGCCGTCGCTCGATCAGCGGCGAAGTCGGCCACCGCTGGTGGATCTACCAGGCTCAGACAACCGGTCCACTCCGCCCGTCCCCTCGAGAGGTACGCGCTCCCCGATGGATACACCCTGATCAGCTCCAGCGGCACGCGCAACGCACCGCTGCCTACGCCACTGGGCATATCAGCGAACCGGAGTTCAGGGAGCAACCTGGGCTGACTCCGGTATGGGCCCGCTTCCTGCACGACCTTCGGCTTCTGACGCTGCCATACGACGTCCTCGCCCAGATCGACAAGATCATCTGATGGGTGGTCCGCGACGGGGCTCAGCCCACCTCGCCCAGGTGCTCGGCCGCCAGGCTGCGCACGTGCGTCTGGATACGGTCGCGATCCTCGGGGAAGACGCTCTCCCACTCGTCGCCGAGTTGGAACCACTTCGGCGGCTGGCCGCTCTGTCCGTGGAGCGGGACATCACGGTCGATGATCGCGGCATACGACAGGCCCAGCGTCGGCGACCAGTCCGCACGGTAGGAACGTACGGATACCGCCGCCGGAACTGGCAGCAGCTCAGCCCGCAGACCGGTCTCCTCAGCGAGCTCGCGGGACGCGGCGGCTCGTGGTGTCTCACCTGGCTCGACCTTGCCTCCGGGCGGCACCCAACCGCGCCAGCGATGCCTCACAAGCAGGACGTGCTTGCAGGTGGGGTCGGTCACCCAGACCTCCGCCGCCAGCGGCTCCATTGGCCTTTGACGGGCCCGATCCAGCCAGGCCCGAGCGTCGTCGAACTCCAGTACAGCGAGACGAGCATCAGCGATCGCCGCGTCCAAGGTCACTTGTCCAGGCACACCGTGAGTCACCCGCCACACCCTATGCCGCCACCCGGCTCGGTCCGTGGATGCGGCCGGATGACCCTCCGGGCGCGCACCGTGTAGGCGGCGAGCGGAAACCAGAGCGACGACATGGAGAGGCACGCTGACGTGCCCGCTCCTGGAGGAGGTACCAGCCATGGACAATGACGCGCAGCCGCGAGGCACCTGGGTCGTCCTGGGAGGAGTCCATCTGCTGAATGGGATCGCGCCCCGCCGCCCGGACGAACCGATCGTCCTGGTCCGGGTGCCTTCGCAGGAGGTCTGCGTCCCGAGCATCACGGTAGTCGTGAGGTGGGACGCGCTCGGTATGTGCCAGGTCACCGCCCTGACCGCAGAAAGCACCCCGCTCGGAGGCGGCCTGATCGAGGGCAGTGCCCTGCTGCCCGACGCCATGGCCGGCGCGGCCCTGCGCGAGATGATCGGCGAGGCCTCCGCTCCTGGTCTGGTACCGCTGTGCTACCTGGCCGAACACCCTGACGGATACCACGCGTACGCGCAGATCCGGTTCCACCCCGAGGACGCCTGCTTCGTCCGCGTCACTCCCGAGCCGGTTGGCGGAGGCTCGGTGGAAGCGCTGCGCTGGCTGGACCCGATGCTGGCCGCACACAGGACGTCGGCGCTCCGGCTCAACAACCACCTGAGGTACTTCCACACCCACTTCGCGGGCACAGAACTGGAGTACAAGTACAACCTGGCGCCGGGCACGGACATCTGGGCGGCCTCGATGGAGCTGCTCAAGGCCCTCCGTTACGGCGAGCTGCCCAACTGCCGGCCGGAGTACCGCGACGAATTCCAGATCTACTCCTTCGAGAACCATCTTTTCGAGGTCACAGCCCCCGACGCGGAACGCGGCTACGCGTCTTTCATCCCCACCGTCGACGGGAAGCACGTGCTGAAGCGCAAGTGGTATGCGGAGGACGCCTTCGCACGCCGCGAGCAGCTCTACACCGACATCGAGGTCGCTCCAGACGGCTTCGGAAAGTACCTACGCTCAGGGCTGGGCCTCCAGGTGCGGGCCATGCCGCCCTTCCGGCGCGTCCGCTACGACGCCCAGTGCGAGTCGATGCGCACCGGCCACGTCTATGGCAGCTTCTTCGATCACTGCTCCCTTATGGCGGCACCCGAGGTGGTCCTGTCGCAGTGTGAGCTGGAGTACCGGCGCTCGCGGAGCCTTCTGGAGCATGACGAAGATGAGGTACTGCGGGAGATGGAACGCATCGACTACTGGCTCTCGGACCACCTTGCGACAAGCGGCTTGGCAGAGCAGCGCACCTTCTACTCCAAGCTCAGCTTCTTACGCGACACCGTCGCCGCCCGACCTGCGCTGGCCCCTAAATCGACAACGACCCGCTGAGCCGCCTGCAAATTGCCCCGTTGAGGGAAGTGCGAGTACACGGGCGACGGGCACCACGGCTGACTGCCGCGCCACAAACGCATCCACCCCCGTGCACACTGGCCAGCTCAGGAAATCGCGCCTTGAATCAGCTACAAAGTGACGTAGGTGCGATTGAGTCGGAGCTCTACGTAGCGCTCTTTCAGGAGAGGTGCGAAGTCACTAGGCTTGCGTAGATTGGATAGGTCATTGCCGGTCACGACCAGGATTCTAATGCCATTGTTCAGCCAGCTATGAATCGCGTTATGTGCACTTTCGAGGCCTTCCCCAGATAGGCCCTTGCGGGCCACGAGGAGGCCGTCCGCCCCGCCCGTTGCCTGGATCTTTCCGGCAAAATCTCGGATCTGACTGGCCGAAGCCCTACCTTCTTCATTCTTGCACTCGATCGGGACGAGTGGATCGATGAAAGGTATGGTGGGTCGCCTGTCATGGGATATCCACAAATCGACTTCCGCACTCTTAGGCATGTCCAGTTTGTTGCGGTCAACGACCGTAAATCCAGGCGCCGCATTGATCACTAGCTCCATGACCTGCTGCAGACGCATGCCCTTGCCGGTAGTGTGGGACGCTTGATCCAGCTGGCTAAGGGCAAGCTGTAGACGCGCCGCAAAGGTCATGCTCATGGCTGGCTGAGCACCAGCCTGTCGCGGGTCTCCACCATAAGTTTGCGGAATTGACGCTTGCTATAGTGAGCCAGTTGATGGATCCCGATACTGACGACGATGGCATCGTTGCCGATCTCCCATTCCGGCCCGCCATCATCGTGGATAAAGATGCCGAAAAGCAGGTGCAGGTCGAACATGCTTTCCTGCAGATCAGCTATCTGTCTTTCATCGCGGCCGTACTTCACAAGGACGGGGTTGAAGTTCGGGGAGCCGAGCGCGTCAACCCAGATAGCCGCGTCCCAGGGCCTGTCCGGCGGAGCCAGTACTGCCCTGCTGGAGGAATCGCCGGGAGCCTCTAGGGCCCGATTCCCGAGATCCTGAACAAGCCAGACTCCGAATTTCTGCTCTAGAAATGAACCGGAATCCTCCCTTGCTTGGACTACGAGTTGGCGGTGGCTCGTGCCGGAGTAGCCGACGAGCGCATCCGCGGGCTCCAATCTCTCTAGGGCATTTCCAGGGTGGATTCGAGTGGGCTTTAACTGTCTTATATCTGAGCCGTAGACGGATTCTTTGGCTCGTTCGGCCCGAACTTGGGCTGCGACCGCCCTCTCGAAGTCTCTCTCATAGTCGCTGACCAGGAGTTGAACCGTCACACGAAGTCGCTTACCTATGACCCCAGGGTCACCGTCAGTGAAGACCACGGGAAGGTTATGTAGAGCTGCGGGCCATTCTGCCGTGGTCGCTCGATCGGCGGCCAGAAGAAGCACCGGCCTCGGACTGAGGGATACCTCCACGATTGCCGATATGACCTCGGGAGGAGGTCGCTGGCCCATGATTGAGACAATGATCAACTTGTGGTCAGCGAGCAGCTCCAGTAAGGGGCGTGTGCGTGCTGTTTCACTACCGACGTACTCGACCGTGAACGGTATGTCGACATATGCAAGCAAGTGGCGCAGAAGCTGCACATCCTCGGGCCCCTCTACTAGCAGGCACGCACCAGGCGACTTAGGGTGATCGACCTCTCCCACGCCGCCATTATGCCCGCTATGCGGAGGATGTTGGGCATTCGCGACCTCAACCTAGGAAGGGGGAGCACCGGCAAAATAGGGCCGTAGACATGAATAGCCCGCTACCTGGGTCTTTGCGGCTGCTGTCCGAAAGTGAGCAGCGGGACGTCGAACAGGCTCGGTTGCCGAGGCCGGGTCAGGCAGGGATCCGTGATCTCCACGATGACGAGCTCGATGATGAACTGCACCTGAGCAGCGAGCAAGTGGCTGGTTCGTCCGTCGGCGGACTCGGCTTTCAGCCCGGCGGAGACATGGATGTGCGGCGCCAGGCAGTCCCTGTCGGTATCCCAGGCCAGCGTTCCGCCACCGAGCACCTCGAGCGTCTTCACTTCGACGTGATCCCACAGTGGGGCATCGGGACGCTCCAAAGGGCCGCAGGTGCCGACCAGCTTGGCGGAGCTGAACCCCCCGATGAAGGTGGGGATGTAGCCGGCGCGGATCTCGTGGTCGGCGCAGAGCTTCTCCAGTGAGGCGAAGAAGTTTTCTCCGTGGTCGATGGCAAAGATGAACTCCCGGCCCCGGCTGAACTGGGCGGCGTGCATGCGGATCTCCTGCTCGTAAGTGTGATCAGCAGCGTTCGGCGAACGCGGTCTCGACCGTCGCGCGGTCGGCTCCTGCCCGCAACTGGGCCAGGAGCAGCAGCCGCGCCTTGTACGGATCCAGCTGGCCGGCGCTGATCAGCCCCCGGGCCAGCAGGTCGCTCTCGGAGCCGGGGAAGGCGTAGGTGGTGGAGAGGACGCTGCCTGCACCGGTCCGGGAGGCGAGCACCACCGGAATGCGATCGGCCAGCCGCTGGAGGGGCCCGATCCAGTTCTGCGGCACGTGCCCGGCACCGAATGCCGCGATGACCGCACCATCCGCGCGGCCCGCGAGGCCGTCGAGCACCGAGCTGTCGCCCCCCAGGGTCGTGTGTACGACCTCGACGGTGGCAGGCCGTACCGGCGGTGGCACTGCGCGGTGACGTTCGGGTGTGAAGTGCAGCCGCGGAACCCCTTCGATCACGTGTCCTATGGGACCGGCGCCCGGTGAGGCGAAGGCGGCGATGCTGGTGGAGTGGACCTTCCGTACGTGGCGTGCCGCGTGAATCTCATCGGCGAACACTACGAGCGCTCCCGTGCCGCGGGCATCGGTGCTGGCGGCGGTGCGCACCGCCGCCAACAGGTTCGCCGGCCCATCGGCTCCCGGCATGGCGGCGTTGCGCATTGCCCCGGTCAGTACGAGGGGCGCGTCGGCGTCGTAAAGAAGGTCCAGCAGGAAGGCGGTCTCTTCCAGGGTGTCGGTTCCCTGTGTGACGACGAAGCCGTCCGAGCCGGTGGCCGCAGCTTTTCGAAGTCGCTCGGCAAGCTCGGCGATGTCGTCCACTGTGAGTGACGCACCCGGGACCCGGCGGAAGTCCTCGACGCTGATCGCGGCCCCTTCACCCAGACCGGGCACCGCGGCGACGAGGTCGGCTCCGGTCAGGCGTGGTGTCACCCCGCCGGTCTCACCGGAGGTTTTGGTCATCGCGATGGTGCCGCCGAGGGTGACCACCAGGATGCGGCTCTTGTCTGGCACAGGGTGCCTTTCTGTGGGAGGGGCCGACTGCTGGACAGGGTCAGCCTTGCGGGCCTAACGATCGGGGGCAAGGCTTCCAAGAAAGCGCAGCACCTCATCAAGGGCGTCGATGCTGATCAGTCTGCTGCGCGGCCTCACCACGTTGGCAAAGCCGCAATCACCCAGGTCATTGCACCGATTGGTGACCCATTTCCAGTCCAGGTCGAGATAACCGGCCAGGGCGCGCAACCTCGTCTCGGGGTCGGGGCCCTGCAGGATGGTCTGCTCGGCGGCGTCCCTGGCGGCCTCGTGGTAGCTACGCAGGTCAGCCCGTGCAGTGGTGATGTCCGCCACCCAAAGTGCTTCGGTTCGCACCCAGTTCGCCACGATCGCGCGCTCGCCGGGCACCAGCGCGAACCCGTCAACGGCGGAGTACTCGGGGTGCGTCGTGACCTGGACGCAGATGCCGTACATCTCCATCAGCGCGATAGCCAGAAACAGCAGCACGCGCTCGTAGCGGTCGGTGCGGGCGATTTCGTTCTCCGGGATGCAGAACGTCCGCGCCAGTGGGCTGGCCGCGCCACCGAACCGGTGCCGAAGGCCTTGCAGGTACGCGATCTTATGCCGAAAGAACAGCCAGGCAGCCGCCTCCTCACCCGTCTGCTCTCTGGTCCAGAACATCGGCGGTTCCGGCGCTTCATCGAGATGACGTTGGATGTGCTGCGCGCAGAACGAGGAGCCGAGCCATCTCGCCCCGACCGACGTGAGTAAAGGCAGGGTCATTCGGCTGGGCGCCGAGCGTGGAAGCTGCAGATAGGTCTTGAGCACCTGCTGCTCTTCATCCAGAACCTGGTCGTCTGCAAGGAGCCCGTCGTCGAGCTGCACCAAGGACCACAGAATGCCGTACGTCAGGTCGTCCAGCTCGTGGGCAGCGGGGACCGCAAGTCCTTCGTCCTGTGGGGTGAAGGCGGCCAGGTTCTTGCGGGCGTTCACGGAGTCGATCACGTAGAGACGCAGGTCGTCGTCTTGCTCCTCCACCCCGACGACCAGGCCACGCCGAGCCTGCCGGAGGAACCTCGCAAGGGCTCCAGGGTCCGGAGGATAAAGAGTGACCTCGTCATCGCGCCGTGCCGCCGGAAGGAAGTGGACAGCGGAGGTGGTGCCGTCCAGGACCTTACGGCCCGCCAGTTCCCAAGAGTCCGCGACATCATCTGCTGCGGACAGGAACAGCCGCGACGTGGGCCATCGCTGGCCGATTTCGATGGACGCCCGTAGGCCGCCGCGGTCGTGGACCGTTTTTCGGGCTTCGAGGACATCAGGCGCCGGCGCGAACAGCTCCGTCCGGGGAAAACCCAGGAGACGCTCCAGCACCCGCGCCGCGTCCTTCTGCGGGCGCCCGTACCAGTCGCCGGTGAACCAACGGTCGAAGGTGCGCCGAGCCACCGTGACGCTTGCAAGCCGAGGATCACGAGTCTCCTTGGCGAGCGCCCGTGCCGCCTCCTCGAAGTGGTCGCAGAACACCACCCAGTTGTCCCAGTGGCGCTCCTGGACCAGGAGGCGGAACAACGTGGGGCGGGGCATCGCGTCAGTCCTCCCGAGTCGAACGTCGGACAGGTGTCCAGCGGCGCAAGAGCGGCAGGTGCCAGATGAAGCAACGGGCTCCCCGCCCGCTGTGCCCCCGGGCCAGGATCCTCCCTCCATCCGGGGTTAGCAACATGGTCGAGCAAATTGCTCGATAGATGGTTGTATCGACTCATGGAGAGCCGTCACACTGGCCCCCGTGCCGGAAATGAAGCAACCGCCATGGTCGCTGCTCGTCAGTGAGGTCGGGCTTCGCTTCGAAGAATTGCGCGAGCGCCGCAACATGACGCAAGGCGATGTCGCCGAGCACCCAGTGCTACGCGAACGCGGCATAAGGATCGACAAGAGCGGACTGAGCAGGCTGGAGCGAGGTCGACGACGCCGGGTCTCGCGCGAGCTGGCCGAGGCCCTGTTGGACTGCTATCAGGCCGACGCCACCGAACGCTCCGAGATCCTGCAGCTTGTAAACGCGGATACGATGCCGACCGGCCGACCACGGCCTGCGCTGTGGCGGCGCAACGAGGCGCTGCTTGGCCCCATGCAGTTCGAAGGTTTTCTGAAGATGGAGCGTCGGGCCGCCGCACTCTTCAACTACGAGAGGACTCTCATTCCGGGGCTCCTCCAGACTCCGGACTACGCCCGGATGGTGATCGCTGGTATGCGTCCCGAACTGAGGCCCGCGGAGGTCAGAGCCCTCGTAGACGTTCGCATGGACCGGCAGCAGCAGATGTCGGACGGCGCACTCAAGGACTTCCGCGCTCTCATCGACGAGGGCGCGCTCCGCCCCATCGTCGGAGATCAGGCGGTGACTCAGACACAGCTGGAGCGACTGCTCGCCGAATCCGAGCGACCCCGAAACGCAATCCGGGTCCTGCCGGACTCGACCGGATGCCACCCCGGGATGGCGGGCCCCTTCGTGCTCATGCACTTCCCCGAAGCCGCCCGTGCCGTCAGGTGGGTGGAGACCATGGCCAGTTCGGTGTACTTCGACGACGAGGCGGACGTCGGGCGCTATACCCAGGTCTTCACCGATTTGTGGGAGCGGGCGCTCAGCCCCGACGATACACGTGCACTTCTCAAGGAAAAGATCAAGGAGCTACAGCAGTGACACCGCGCAAGCCGCACCCGTCTTCGTTCGACCTAACCAACGTCGAGTGGACGGTCTCCCGGCACAGCGGAGGTGGCGGAAACTGCGTGCGCGTTGCCGTCGTAGACCGCTACGTCCTGCTCGGCGACTCCCAGAATCCCGATCGTCAGCCCCATGTGTTCACGCCCGCCGAAGCCAAGGCGTGGCTGTTGGGGGCGAAAGAGGGAAACTTCGACTTCCTTCTCGATCTCTAGAGAGTCGTGCCGACGAGGTCGGTCATCGCGCACGGCATCCGGTGCATAAGTAACGATCACGCCGGAACCCCTTTCCGGCCCTCATCCAGAATTGGCCTCGCAGTCATAACCGGTGCTCCCGCCGTGATATCTGAATCTCAAGGACGCCGCAGGCTCGCACGAGCGTACGTGATGTTGTCACCTTCCCATCACTGTTCCGTCTGTCGAGAAGGTGACATGGTCGGATTTGCCGATCTTGGCATGACGAGCACGACGTTCATCGCGGCAGCGACTGATCATCGGAGGCGGCGTGCACAACCTCGAGGCACTTGGCAGGCACAAGACCGTCCTCGGAATGATTCATCTGCAGCCTCTGCCGGGGACACCGTTTCATCGCGGGGGCAGCTTCGAGCAGATACTCGACGACGCTGTCGCTTCGGCTCGTGCGCTGGACGAGGGCGGTGCGGACGGGTGTCTGATCCAGACTGTGGACCGTGTCTACAGCACCGGCGAGCAGTCCGATCCGGCGCGGATCGCGGCGATGAGCGTCATCACTCGCGCCGTCGCGCAGGTCACCCGTCCTGAGTTCCATGTCGGGGTGCAGCTCATGCGCAACGCGGTGCAGGCGTCGCTGGCTGTGGCGAAGGTAGCCGGCGGCTCCTTCGTACGCGCGGGCGCCTTGGTGGGCGCAACTTTAACGACGCACGGCATGGTCGAGGCCGATCCCCTGTCGGTGATGGAGTACCGCAAGAAGATTGACGCCTGGAACGTCGACATCATCGCCGAGGTGGAGTCGATGCACTACAGCTGGTTCGGCGGCGGCAAGACCGTCGGGCAGGTGGCGAAAGCTGCCCGGCAGGTCGGCGCGGACGCCGTCTCCCTGTGTCATGAGGATGAGGCGACCGCGCTGGAGATGATCGCCGCGGTCCGCGCCGCGACACCGGATCTGCCGATCATCCTGGCCGGCCACACCAACCATGACAACGCCGCTCGGCTGCTGAGCGCGGCGGACGGCGCCTTCGTCGGGACCTGCCTGGAGCGCGGCGGCTGGGGCGGGCTCATCGATGTCGGGAAGGTCAAAGCGTACGTAGAGATCGTGCGCGGGCTGCAGCCGTGAGGGCGGTGGCGCAGGCTGTGCCCCGCGATTGACGAGACGGAAGGCGGACCACCGTGCATCACCCCTATGCGCTGGAGGAGATGCTGGCTCAAGGCGACGCTCTGGCCGCAGACCTCCGCACTCTGATCGGCCCCACCGCCGAGCAGGTGGAGATGCTGCTGGCCGACCCCCGTTGGGTGACGGTGTCCCGCATCTACCTCACAGGGGACGGCGACTCCTTCCACGCCTCGCTCGCCTCGGAGTTGGCCTTCGAGTCGCTGACCGATGTCCCCTGTGACCCGTTGAGCGCGCTTCGGCTGCTTCGGTACGGCGCGGCTTGGGACCGTCCTCCTGCCCTTCCCAGAGGGACGGTCGTGATCGCCACATCGGCCTCGGGCCGTACTGAACGGGTCCTGCAAACACTGGAGCGGGTCCGCGAGCACGGAGCACTGACCCTGGCTATCACCACCACCCCCGGCAGCGCGATTACTCGTGCCGCCGATCATGCGCTCGTGCTGCCGCTGACCGGCGCCGAGCCGTCACCAGGGATTCGGACCTACCAGGCGAGCCTGCTGGGGATGGCCCTGACCGCGATCGGCCTGGGCCACCGTCGGGACCGGCACTCGGCGGCGAAAGCCGAGCAGTTGCGCAACGAGTTGCTCGCCGCAGCCGGCTCCATTGAAGCCACTGCGGCGGTGGCAAGGGAGCGATGCGAACAGCTCGCAGTGCGGATCGCCCACGCTCCTGTCATGATCATGCTCGGCAGCGGTCCTGGGTACGGCACCGCACAGTACGCCGCGGCGAAGGTCGTCGAGGCGGCCGGAGCGTTCGCCGCCGGTCAGGATCTGGAGGAATGGGAACACGTCGAGGCCCTGGCCCGCCCACGGGACATGCCCACCTTCGTGATCGCGCCTCCGGGCCGCAGCCACGACCGCGCACACGTGGTTCTCGACAGAGCCCGCTCCTTTGGCAGGACCGTCATCGCCGTAGCCGACACCGCCGATGACGAGCTGGCCAAGGCGGCTGACGAGGTACTGCCGGTACACGGCGAGGTACGCGAGGAATTCTCCCCGCTGCTGTACCACGTCTTCGCGGGATACCTTGCCTGCTTCGTGGCCAGGCGGCTGGGACGACTGCCCTTCGAGACCAATCGCCAGGCGTGATTTCGCGAGTTCGCCAACTGTGGCGGTTAGCCTCGGGCTTTCACGGCGAATTTGAGCGGGCTTGATCGTTTACATGAGAAAAGTGCCTTGAACGCGGAGGATCGGGCTTGTCGAAGGTCCTGTCCGCACCAGTTCAGAAGGCACTTTCCGAGTGAAGACTACCGCGCCCCGGCGCAAGATTATGGTGTCCGCTGACGGCTCAGGACTCGTCTCGCGGGCCGATGGGCTGTTACTGAAGGAGACGTTGCGGATCACCGGGCTGGATGCGGCGCTGTTAGCGCAGTTGGAGCGGTGGCGTCCGTCCCGGGCCGTGCACGATCCCGGCAAGATCATCACCGATCTGGCCCTCACCCTGGCACTGGGCGTAAACTGCCTGGCCGACATCGCGATGCTCCGCGCCCAGCCGGAGCTGTTTGGCCCGACAGCCTCCGATCCGACCGTGTCCCGGCTGATCGACCGCCTGGCCGCCGACCCCGGCCGCGCGCTGAAGGCGATCCGCGTGGCCTCGTGCCGCCGCCCGGCAGCGGGCCTGGAAGCTGGCCGGCACCCACGCCCCCGGCGCCGACGGGGAGCTGATTGCCATCGACATCGACGCGACCATCGTCATCGCCCACTCCGACAAGCAACAGGCCGCGCCGACCTGGAAGAAGACTTTCGGGTTCCACCCGATGACGGTCTTCGCCGACCACAGCCTCGCAGGGGGCGGGGAACCGCTGGCCCTGCTGCTGCGGCCCGGCAACGCCGGGTCCAACACCGCCACCGACCACATCACCGCAACCCGCATGGCCTTGGCTCAGCTGCCTTTGCACCGCCGGCGTCAGGTGCTGATCCGCACTGACTCCGGCGGCGGCACCCGCGAGTTCCTGTCCTGGCTGTCCCGGCCCGGGCGGCGGCTGTCGTACTCGATCGGATTCACCCTCACCGAGGAGATCCAGGCCGCGATCGGAGCTCTGCCCGCCCAGGCGTGGACGCCCGCCTACGACGCCGAGGGCCAGGTACGCCCGGGTGCGTGGGTCGCCGAGCTGACCGGCATGGTGAAGCTGGACGGCTGGCCGAAGGGGATGCGCCTGCTCGTACGCAAAGAGCGCCCGCACCCGGGTGCGCAGTTGCGCTTCACTGACATCGACGGGCACCGCTTCACGTGCTTCGTCACCGACACCAAGCGGGGTCAGCTCGCCGACCTGGAGCTACGCCACCGCCGCCGCGCCCGCTGCGAAGACCGCATCCGCGCCGCCAAGGACACCGGATTGCGCAACCTGCCGCTGCACGACTTCACCCAGAACCAGATCTGGACGGAGATCGTCGCCCTGGCCTGCGAACTCATCGCCTGGATGCAGATGCTCGCCCTCGACGGACCGGCCCGCCGGTATGAGCCCAAACGGCTGCGGCTGCGGCTGCGCCTGTTCGCCGTCGCCGCCCGCCTGGTCCGCGGCGGACGACGACTACGGCTGCGCCTGGCCGCGTCCTGGCCCTGGGCCGGCTAGCTGGTCACCGCCATCACCCGGCTGCAAGCGCTCCCGACACCGACCTGACTAGCACCAACCCGCTCCGACAACCAGGAAGAACACCCCGCGGGCCCGTGGAACCCCGCCCCACCCGGCGCGACAGCCGGGCCACCAGGCTGACCACGGCCGCGATTTCACACTCCAGCCGAACCACTCAGCCACCGGATGGGCGCGAAAGATCGAGGCTAGATTTCCAGCCCCTCCTTTCCCTCATAGCGGAGGAGTGGGTTCAGGAACTCTGCGGACCTCTAGATACAGTCAATTCACGACTAAGACTCGAACCGAGGTGATCGACTATCCCAGCACCGGGCTCTCCCGGATATGGAAGAGATGAAAGAAACGAGGCAGATATCACACCTTGAGTATATTCATCGAGGATACCAAAGGAGTCCTCTAGAAATTCTAGCGCCGCTCGCCAGTCTAGACGAGTCGAGCGCTCTCCTTGATAAGCCGAGACGATAGCCTGCATAAAATCCCAGAACAGAATATGCGGAAGCATCTCTCCATTGTCCCGAAGATGCTCGGCGCGCACTTCACCCAACTCGGGGACTCTTGAGACTAGCTCGTCGACGAGCCATTCCGCTGAGCGAGTCATCCCGTACCGTCCATATATCGACCCCTGAGAGCGTCCTGCAACGAAGCCCGCAACGTTCTAGCAACAAGCATGTCATGCTCACTGGCCCCCGGGTTCCTGTCCATCCAGTTTTCCAAGGCCCGGATCGCTTCCCTTGCCTTCTGAATGTGGCCACGCCCCTGGACCAAGGCCCCACCTCGAAGCTCATGTTGCGCAGCGCTCATAGTAGTTCCGTCGCCAATTAGATTGGGATTTCCAGTTCCCTTGTAGAGGTAGTTGACAAGGTTCTGGAGTTTTCTATCCGACACCTTGGGTGTCGGCAGGACACCACACGCCCCATTTGAATTATGCACCAAGATGGGAGTGACACCTGCGAGCACATAGTACGTGTGGAGGTCAACGACAGTCAGGTCGTATACAACGGGATGTCCTCGACCTGGGCTTACGCTGATGACGCGCAGGGTTCGCCCGTCCGGCAATCGGAGGCGGTCGGCGCTGGTCAGTTCGTCGGCGCGGACCCAGGCGTGGTGGGCCGAGTCCCAGAACAGATGATGTTCGGTGGCGGTGATGGTGCTGGCGGCGCGTCCGTGATTGCCGTCGGTGTCGACGGTTATCTGGACCAAATTGACGTAGTTGTTGCCGGAGAAAGCGGCGGCGACCGTCTTAGCCGTGGTCTTCCCGGTAGCGGGGTCTGTCGCGAGAACACTATCTCCGGCCTTGATGCTCTCGATGGGTCTACTGCTGCCGTCAGCGAGCATGACCTCGGTCCCAGCGACGAAGCTGTTAAGCTTACACGTCTTCTTCACTAACTGGTAGGCGTCTTCGGCCTTCTTCAGCGCAGATTTTGCGTTCAGCCAGCTCTTGACAGCCTCAATGCCTCGCTTTACAAGACCCGCAAGTCTTTCACCCAGCTCATAGGCTTTCTTCCATTTCCAGGGAAGGCCGTACTTGGTGGCAATTTTTCCTGCTATGCCGCCAGCCAGACTGGACAGGATGTTGAGGGCGGTGTTGGAGCATGCGGAGATGTCGCCCTTTAGGACGCAATTAATTCCGTCTGTGATCCCGAGTTCATCGGCGGCAATCTTAGCCAGTTCCTTGATGATGCCGACGATGCTATCCCAGGCGTCGCCTTCCGCTTTCGCTGCTTTGTTTTTCTCCAGCTCTGCACATTTGACGGCGCCGTACTGCTTGATGCATTTTTGTGCATCGCACTGGGCTGCTGTCGTGCAGCTGTCGAAGGAGGCTCCTCCAGCGCCAATGCTCAGTCCGGTGGGATCCGACAGGCCGATCGGGTTATTGCCCGCGTAACTATAGGGGTTGGCCCATTGTGCCTTGCGGAAATCGAGGAGAGGGTCGGTGGACGTGAACTTAGCGATAGTGGGGTCGTAGTAGCGGGCAGATAGGTAGTCCAATCCAGTGGATTCGTCTTCGACCTTGCCGAGGAAGCCGTGGTCGGTGAAGGGCAGGTCGTCGGCGCCGCGGCGCTGCCCGAAGGGCAGGTAGCGCTCGCGGGACACCTTGCCGGTGGTGTCGTTCACGGCGAGCTGGGTGGAGCCGTGCAGGCCGGACATGAGCCAGGTGACGCCGTCGCCACCGGTGCGCATGGCGACGGTGGCGCCGTCGGGGGTGGTGTAGTAGCGCTTGCCGGTGATGGCGCTGCCGTTGATCTCGATCTCCATGGAGCCGAGGTACAAGGTGGCCTTACCGCCGGGGTCACGGCGGATGAGGCGCTCCCCGTCGGCGTCGTACACCATGGTGGTGTCCTGGCCGTCGATGGTGGCCTTCTCCAACTGACCGAGCTCGTTCCAGGAGAAGGCGCCGGCCTTACCGCCGACGGTGCGGGAGGTGAGCTGGCCCGCGTTGTCGTAGGCGTAGGTGTCGGTGCCGCCGGGCCTGGCGATGGAGGTGACCGCGTTCGGCCGGACCGCATCGGTCCCGGACTGGGGATAGTCGTAGATTGCGGCCTGACCGTTGGAGGTCAGGCTGGTGAGGTTACCCACACCGTCGTAGGCGAAGGACTGGGCGTAGGGGTCGATGCCCTGGTTGTCGGCGGCGGCCGTACTGGTGCCGCAGGCGGACGCGGTCGTGGTCCACGCCTGGGACAGGCGGTGAAGGCCGTCGTAGGTGAAGCACTCGTACTGGCCGGCGCTGCCGCCGCTGGCCGCAGCAGCGTCGAGGATCTTGGTGATCTCACCGGAGAGGTCGTAGTCGTACCGGTCGTCCTGCGCCGTCACGGGACCGCTGGTGTCGGCCTTGGTCGTCGTGGTGACGTTCTTGACCCACCCGGTGGCCGGGTCCCACTCCAGGTGCCGCTTGATCTTCCCGCCCGTCCCGTAAGCGCGATCGGTCAAGCGTGCGGTGCCGGAGTAGGTGGTGGAGTCGACGTAGGTGAACCCACCGCCCAAGCCGCTGGTCATCCGGGAGAAGAGGTCCAGGTCGGTATAGGTGGAGGTGAGAGTCTCAGCAGGGAGGCCGCCGCCGGCGGGCATGGTGTAGGTGGCCACCTCCCCGGTGGTGGTGTAGGTGGTGGCGAAGGTGTAGGTGCCGGCCAGCAGCCCTTCGGAGGAGGGGATGGTCAGCGTGGAGCCGGTGGGGCGGCCCATCTCGTCGTAGCCGGTGATCGTGTCCACGTAGGCGTTGCCGCCGGCGTACCGGGTCGCCGACGTCAGCTTCCCCTTACCGTTAGTGGCCGTGTCATAGACCCATTCGGCCAGCTTGGCCCCGCTGTCGCGCTCCCCTGCCCATTGGGCAGTCTGCCGGCCGATGTCGTCGTAGGAGTAGGAGACCTTCTGGCCCTTGCCATTGGTCGACCACAGCAGGTTGCCGGCATCGTCGTAGGCCTGCTGGGAATCACCCGCGTCGGGGTCGTGCACCCCGATGCGACGGCCGAGCAGGTTATAGGTGAAGGTGCGGACGTTGCCGTTGGCGTCGGTCTGCCTGACCATCTGTCCTTCGCGGTCGTACTCGAAGGTGGTGTCGTAGTGGTTCGGCACGCTGACAGTGACCGACTGCCAGGCCGTCCAGTCCGAGGCGATGCCGTTCTTAACGGCGCGAGCGTGCCAGCGAACCTTCCATCCATTACTGAGAGTGCCGGCAGGGACGGTGACGGTGGCGTCGTTGCCGGAGGTCACCCCGTTGACCGAAGTGGTCCAGATCTGGCCGGTGCCATGAGCGGTGTCGGCGGGGTCGTGTTCGACTTCGAACTCGGCGCCGAGCTGCCCGCCCTGCGCCGAGCTGACGGTGGCCAGCAGGGCGGGAGTCAACGTGGTCGTCGTGCCGTTACTGCCGGGGCGGGTACGGGGGTTGTCGACGACCGGGATGAGCGAGCCGTCGGTCACGGTCAGCTGCTGCCAGTCCGACCAGGCAGAGGTACCGCCGCTGGTGACGACGCGGGCGCGCCAGCGCACCACCCACCCGTCGGACAGCTTGCCGTCGGGGACGGTCACGGACGCCTGCGTGCCGGAGATTACGTCGTCGACCGCGGTGGTCCAGATCTGGCCCGTGCCCTGGTCCTCGGGGGCGGCGGGGTCGTGCTCCAGCTCGAACTCGGCCCGTACCTTCCCGCCTGCGGGGTCGGTGACCTGGGCGAGCAGTTGCGGGGTCAGCGACGAGCTGATCGTCTTGCCGTCCACGACCTCGGACGGGGTGACCTGCAGGGTGCCCAGCACGGGGTCGGGCTGGTCGACGCGGACGGTCTGCCAGTCCGACCACGTGGAGGCGGCCTCGCCGGCGACGGCGCGGGCGCGCCAGCGCACCAGCCACCCCTCACTCAGCGTGTCAGCGGGGACGGTGACCGTCGCCTGGGTGCCGGCGGGAACGTCGTCAACGCCGGTGGTCCAGATCTGGCCGGTGCCGTGCTCGGTGTCGGCGGGGTCGTGCTCCAGCTCGAACTCCGCCCGCATCGTGCCGCCGGCGGGGTTGGTGACCTGGGCGAGCAGTTGTGGAGTCAGCGACGAGGTCACGGTGGTGCCGTCGATGACCTGGGAGGGAGCGACCTGTAGCGCCGTCACCGCCGGCTCAGATGGGACATTGCCGATGTCGACGGTGGCGGTCTGCCAGTCTGACCAGGCGGAGGTCACCTGGGTGGCGGTGTTGAGCGCGCGGACACGCCAGCGGATTCCCCACGCGTTGTTCAGTTTCCCGGCGGGGACGGTAACCGACGCCTGGGTGCCGGAGGCGATGTTGTCGACCGCGGTGGCCCAGATCTGGCCGGTGCCGTGCTGGGTGTCGGCGGGGTCGTGTTCGAGTTCGAACTCCGCGCGCAGCGGCTGCCCGTAGGCGTCGGTGACGGTGGCCAGCAGCTGCGGCGTTAGCGACGACACCACTGTGTGCCCGTCGGTCGTCTGGGCGGGGGTGATCTGCAGCTGGGAGATGGCGGCGGCGGGGACCTTCACCGTCAGCGCCTGCCAGCCCGACCATGCGGAGGTGTTGGAGCCGGCGGCGACCGCGCGGGCGCGCCAGCGGACCTTCCACCCGTCGCCAAGCTTGCCTGCGGGGACGCTGAGGGTGGCCTGGGTGCCGGAGGCGACATTGTCGACCACCGGGTCCTGCGCCGCGCTGATGGTGGCAGCCTGCCAGGCCGACCAGGCCGAGGAGGTAGAGGTGCCGGTGTTGGTGGCGCGGGCCCGCCAGCGGATGTGCCACCCGGCGGTCAGCTTCCCGGCCGGGACCACTGCGGGGGCGTCATTGCCGGAGGTGACGCCTGCGGAGCTGCCCGCCCAGATCTGACCGGTACCTTCGCCGGTGTAGGCCGGGTCGTGTTCGATCTCGTAGTCGGCCCGCAGATTCCCCCCGGCGGAGTCGGAGACGGTGGCGTGCAGGGTCGGCGTCAGCGACGACACCGCGCCCCCGGCCGACGGGGTGATCGACAGGTTGCCGACCGTGGGGGAAGACGGCAGCGTGTAGGTGACGGTCAGCTCCGGTGCCTGAGCCTCGCCAGGGTAAGTGATGGCACCTTCGGAGGAGTCGTAGACGCGCCAGTCCTCATCCGCGCTCTCGTCCGCAGCTCGCATCTGCAGGCCGTATCGGAGCTGACCGGCGGCCCAGTCCTGGGCGATGCCGGTGACATCCCACGCCACGGTGATGCCGCCCATGCCGTTGTCGGGACAATTTCTATAGTCGTACGCGTCCTGGCGGGCTACCGCGTCCTCGCTGGTTGCATACGGCTGGCTGTTCCAGGTGACGGTGTAGGGGTCCCAGGCGGAGGTCACCCTCCTGACCTGAATGCCAGAGCCGAACGGCACGCACTGAGGGGCGCCATAGTTGTTCAGCGACAGTTGTGCCTGCGCCACCGTCGCGCCGGTGAGGAATGAGGTGTCAAAGTTGAGGTAGCCGCGGGTGACGTCGCCGCCGTCAACGCCGATATCGAGGTAAGTGTCATCCGCGTGGGTGTCGCCGACGCTGTCCCAGTTAGCGACGTAGGTGTCGGCCTGCGGTGAGAAATCCACTGTCGGGTCGACGGTCACCGGGTAGGTGAGCGTGGGGTCGGCCAGGAACGCCGCGTCCGGGGTCAGCTCCAGCACCTGGTGATCACCTTCACCGGTGAGGCGGGTGGCGATACGGCCCATACGACGGTGCCGGCCCGTGGCCCCCTTGGTTCTGGCGTCCGCCTTCGCATTCGCGTTGGTCCCGGCCTGGGCGCCCCCCGCCTTCCTCTCTCCACGGTCGGACACGGGGTACATGACCGGCTGGGCCACCGGGGCGACCAGCTTGCCCGCGCTGTCGGTCAGCGTGAGCCGGCCCTGGCCGTCCTGCTGCAGCTTCCATCCGGTGGTCTTCACGTTGATGCGGTAGTTGAGCTGGGCCGTGGGGCGCTCACGCAACTCGATGTCGTGGCGGACACCGCCGGGTAGCACCGTCACCACCAGATCGGCGCCCGGACCGGCCGCATCGGCATAACGGGCCTTGTTCCGCTCGACCGTCGGCTTGGGCAACGGGGTCGGCCAGCTCAGCTCAATGGAGTTGCCCGCCTGGTCGGCCACAGTGGCGAACGGCCCGTCACCACCATTCGACACCTTCACCACGGGTCCGGCCTTCGGCACCAGGACGCCGTCCTTATCCACCAAGCTGGTGTCGATCGGCACCCACGCACCGTCCCGCTTGACCCTGGCCGGACGGGTGCTGACCGTCGTGGTGAACGTCTTGCCATCCGGGTTGGCCACCGTCGAACTCGTCGCCGAGGTCAACCCCGCCACCTCGACCGGCTTACCCGACCGCTTCGCCTCAACCGACGCGCTACCACGCGCGTCCTGCACCTGCGATGCCGGCGCATCCGCGGTCGGTGCTTTCGAGGCTGGTGCGTTCGCGGCGGGGGCGGCACCAGCCGCCGCGGACTTGGCCGTCCCTGTCTGCGTGTTGCCGATGGTCCAGATGCTGCCGGTGCCGTGGGCGGTGTCGGCCGGGTCGTGCTCCAGCTCGAACTCCACTCGCGACGCCCCCGCGTCGGGTGTGGTTACCCGGGCGGCCAGCGCGGGAGTGAGGGTGGAGGTAACAGTCTCCCCCGACAGCACCTGCGACGGAGTGACCTGGAACTGGTCCACCAGCGGGTCCGGCACGTTCACGGTCGTGGTTTGCCAGGCCGACCAGGCCGAAGAGACGGAGGCGCCGGTGTTGGTGGCCCGGGCCCGCCACCGGATGTGCCACCCGTCGGTGAGTTTCCCGGCCGGGACGGTGGCGGGGGCATCGTTGCCGGAGGTGACGGTGGCCGAGCTGCCCGCCCAGATCTGACCGGTGCCTTCCGCGGTGTAGGCGGGGTCGTGCTCGATTTCGTAGTCGGCCCGCAGGTTTCCCCCGGCGGGGTCGGAGACGGTTGCGTGCAGGGTCGGTGTCAGCGACGACACCGCGGACCCGGTGACCGGGGTGATCGACAGCTTGGAGGCCGCGGGGGCCGAGGGCAGGGTGTAGGTGACACTCAACGTGGGAGGGTCGCCGTAGCCGGCCTCGGACGATGCGAACCCGACCTCATAGTCGGCGGCGTTGCTCTCATCAGTTCCGCGCAGTTCGATGCCGTAGTTCGCGGTCCCCGACGCCCACGCCTGCGCCATCGAGGTGACCTTCCATGACATGGACCGGTCGCCGGAACAGCCACCGGTCTCCGACGCCGTGGCCTGGCCGCTGGTGGTCGTGGTGGGCTTGTTCGTCCACAGGACGGTGCTGGGGTTCCAGCTGGAGGTCACCCGCGCCGCGACGATGCCACCGGTGGGGCATTCGAAGGAATCGACCCACATCTGATAGGCGCTGAGCGTGGCGCTTGACACGGTCGCGCCCGCCAAGGAGCTGGTGTCGAACTTCAGATAGGAACGCGCGACTTCGACACCGACGAAGTTGAAGACCGCACCGGCGGCGAGCTCGGAGTCTCCCGCGTGAGTACTGCTCTCGCCCTTGATGACGTAGGTGTCGCTGCTCAGCGGAAGCGTGGTCGTGGGATCGATCGTCACCGGATAGGTGGTGGCCGGGTCAGCCAGGAAACCGGGGTCGGGCTGAAGCACCAGCACTTGGTGGCCCTGCTCCTGCACGACACTGGTGGTGATCTTCCCACGCTTTCGCGGGCGCCGCTTACCCTTCGCGTCCGCGCCGGCATCGGGCGTGGATGACGCCCACATGACCGGCGTGGGGGCCGCCGCGACGACCGTGCCACCCTTGTCGCTCAGGGTCAGGCCACCAGTCTCAGCGGTCTTCAGGGTCAAGCCGGATGTCTCGACAGGCAGCCGGTATTCCACCGGACCGGACGGCCTGCGCCGCAGCACGACATCGTGCCGGAACCCAGTCGCCAGCGCGGTCACCACGAGATCGGCCCCCGGCCCTGCCGCATCGGCGTAGGTCGCCGTGTTCCCCTTCACCTGGGGGCGGGGCAGCGCGCTCGGCCACGACAAGGCGAAGACCGTGCCGTCCTGCCGTGTCATCTTGGCGAACACGCCCGTCCCTCCGGTGGAGAACTCCACCTGAGCGGCCGCGGCCTTCGGCCGCAGGAGCCCGTCCTCGACGAGCGAGGTGTCGATCGGCACCCAGGACTGCCCCTGCTTCACCCGGGAGGGGCCGGCGGTGAACTCGGCGGTAAAGGTCTTTCCATCCGGGTTGGCATACACCACCGAGGAATCGGTCGTCGCCGCCTCGACCTGCACCCGCTTGCCCTGCTTGACCGCGGCCTTGAGCGCCGCATCGGCAGCCGCCCCGACCTCAGGCTGCGCGACACCCGCCCCGGAAGAGGCAGCGGACGAAGACGGCTGTGCGGGCGCGGCCTGCGACGTGGCCGAGGCAGTCGCGGCAGAGGAGTTGGACGAAGAACCCGGCGGCACCGGCCCTGCCACAGCTGCCGCCTGCTGACCGCTGCCCCCGCCGCTCAGCCATTCTTCGATCTTGGTGACCTGGTCGGCGGCGTCGGTGTAGTACACGGTCTTGCCGCCCACCGGCGGAATCACCTCGTACTTGTCCGCGCCCAGGTAGTTGGTGGTCGTACGGCGGAACTCTTTCTCGCCGCTCGTGTCGGCCGTCATGTCCACCTGGGCGGTGATTCGGCCGAGCCGGTCGTACTCCTGCTTGGACCATTGCGGAACCTTGCTCCATGCGGGGTTCAGCAGGCCCGATCCGGGTGCGTTCACGTTGTACACCGGAGCGGAGGTCCGCTCGGTCAGGCCGCGCTCGTTGTAGGTGGTGACCTGAACGATGCGGCCGCCTGTCGGCGAGGCGGTTTGCACCTCACGCTCGCGGCCGAAGCCGTCGCTGTAGGTGTAGGTGGAGGTGTACGTGGGGGTTCTGGTGCCGGCGCCGGACTGCAGGTGGGAGACCATGGTCCGGGATGGCTGGCTGGCGGTGACGGTGTAGGCGACCTTCGCCGCGGGGGGATTGTCGCTGAGGTCGGTGTCATCGCGAGCGGGCTTGGGCGCGTCGGGGGTCCACAGCTGCAGCGTGCGGCCTAGGACGTCGTAGTCGATGTTGACGTTGTTGTTGTTGGCATCGCGCATGCCGACCGGCTGACCGTTGTATCGGGAGGACCAGGTGGTCACCGTGTGCTCGAGCGGGTTCTTGACCGTCACGCCGTCATTCGGCCAGCCCACGGCGGGGTTGTAAGTGGTGGTGGTCGTCTTCTGGCGTGGGTCGGTCGTCGTGAGCGGCCGGCCATAGTTGTCGAAGGTCGACTTGGACGTGGCGTAGTCGGTGTTGGTGCGGTATGCGCGGGTCTCGGTCACATTCCCATGGGTGGGGACGTTCGCGGACGGATCGCTCGCTCCGTCGTAAAGGTAGACCGTACGGCTCAGCAGTTCACCGGTGGTGCAGTCGTCACCGGCATGCTTCTCCTCCGAGGCGTGGTAGTTGAGCATCCACGCTGTGGTGTTCCGGGCATAGGTGATTTTGGTGCAGGTGTTGTCAGACGCGGTGCTGGTGTCGCCGTAGTCGTTGACCGTGTCCGGCAACCCGTCGGAGTTGTAGGTGGTCTTGGTGTCGGTGTAGCGCCACCCGGTGGTGGCCTTCTCACGGGTCACCTTCCGCGTCTGGTCCACACGGAAGGGGTCACGCGTGCCCGGGCCGGTGCCGGTGCCGGTGACCTTGTACTCATACCGCGTGGAGGAGTTCTCCCCGTTGCTGTCGCGGGCCTGTTCCTGCAGGGTGCGCCCGTTCAGCTCGATGCGATCCGGGTAGCTGTTGCCGTCGAAGTCGGTGACGGATCGTCCGGACATGCCGCGGAAGAACTTCGCCGAGGTCGTGCTGACCCCTGATGAGCCGGAGCCGCCGCCGACGGTGGTGGTCACCTGACCGTAACCGCGCCACTCGGTGTAGTCATCGCGCATGAACGGATCGCGCACGGCCAAGGGGTTATCCGGGATCGCCCAGCCCGGATCGTCTTCGTAGGAGTAGCTGGTCACCTTGCTGGGTGAGCCGCCCACCATGTCGATGTCGGTGACCGACTTCACCAGCCACTTGGCGTAGACCTCGCCGTAGTAGTACTTCGTGTCGTTGACGTAGTCGTAGCGGGTGGTGATGAAGTAGCAGTCGTAGCCGGAGTCGTCCCAGATGTCGGTCGGGGGATACTGCGCCATTTCCGGGCAGGGGTTCTCCTGGCCGTACTCCACCTCGCTGCGGCCGCCCAGCCCGTTGTTCACCCCGTTGATGCGGGGGAACTGCACCGGGTCCAGCTCGATGCTGACGGCATTGTTCCGGAAGGTCGCCTCGAACGTGGTCGGCGGTAGGGCGATCTGCGTTCCGTTGCCGCCGGCCAGGCCGACCTGCTGAATGGAGTCCAGCCACAAGATGGGGTACTGGTCCCCGTTCCAGCCACCGCCGTCCAGCCACTGGTAGGACAGGTCCCACCGGGTGACGTCCTCCCAGTTGGAGGTACCCGGGATCACGGTCTGGGTGGTGATCGAAGTCAGCTTCCGGCTGGTGTAGAACCGCGGCCCCGTGCCGAACCAACAGTCCGAATAGTCGCCGTCCTCACAGAATTCCGGCTCGTCGGTGACGCCGCTGGAGGCCCGATCGGAGGTGGTGAATATGATCCGCGCGGTCGGGCTCGGGTCGACGTTGATGTTGCCGCCGTAGCTCACCGCGGACACGTTGACGGCCCTGTCGTACTGCGCGCATGGATTGTTGAAGTCGCCCAGCGCCACCGTGCAGTATTCGTCATCCTCCTTGTCGTAGGAGTAGTCGAACACGTTGCCGTTCGGGTCGACCTCCTGGTCCAGCATCCAGCGCCAGGGCTTTTCACAGAGCTGCTCAACCTCGGACTCGCCGCTGCCGGGCTCGGGGTAGTACTGATGACACGGCTCGCCGTCGTCGTCGCCGATGAACGCCATCGCCAGCGAGGAGTCGGTGTTGTAGCCGAACCGGTAGACCGTGCCGTCCTGGGTGGTGATCCGCCACCACGACTGCGAGGACATCGGCTCGATCTTCCAGCCGTAGTCCTCGACGGTGCGCCACTTACCGGAGGTGTCCTTGACGATGTCGGTGGAGTGGCCGTCCAGCGACAAGGTCAGCTTGGAGGAGGTCGGATCCCCGTACGGCGACTCCCAGCACTTGTCCGGCCAGCCCACCTGGGCGGTGTTGTAGCCCATCCGGCCCGACTTCGCATACCCCGAACAGGACACGAACGACCGCTCGATGAATCCGGTGTTCAAGTCCCAGCCCATCCCGACCAGGCCGGACTGGTTGTTGGTCTGCGAGGTCAGCGAATCCACCGCCGCCGAGGAGTACTGCAACGCCAGCTTCGGGGCGTCGCCGGACGGGGCGGGCGGGGCGGTGATCGGGTAACTGTAGGTGAACGCCCCACCCGACTGGCCCGCCTGCCACGTCCCCGACGGCTTCAACGGCGACGCCGAGAAATCACCCACCAGCGACCCCTCCGCCGTCGCCGCAGCAGAGGCCGCCACCGCGTAGACGAACCCATCGGTGGAGTCCGCAGCGGTGTCACCGGCGGCAGCGGCCCCGGCCGAGGCGTTCGCCGCAGGCGTGGCCTGCGCCCCACCGGCTGCGGCGCTGCCGGGGCCGGTGGGGGCGCCGCCTGCTGCCGGGGCGACCTCGACCTCGGCCGTTAGATGACTGGTCTTCACGTCGTTGACCACGGGCAGCACCCGCTGCTGTGCCGACCGCTGCTTTGCGCACTCGGCCGTCAGCGGCTGGGCCAGCACACACGCCGGCAGCCGCACCAGTGTCAACCGGGAGGCGAACCCGCCCCCGCCCGCACCGCGGAAGGAGGAGTAGTCCACTGTGACCTTGGCCGCCGCCGGGCTCGTGCCGCCGTCGGCCCGAGTCAGCTGCAGCACCATGCCGACACCGCCGACCTTTCGGGCCACGGTGTTGTCGAACGTCTGCACCGTCACCGACGCCGGAGACTCCATCACCGGCTCCTGCGACGCCTCCGCCTTCGGCGACTTCTCATCCCGCCCGGACGCCGACTTCTTGCTCGTGGGCGAGGGCGCGGGGGAGGGCGACACGCTCGGCGATGAACTCGGCGTGGCCCCGGCCGCATCAGCGGCGGCCACCGCCACCGGCAACCCCGGTACGGCCACAGCCTTGCCCGCCACCACGTCCACCCGCGCCGACCCGCTCTTCGGCCACACCGGCGCCGGTGGCTTCTTTGCCTGGTGCGACGCCTCCTCGGCCTTCACATGAGGAGTGGGCGCCACGACCGGCCGACTCTCGACACTTCGCTCCTGCTGCGTCCGCGTCTCGGTCGCGGCGCTCGCCGCGGTGACCAACCCGTCCGGCACGCCGATCCCGGCGACGAACACACCGAGAGCGACCACCGCCCCGACCCACGCCCGCGAAAAACGGCCGTGGACCATGCTGGGCAGCAGTTTCCGGGCACGCGAAATCGGCACGCCGAACCCCTCCGCACGCAATGCGAAGCGCGCGGCACGGCACGGCCGCTCGCCTCCATAAAGCTGAAATAAAGAGACCAAACGGGATCATGCGTTCCTGACAACCACAGGTCAAGAGCTACTTCGCATATGGATGATCACATGCCGTGATCTATACAACGACCCTCGAACCCGTTCTTAACTCCCCATCAGGCACGTTCCAATATGAAGGGAGGCGGCGAACCGCAGCTATGTGCTCTAGATCACATCTCAACGCCTTAGGGCATAATTAGGGAGCAGTGGCAGGCACAGCCTCGGCGATCTTGTGCCTGTCGCGGCCGGGATGCGATGGTGGTGGGTCACCGACCGTTCACCAGGCCCGTCTTCCTTCTCGTACCAGTACTGCCACGTCACGCCGCCAGAGGCGTGCGCCGCCTGCAGCTGGTAGCGGACGCGCCGGTCGCGCGGGCGGCTCCTCGAGCTTCGCCCACCACACCTGCGGCGGCGACCACAGCAGCTCGTGCCGCAGCGGCGGCACCCCCGTGTCCAGGTCCACCCGCACCGTCAGCCACCGCCCGTCGGCGGGGCCACCGACGAACTCCACCGCGGCGCAGCCGTCCGCGATGCTCCACATCCGGCATCGCTCGGTGCCGACCGACGGGGACCGGGATACGCAGGTAACGCATCAACGCATCCAGCCCGTGCGAGGGCAACTCGGGGTAGTCGGTGCGGGCCAGGCGGACGGTGTCCAGCAGTGGGGTGGCCGCCAGGGCTGGGCAGTGCGCCGCCCGGTGGGCGATCAGTGTGGCTTCGGTGCCCGGCGCCGTAAGCGACCAGCCGGTACGGCGGCGCGTCCAGCAGGGTGTCCAGGGTCGCCATGACGTGCTCGGGCCCAGCCGCTCGGGCCAGCATCGCTGCCGCGATGGCGGCCTGGCGTGTGTCGAAGGCAGTGACCGGCACGTCCGCGGACGGCCGGATCAGCGACTCAAACCGCCAGGTCTCCTGTAGTTCGCCGTCCTTGGGGACCAGTGCCACGGCCGCGACCTCGATCGGCACCGGCGATCGCCCCGCCGGGGTGAGCCCTTCGAAGTCGATGACCACGAAAGTGTGGCGGGCGAAGTCCGCAACAGCGGCAAGCCCGATGCCCGGGCGTGGGGTCGGGTGGCAGGTGGGCTCCATGCCAGAGTCTCTTTTCCGATGGTCTACACGCGGGCCTGTTGCCCTGGGTGGCGCTACAGCAAGCGCCGTGGCTGTCTGCCAGTCCGGCTGCACGGCGCGTACGAGGCGACCAAGAGGGCTCCAAGCGGTACGGATCGGGTCCGCCGCCGCGATGGCGACATGATCGCCGATCGAGGCGGTCGTCGTCGTGAGGAGGCGTTGTCACTGGTCGGTCTGCGCTGGAGTCAGGCGCGCTTGGCGCAGCACCTGCCGAACCGACGCTTCCAGCGGACTGTCCTCGCCGATGACCGTCTCGCACCCGTCCGGGAGCAGGTCGCGCTCGCGATACCACTCCCGCATCTGGTCTTGGGTGAACTCCGACCGCTGGGGGCGGCTGTCATGCCGCCGGAGCGTCTCCGCAAGGGACACGTTCAGGTAGAAGAAAGCGCTGGTCCCGGCGTGGTCACGGCGTAGGGACTGCAGCATCGCCCCGTACCGGCTGGCGGTGAGGATGCCTTCGAGCAGGACGTGATACCCGTGATCGAGGGAGTACCGGACGATCGTGTCGATTAGGCCGATGTTCACACCGTCAGGTACGTCCCGCTCCCGCAGCAGTTCCCGCCGTACGACGTCCTGGCCGACCAGCGCCAGGCCACGGCCATAGGCGGCCCGCACGGCCCGGGCGACGCTGGTCTTC
This sequence comes from Microbispora sp. NPDC046973, assembly GCF_040644495.1. Classification (NCBI taxonomy): domain Bacteria; kingdom Bacillati; phylum Actinomycetota; class Actinomycetes; order Streptosporangiales; family Streptosporangiaceae; genus Microbispora; species Microbispora sp. NPDC046973. The sequence continues at coordinate 55,344 of NZ_JBEYWQ010000017.1, read as the reverse complement.
CCAGAGCCGGAGTTCCCGCGGAGAACGATCAAACGGGTGTCGAGAGAGCCGGTACGCACCGGCTCAGGGTACGAACAGTCCGTGGGCGACACGCCGTCTTTCCCTGCGGCCGGTGACGTCCCACCCAGTGGTGTACGAGCTGCCTCCGCGTGAGGTTTGGAAATTCACCGGCGCCAGGCCGTGCGCGGCTCATAGGGTCGGAGCCGTCATGAGCGACTCCGCGTCATACCTGGCCTACATCGCCGCCGTACCACGCCTTCGTGCCGCGGCAGGCGCATTGCTCCGAGACAACGAGGGGCGGGTGCTTGTCGTGCACCCAGTCTACAAGGACGAATGGGACATCCCTGGCGGGATCGTCGAGGCAGGGGAGTCCCCCGTCAGTGCTCTGCTCTGTGAACTGCAGGAGGAGTTGGGCATCGCGCCGCCGGTGGGTCAGCTCGCATGTGTCGACTGGGTGCCCCCGGCACCGCCGTGGGACGCCGGGCTGATGTTCGTCTTCAACGCAGGCATGCTCACTGACTCCCAAATCACGGCGCTCCGCCTGCAGCCCGAGGAGCTGGACGAATACGTATTCGCTCCTCCCGCGGACTTGGACAAGCTCTTGCCGCCAGGCCTGGCGCGGAGGATGAACGCGGCCATCTTGGCGGCAGGTGCCGGCCAGACCGCTTACCTGGAGGACGGCCTCATCCGCCTGCTCCCGTAGCCGGATCCATGCGCGGGCTCGTATGTTAGCGCCGCCGTCGCGGCCGGCAAGCGCCACAGCCAGTACGTCGTGGGCCAGCGGGCGCAGTAAGTAGCCGCTGCACACAGCGATGGCCGGACTATTGGCAAGTCGGTAGCCGCCCTCATGGCGATCATACCTTGCCGCTCTCAAGGCTGCAGTTCGAGACGTTCGCGGAACTCCCGATCTCATTTAGGGCACTACAGAACAAGCACCCATTAGGCGGGGAATTACTTAGTTTCCGACAATTTGGGCTCAACTCTCGCGCCGCAAGAAGGCAACCGCCATAAGAGTTTAGCCGTCTTGATAAATCGCTGGTAATGATTGAATGACCAGACCGTTAGGCGCCACACTTGGGCCACTACTCTAATCTGGCGACTGCTTGTAGTGGACCAATTTCTACGGTGAAGGTGCTGGCCGGTGAGGGTTGTTTCGCGATGCCCAAAACGAGCCTTGCCCTTGGTGGCGATGTTCGTCGTCACGGCAAGCGCTGTGACTGCCTGCCAGTCCAGCGGCACCGCTCCAGAACCAACCCTTACCATGACGCCGTCCTCGCCCACGCCGACGGCCACCACGAGCGAGGATGCCGTCCTTGCCGTATACCGCGACCTCTACCCCGCCGGCCAGCGCGCCGAGCGGGCTTACCCAGCAGAGCGCAAGGCGATCCTTGAACAGGTAGCCACCCAGCCTCTCCTGAGCCGGATGTTGCGAGGAATCGCCGCGCTCCGCGCCACTCACCGGGTGACATGGGGAAATCCCGAACATCACCCGTTCGACGTACGGATCGAGAGAGATCGCGCCACCCTCCACGACTGCCAAGACGCCCGGAAAGGCGGTCAGGCAGACGATCGGACAGGCAAACGCCTCACGCATGGAACGAGTCGCATTCATCTTGTCGCCACCCTCGCGAAGGGAACGGATGGCGCCTGGCGAGTGTCGAAGGTAGAGCAGGTGAAAGAGCCTTGTTCGCCTACGGCATGACTTATGTCCTTGTCGCCGGACTTGCCATTGCCCCACTCGGAGATGGGGACGGAGATGGCGTCGGTGTGTCGAGCGACTACACGGGCTACATCATTTCGGCCAAGCGCCTGCCCCGTCCCGGGTCAGTGACTCCGACGGGCAAGGGATCGAAGGTCAGATGTTCTTACCAGCCGTGGTTCGCTGACGGGCGGGAGAACGGTGGTCTGGAGTTCGTCGATCCCGGCAGCAACCTGAGCAGCGAGCCGACCGGCAAGGGTGCCTACTACCTGGTCGAGTGCTCCGATGGCTACCGAGACGTCGTCTGGCTGAAGAAGCGGCGCGATGAGGTCACCCCGGAGCAGCTCGCTCGTCGAGCGTACAAATTGATCCCGATCGCGCCGCCGACAGTGCTCACCGCTCCGCCACGCGGCCAGAACGGGCTGGTCGGGCTTCCGCAGTGGTTCTTCCTAGCGGACGGGCAGTGGGTGCCCAAGTCCAAGAGGCTGCACATCGGCACCGTCTGGGCCGCGGCCACTGCCGCTCCCGAGCGAATGACCATCAGTACCGGCGACGGCGAGACGCTCACCTGCGACGGGCCCGGAGCCGCGTACGACACCACGCGGCCTGCTGACCAGCAGAGCTCCACCTGTTCGCACACGTACCAGCATCCGGCAAGTGCCTACCGGGTGACCGTGTCAGTGACCTGGAGCGGCACCTGGCGCGGCTCGGGTGGCACGGGCGGCACGCTGCCGCCCATCACGAAGTCGGTCACCTTCCCGATCCGCGTCATCGAAGCCCAGGCGCTCGTCACGAAGGGATAGCCCTATGCTCCAGCGCTCAATGCCGAGCAGGGAAGCGGGCCGGGCCAATACACACGTGCGCCCGCTACCGAGCAGGCGCAGTCCGGTGATGCTTGCGGTGAGCGTCGCGCTGACCGCTCTCGGCGCGCTGATCGCCTGGCAGGTGTACGGCATCGCCGGGCACCGGACGCCGGTTCTCGTCATGGCGCGCGACGTTCCCATCGGCCAGCAGTTGCAAGCACAGGATCTTCGGACGGTCGCGCTCGGCCTGGACTCGGGAGTACGGGCCGTGGAGGCCACCGACAAGAGCGCGGTCATCGGCAGACGCGCCGCTGTGGACCTGAAGGCCGGCAGCCTGCTGGCACCCGCGCACCTGACCGGGACACTCGTTCCGGCACCGGGGCAGGTCGTCGTGCCGGTGGCGCTCAAGCCCAGCCAACTGCCTGCCAGGGGAATCCAGCCCGGTGATCGCGTCGTGGCCGCCGCCGTGGCGCCCGCCATCTCGAACGGGCAGGGCGCCCCGGTCGATCACCAGGCTCGGGTCGACCGCGTCGGCGAGCCCGACGCTGACGGGCTCATCGTGGTTGACCTCGTCGTCCCGGCCGGTGAGGGCAGCGCGCTGGCACGTCAGGCCGCAGACGGGAAGATCGCGCTCATCCTCCAGTCGCGGGCGAGGTGAACATAGATGCTGACCGTCTTGTGCTCGGGCGGCCATAGTCCGGGCGTCACGACGACCGGACTCGCTCTCACGCTGGCCTGGCCGCGTGAGGTTCTGTTCGCCGAGTGCGATCCTGCCGGTGGAAGCGTCCTGTCCGGATACCTCGTCGGCCAGCCGCAGGAACGCGGCCTGGGCGAGTGGGCGGTCCAACTCCGCCGCGGCGCAGACCCCGCCACCACCCTTCGCGAGCAGGTCCTGCATCTGGCCGGTGCCGGGTCCCGCCAGATCCTGCCAGGCCTCGCCGACCCTGCTCAGGTGGCCTCGGTCCGGCCGCTGTGGCTGGACATCGCCAAGACCTTCACCGCGACGCCCGGGGATGTGATCGCCGACGTCGGACGCGTCGGCGGCTCGGACACGCCTACTCCGCTGCTCGCTGACGCGGACCAGGTGCTCGTCGTCGCACGTCCCACGCTCGTGGATCTGTCCGCGCTGGCTCCCCGCCTCACTGAGATCAGAGCCCTGCGCGGTCATCGGTCCGCTGCGCGGGCTCTGCTCGTCGGGGCCGGGCCGTACGGCCGCAAGGAGGTGGCGAAGACGCTCGGCGTGGAGGTGGTCGACCACCTTCCCCACGATCCTCGGGCCGCGGCCGTGCTGTCGCATGGCATCGGCAACGAGCGGTACCTCCCCCGTTCTCCACTGATTCGGGCCGCTCGTTCGCTGGCCGATCACCTCTGTGAGGAACCGGCACGTACCGAGGTGACAGTCTCGTGAGCTTCGACGTCCAGCAGGCGGTGCGCGAGGTCCTGCCCACGGTCACGCAAGCGCTTGATGCCGCAGCGGTCACCGGGGACGAGGCCGTACGCGAGTACGCGAGAGCAGTCATCACCGACCTGGTCCGCGAGCACGTGGACAGCAGGGCGCTGGCCGGCAGGGATGCGCCGACGCTGCAGGAGGAGCGCCGGCTCGCGGAAGCGGTCTACAACGAGATCTTCGCGCTGGGGCGCCTACAGCCGTTCGTCGACGACCCCGAGGTGGAGAACATCGACGTCAACGGCTGTGACCGGGTGTGGATCACCTACCGGGACGGCCGCAAGGCGCTCGGACCACCGATCGCCGACAGTGATGAGGAGCTGGTGGGCAACGTCCGCCGGTGGGCCGCCTACCAGGGACAGACCGCCCGGGATTTCTCGATCGCCCGGCCGCGTCTTCACCTGTCCGTTGGCCACCGAACCCGCATCGCCGCGCTGATGGGAGTCACACCGCGGCCGTGCCTGTCCATCCGCAGACACGGCCTGCTCGAGGCCGACCTGGACGACCTGATGGTGAACGGCACCGTGGACAAAGGGCTTCGCGCGTTCCTCGCCGCCGCCGTACGCGCCCACAAGGACATCGTGATCACGGGTGGGATGGGCGACGGCAAGACCACCTTCGCCCGGGCACTGGCCGCCGAGATCGACCCGGACGAGCGGATCGCCACTGTGGAGAAGGAGTACGAGCTCTTCCTCCACCTGCAGACCGACCGGCACCGAGACGTGCTCGCGATGGAAGCCCGGGAGGGCAACACCGAAGGACTGGGCGCGATCACGATGCGCCAGCTCATCGAGGACGCCCTTCGGTTCAATGCGCGCCGGATCATTGTGGGCGAGGTCCGCGGCGACGAGCTGGTGCCGATGCTGGAGGCGATGAACACCGGTGGCTCCGGCTCTATCTGCACCATGCACGCCGACTCGGCCGACCAGGTGTTCGCCCGGATGCTGATCCTCGCCGGGTCCGGCGGCCTTTCCATCGCACCGGACACGCTTTTCCGCACAATCGGCATGGCCGTGGACTTCGTCGTCCACCTGCGGCACGAACTCCGCCACGACATCGACGGCTTGGTCAACCGCCGCTACGTCGCCGAGGTGAACGAGGTGCTGCCGCCGGGAGACGGACTGGAACCGGCGGTCAACCACGTCTATGTCCCGGGGCCGGACGGGCGTGCCGTACCGAACACGATCCCGCAGTGCATGGAGGAACTGGTGGCGGCGGGGTTCGATCCCAACTTGTTCGCGCCTCGTGCCTGGGATCGAGGGTACGCATGACCGGCTGGCTCGCCGCGCTGGCCGGCGCGGCGCTCGTCGCGGGACCTCTGCTCGCCATCACGGGAATGCGCCGGGCGCCGGTACGGCCACCGCGCCCGGCACGGCGGCTGCCGCGGATACCGGCGATTCCTACGACAGTGGCTGCGGGAGTTCTCGTGCTGACATGGTGGCTGACGGGGTGGCCAGTCGCCGCTCTCGGGGCTGCCGTGGGCGCTGTGGCGCTGCCGCGGATGCTCAGCGCCCGCGACAGCGGACAACGGATCGAGCGCCTGGAGGCGCTTCAGACGTGGACCCGCCATCTTGCCGACATGCTGGGCGGCAGTGCGGGCATCGAGGAAGCGTTGCAGTCCCGCGCGGACAACCCGCCGCCGGCGATCGCAGCCGAAGTGCGGGCGCTCGCGCGGCGGCTCGCCTATCGCACCCCGACCGAGCAGGCCTTGCGTGCGTTCGCCGATGACTTGAACGACCCGACCGGGGATGTGATCGCCGCAGCGCTGATCCTGGCCTGCCGCGCCCGCGGCAAGGGACTGCGAGAGGTACTCCAGGGCCTTGCCCGTACGGTGGCCAAGGACGTGGCCGCACGGCGGGAAATCGACGCCGAGCGCGCTACCCATCGCACGACCGCCCGATGGGTCATCGGCGCGCTGCTCGGATACACCACCTTCGCGCTGGTCAACCGGGCCTATGTCGCCCCGTTCGGAACGGTGGGCGGCCAGCTTGTTCTCGGCATCGTGATCGCGCTGTACGCGGGTGCCTTCATGTGGCTGCACCGCCTGACCAGGGCGCCGAAGGGACATCGCTTCCTCAACCCCGCAGGTGATCCATCGTGATAGCGCTGGTTCTGACCTGCGGGGCATTGATCGGCCTCGGCGGAGCCCTCGCCATCCTGGCGGTCTTCCCCGCTCCGCCCGCGCTCGCACCGGCGATGGAACGGCTCAGGCCGGGTGGGAGCCGCAGCGAGCCGGATGGGGACTGGCGGTCGCGCATGGCGCGGAAACTGTCCGGAACAGTAATCGGCGCGCGTATCCCGCAGGCGGATTTGGCGGTGCTCGGCAGGACGGCCGATGACTACCTCACTCAGAAGGGCGTGGTGATCGGGCTCGGGGCGGCTGGTCCGGTCGTCTTCTGGGCGTGGTGCGCACTGCTCGGCGTCGCCCTTCCCTGGCCGGTCTCATGGGGAGCATGCCTGGCCTTCGCCGTCGCCGCGTTCTTCGCCCCCGACGCCTCGATACGCGGCCAGGCCGCCGAGGCGCGGGCGGCATTCCGGCAGGCCATCGTGGCCTACCTGGATCTGGTGGCGCTTGCTCGCGCGGCAGGATCGGGGCCGGCTGAGGCGCTGGAGTCGGCCGCCAAGGTCGGCGGAGGGTGGACCTTCCAGCGGTTGTCCCTCGCGCTGGACCCCGCACGGCGGGCCACCGCGAGCGCATGGGACGAGCTCACCCGGCTGTCCCAGGAGATCCACGTTCCCGAGCTCGCCGACCTGGCCGCCATCGCCCGGCTCGCCGGAACTCACGGCGCCGGCATCCTCGACACCCTCATGGCCAAGGCCCAATCCCTGCGCGAGGTCGAACTGTCGGCCGAGGTGTCCAAGGCCAAGTCCCGTACCGAGACCATGACCGTCCCGATGGCCCTGTCGGTCCTCGGGTTCCTGCTGCTGCTCGGCTATCCCGCCTTCGCGCGAATGACCGGCGGCTGACCCTTTCGGAGGTACCCACCGATGATCTACAGAGCCATGCTCGCGCTGGCCGTACAGCTGGAGCGGATGTCGCTGGTTATCAATCGGTACGCGCAGCGGCGCGGCGCGAACCCTGAACGCGGTGGTTCGACGGTCGAATGGGTGATCATCGCAGCCGTGGTGTTTCTGCTGGCCATCGCCGTAGGCGCGAAAATCACGTCCGTCGTCAACGAACAGCTCGCCAAGATCAAATGAACGGGCGTGAGCGAGGATCGGCGACGCTGGAGGCCGCGCTGGTCTATCCCGCGCTCCTCCTGCTGGTCCTGCTCGCAATCAACGCCGCGTTGTGGTTCCACGCCCGGAACCTCGCGTTGGCGGCGGCTCAGGAAGGACTGCGAGCCGGGCGCGCATACGGCTCCAGCCTTTCCGCCGGGCAGGCGACAGCCGAACGCTTCATACGGCAGGCCGGCGGGTCGTTCCTCACCTCCGCGAAGGTCAGCGTCGAGCGCACAGCGGACAGCCTCAACGTGGCGGTCAGCGGCCAGGCGATCAGCCTGATTCCGCTGTTGCCCCTCGATGTCGAGCAGGTCGCTCGGGCCCCGGTGGAGAAGTGGACATCCGAATGACGGACCTGCGTGAGCGCGGCTCGATGGCCTTGGAGACGGCGATCATCGCGCCTGCCCTGGTTGCTGTGCTGCTGATGGTGGTCGGACTGGGCCGCGTCACGCTCGCCTACGGTGCCATCGACGCCGCGGCGCGGGACGCGGCCCGCCAGGCTTCCATCGCCCGCAATCCAACCGCGGCACGATCGGCCGCTCTGTCCAGTGCGCGGGCGGCGCTCGACCGTGAAGGACTGGCGTGCTCGCCATCGGTGACCGTCGACACGACAGGGTTCTCCACTCCGCTGGGAAGGCCTGCTGTCGTGGTCGCTCGTGTCACTTGTGACGTGGACCTGGCCGACCTCGCCGTGCCCGGAGTTCCCGGATCCAAGCGCCTGACCAGCAGCTTCAGCAGTCCGATCGACCCGCACCGCGCAAGGAACGGACAACCGTGACCCGGACCGAGGAGCGAGGCTCCGTCACCGCGTTCACCGCGGTGCTCGCCCTGGCGCTGTTGATCTGCGCCGGCCTCGTCGTGGACGGCGGAGCCAAGATCCAGGCATACCGAGAGGCGTATGCCGTGGCCGAGGAGGCCGCCCGCGCCGGAGCTGGACAGGTGGACATCGACCACGCCTACGCCGGCGGCCGATTCGAGATCGACAGTTCCAGGGCGTTGGCCGCCGCCCGGGCCTACCTGTCTTCCAGCGGGCACTCGGGCAACGCCTCCCTATCCGGCAACCGCGCGGTCCAGGTGACCGTCGCGGTGTCCCGGCCGACCATGCTGATCTCCCTGATCGGGATCGGCAGCGTGACCGCCACAGCCAGCGCCTCAGCGCGCATGTTCCAGGGCATCGAGCGAGGACGATCATGACGATGTACGGGCTGCGTCACCCCATCCTCGCCAAGGCAGCGGCGATCGCGGTGCTTACTGGGCTGCTCGCCGGGATCCCCGCCATCCTGCTGACCTTCTTCTGGCCGGTGGACCTGCCCACTCTCGACGACCTGGCCACGCCCGCCGAACCCGTTGTGATCAAGACGCTCCTGCTCGCAACCGTATGGACGTGCTGGGCCCTGTTCGCCGGGGCCGTGATCGCCGAGTTGGTGGCAACGGCCCGCGCCAAGCGCGGGAGGGTACGCATGCCGTTCCAGCGACTGGCGGCCTACCTGATCACCACGATCACCGTGGCGACCACAGCTCCGGTTGCCGCATCCCGCGGAACCATCCCGGCGGCAGCGGTGGCAGTCACACCAGCGGCCTTGCCCTCGCACCACCTCACGGCGGCAGAGCCGAAGACCTCTGAGTCGGCCAAGCCGCACGCGACCTATGTGGTCCAGCCGAGAGACACGCTCTGGACGATCGCCGACAAGCAACTCGGAGACCCGATGCGCTACCGGGAGATCGTCGCGCTGAACCAGGGACGCACCATGGACGACGGGCAGACCTTCACCCGAGGCGACTGGCTGAGACCCGGATGGACGCTACGTCTGCCCGGCGACGCCGCCAGGAAGGGACCTCGCTCACCCCAACGCACCCATACCGTCAGGCCGGGCGAGAGTCTGTGGGAGATCGCCGAACAGCGCCTCGGAGACGGCAAGCGATTCAGAGAGATCTTCAGGCTGAACAAGGATCGGCCGCAGCCGGGCGGCGCCCGACTGACCGATCCTGACGTGCTGGAATCCGGATGGCACCTCGTCCTACCGGAACGCGAACGGGACACCAGGAAGGCCGATCCGACCCACCAACGCGCCCCCTCGCCCCTTCTCACGACTACAACGGCAACGCGGCAACCCGCTCATCACGAAGACGTCTCGCCACGTCCCGCGGCGGACTTCTCGCCGCAGCCAAGGAGATCGGCCGTCTGCTCCAGCGTGGTCGTGTTGCCCGAAGGCGGGATTATGGCGATCTCCTTCGCCGCCGGCGTGGCCATCGCGCTCGCCTCCGCCCGGCTCCGCCATCGGCGACGTCTACCCGTCCCGGCCGTCGACGAGCCGCTCAGCGTGCCTGCTCCCGAACCGCAGGCGCCCGCCGTACGAGCGCTGGAGCAGTCACACCGCCGCAGCTTCGCCGAATCGGAAGATGGTCCGCCGGAGGATTTCGAACTGGTCACCTCCGCGTTCTCCATCGACCCGCCGCTCATGCTCAAAGCCGGGATCCGCGGCGAGGATCCGGTCTCCCTGGAACTCTCCGGGCTCAACCTGGCGCTGACTGGTCCGGGAGCCGAAGACTGCGTACGAGCGATCGTGCTCGACCTCCTCGCCCAGGCCGACCAGCACCGCGCCGAGATCGTCGTCCCCTCCCAGGACGCCGTACGGTGGTTCGGCGAGGCCATCACCACCCTGGCCAACCACCTGCCGGGCCTCCGGCTGGTCGCCACCCTGGACGAGGCCATCGACCACCTGGAGGAACAGTTCGTCGCCCGCCGCCGCATACTCCGCGACCACGACACCGACGACATCCCCCAGCTCCGCGAGACCGAGCCCGGCGAGCCGCTGCCCGCGTTGCTGTTGACCGCCTGCGCTGCGGATGGCCATGCCTACCTGGACACCCTCATGAGCTTGGGGTCCACCTTCGGCGTCGGGTCCGTCCTGATAGGGCGATCGTCGTCCGGAACCACCTGTGAGATCGACCAGGACCACCGAGTGGCCGAGACGATCGGCCCTCTGGCGAAGGAACTCCGCGATGTCACGCTGTTCCACATGCCGGCGAATGCAGCGGCGACAGTGCTCCACACACTCGCCGTGGGGAACGGCATGCCAGCCGAGCCAACCGAGAAGCCGACAGAACTCGAGGTCCCGCCACCCAGCACCGCACCCCAGCCGGTCCGGTTCGCCATCCTCGGCGCACCGGTCATCGAGGTGAACGGGACGCCAGTGGACATCTCCGGCCGCGCCAAAGCGCTGGAGCTGTTCGTCCTCCTGGCCGCCCACCCAAAGGGCCTGGATCGCGAGGAGATCTGCGAGCATCTCTGGCCGGATCTGGAGGAAACGCTGGCCGGGTACCGCTTCCACGCCGCCCTCAAGGACCTGCGCGCCGCACTGCGCGGAGCCTCCGGCCTGGGCGAGAAGGAAGCCAGTTTCGTCGAACGAAGCGGCAAGACGTACCGCATCGAGGCGCAGCGCGTCGACGTGGACCTGTGGGCCTTCCACCGCGCGCTCGCGGACGCGCGTATCGCCGGCGACGACGAGGCCAAGACGATCGCGCTGGAAGCGGTCGCGAGGCTGTGCCAGGGACGCCTGTGCCAGGGCCTCAAGTACGACTGGCTCGATCAGGACCACCGCTGGCCGCTGACCGTGGCCAGCGTGAAGGCCCTCCTTCAGCTCAGAGTGCTCCACGAACGCGAGGGACGGATTGAGCGTGCGCTGGAGGTTTACGATCAGGCGTGCGCTCTCGACCCGGACATGGAGAGCGCAGCCAGGTCCGTCATCCGGCTCCTGATCGACCTCGGCCGCACTGACGAAGCCCGCATGCGCGCTCGCCATCTGAAGGCCCGCCTCGATGCCCTCGGGGTGGCGTGTTCCTCCGAAACCCAAGCCCTTCTGGACCGGATGAATACGGCTTCAAAGCCGCCGGCCAGGCTTCAGACCCCACGGGCTTAGGGTTCGCCGTCGGTCAAGCTGGATCAGAGGGCGTTCCACCTGCGTGTGCTGTCTCCTGTCATGAGGGAGGACAGACGGTTGAGCAGCTCCGCACGGGCGGCAGGGTTGTGTTCGGCGCCGCGGATGAAGGCGCTGAGGCTGCGAACCTCACGGATCTGTGCCAGCAGGTTCAGGTCGCCGTCCTCCACTGGGTCGGTTCCGTAGGCCGTACAAAAGTCCTGCCATAAGGATTGCGGATAGCCGAAGCGGCGGGGGCGCAGGTAGATGGGCATGAAGTCGTACGCAGGCGGGCCGACACCGACGGAGTCCCAGTCGATGAGCACCCAGCCGCCTTCGTACTGAGGGAGAAGGTTGTTGGTGTGGGCGTCACCGTGCACGATCCCCCACGGCAGCGTGGCCGCGAGCCGCGCGAAGCCCTCCTCCAACTCCACGCAACGCGTGACCAGCCAGTTCCGCTCGCTCCCTGACAGGACAGTGGACGCGCTCGCCTCGGCTGCGGTGCTCCCCACCGGGCGAATAGAGGGAAGCGGCAACGGAGGCAGCGGATGACGGTGCAGCACGCGCAGCAGGCCGGCGAGGTTGGTGATGTCGGCCGACCGTCCGTCGAGGGGCGGCAGGTACTCCCAGAAGGTCACCAGGTGGGCGCCGACGATCACGGGCTGAGTAACGTCGAGTGGCCTTAGCGTAGGAAAGTTCTGCTCGGCGAGCCAGGCGGCGGTCTGGACGGCGATGCGCATCCGTTCCAGCGCCGAGGCGTTGCGGACACGGGCGACGGCGTTCTCCCGGGGCAAGTGGTAGATCGCGTTGGCGTGAACGCGCAGGAGCCGAGCACCATCACAATCGAGCCCGGCCTGTCGACAGGCGTCTACCAGGGCTGTCCTGTAGGGGGCGTCGACCGGCTGCGTACTCATCGTGAGAGTTGGCGCTCCCCGTGTTGCCCGGCTCACCAGACGGCACTTCGTCGTCTGGCCCCCGGAGCTCTACGCAACTCCGGCCAATTCATCATGCACGCGTTCATCGAACGCGACAACGCGAGGCTCCTTGGCCGGTAGCGATCGGCGGAAGCTCCGAAACCGGCTGCGGACCCGGGTGGAGGCGATGGTTCCAGCGGTGGGGAGAGCCTGCTCCGCGACGGCCAGGGCGGCGTCGAGGTCGCCCGTCCTGAGATGGGCTGCAGCCAGGTTGAGCTGGCAGAACAGCCTGTCACGAGCGCGGTCGCTGCTCTTGCCAGTGAGCGCTGCGTCGAGATGCGGCAGCGCGGCGGTGGTGTCGCCAATCACGACCAGCGAGTGCGCTACCTCCGCCGCGAGTTCGGGCGGGTCGAAGTAGCCGATCCAGGCAGGCTCACCGCCGGGATCGCCGGTGTCGAGTTCCCGTTCGGCGGCGAGGAGGGCCTGGCGGCAGGCCGAGGCCGCGTGGGTGTCGCCTTTCTCGTACAGCCGGGCGCACGCGCGAGCCTCTGCGGCGTAGGCGAGTGCCCGTACGGCCGGTGTGGTGGCGGACAGGGCGACGTCGTCGTGGGCGGCACGCGCGAGGTAGAGGGCCTCATCGGCGTGGTCGCGGTTGAGCGCCTGCTGGCTGAGCCGTACCAGCACGAACGCGTCGAAGCCCCGCGACTCCACGCCGGAAGCCTTGGCCAGACGCAACGCCTGGATGTAGTAGCGCTGGGCCAGGCCGTGCCGTTCGAGGTCGTAGGCCATCCATCCGGCCAGTTGCAGCATCTCGGCCGCTACAGCGAACAGGCTACGGCCCACGGCACCGGTGTAGCTGCTGCGCAGCAGAGGGGTCACGTAATCGTGCAGGTAGGTCGTCACCGCGCTGCGTACCAGTCCGCCGCCTCGGGCGTGGTCGAGCCCAGAGAACCATGCGCACGTCTCACGGATCTGGGCGACTTGGCGGTGCGTCACATCCCGGCTTTCCGTCTGCCTGCCGGTCACCGAGTCGACCAGACCGTACCGCCAGCCGGTGATGGCCTCGGAAACAGATGGAGGGGCGAAGTCCAACGCGGCCAGGGCCCGGGCGCGTGCATGGTCCACCTCGCACGCCAGCAGCTCGGCGACGCATTCGACGGTGACGGGAAGAGACCGCTCGTACCGCAGAGCGAGGTCGGAGACCGCCGGGGCGAAGGCCACCGGCCACACGTCGTTCAGCGTGAGTGGCCGATCGAGGCGCGCAGCGAGCGCGGCCACGATGACGCGGGCCACCGCCAGGTCCGGCACGGTTGTCCCGGACAGGTAGCGCCCGATGCTCACCCGGCTCACGCTCACGCCCGACTCCCGGGCGAGCGGATGGGCGTTGACCGCCGCGGCGAAGCTCTCGTGCTTGCCGAAGCCGGCCTCTGCGTACAGGCGCGCAAGTCCAATCATTTCGTCCTTCCCTTCCTGATGAGGAGGACAACGGGGCCCGCAGGATAACAGGCTGCAATCGCCCCATCACTGTCATGTTCACCGATGAACACAGCGAACTTTCTGAACCTGCAGCAGAGGCGAAACGCCTGGTCAGGGCGCTGCGGATGAGATTTCCTTGGGCCTCGGCAACCGAGCGGGAGTGCGGTTGGCCCTTCATTCCGAGGAGACAGCAATGACCCCTGGCTGGTGCCAGCGCGCCTTTCGCGGCGAGGCGCGCCAACTCCGGGAGGTACGCCGGTATGTCGGCGGCCTGCTGACGGACTGCCCGGACCGCGACGCCGTCATCACCTGCGTGGCCGAGCTGGCCTCGAACGCCATCATGCACACCCACTCCGGAAACGGCGGCACCTTCGTCGTCCACGTGCAGCGCAGCACCAACGAGCTGCGCATCGCCGTCGCGGACGCAGGAGCCGCGACGCAGCCAACCATCCGCATTGCCGAGACCGAGAACCTCCTTGAGGGCGGCCGCGGCCTCGCGATCGTGGCGACTCTCAGCGAGCAGATGGGTGTCGACGGGGACGCGCGAGGCCGCACCGTGTGGGCCGAGTTCCGCTGGCCAGCCCAGCAGTCCGTCGTCCGGACGTCACCGGAGGTCGAGCCCGCTCGCGCCCTCGTTGAGCTGGGCACCAAGTTCGGCGCCTGGGTCTGCTGGTTCGGCAACCAGACGCGTCAATGGTGGGCCATGCCCCGGACGGCCAAGCCGCTTCTGATCTCCGCTTCGTCTGCGCACGACCTCGCACACCGAATCGCCGCTCTGGAGCAGAGCGGCGCATAGACCGCCGCGTGGCCGGAGACTCGTCCGCCCCCGGGACGTACCCCCGACTCCGGCCACGCGGCCACTCTTGGTCCAGGGCGATTAAGCACCTCCCGCCTATTCGACGCTAGTGACGGGGAAGGGAATGAGTTCGCCGGTCCAAGTACGCTCTTCCAGGTCGGGGAGTTGGGAGAGCGGCAGGGCTTGGTCCCGCTCGTGGTTCATCATCTCGTGCCAAGCGTCGATGGTGCCCGAGACCATGAACGGGCCGACAGCGATCTCGACGGTATCCCCTTCCACGTGCACTGGGACGGACTGACCGGCAACATCGAGGTCGCTGTCGAGGCTGTTGTTGGCGGTCTCGATCGCCGTTTCTAGCTCGGCAAAGCTAAAGGAGCCGGTCCAGACGATGTCGTCCACCTTGGCAGTGGCCAGGATCCGGCCGACGTCCCAGCGGCTCTGGTAGAGGACAAACTCCAGGGTGGAGCCCGGCCGCACCTCGACGGGCGTGCTGGCCTGGTCGAGCCAGGCAGGGCGGAAGCTGTCAAGGAGCTCGGTCATGGCCGCGGCGAGCAGGCGGCGGCGTTCGGCCAGAAACTCGCGGTAATTAGTGGCGTCCCGGAGCGGTTCGTCGTAGGGGACGAAGTGGGCTGCGAGGTCTTCCTTGGTCAGCGGCGGCAGATCTGGGTCGACGAAGTAGACGCTCGGGGACCGGTCGCTGATTTTCCGGTTGGCCTTACCTGAGATGAAGGCCAGATTGGCGAGGTCGTTGATCTCAGCCTTGGTGTACTTCTTGGGGTGGTTCTTCAAAGTCGCCTGCGGGTGGACGTGGTGGTGTTCGAGCTTGATGTGATCTTCGGCGATTGCGGAGATCTCGGTGCCGAACCACCAGTCCTTGGCGCCGGCCTTCTTCGCCACGAGATAGCTCAACGTGAAGTAGGCGCTCTCCCTGCTCTTGCCGGTCAAGTCCTGCGGGGTGATCTCGATTCTGGCCCCGATCACACCAAGGTTGGCGAGCAGCTTCTTGACCGGTTCCGGTTCGCGAACCGTCGGGATGTCGCGGCCAAGCATCGTGTCGGTCGAACTGCTGTAGCGATTGCGGAGGTTGGCCAGGAGGAACCAGTAGAGGATGCCATCGCGCGTCTCCGCGTCCAGCGGCGCGTCCGGCCGCTCACCCAAGAAAATGGCCAGCGGGAGCAGCGCCATGTGGGAAGGGATGAGCGTGCTGCTGGTGATCTTCAGGTTCTCCCTCAGTAGCGGCACCAGGTGGCGCAGGCCGCGCCGGACCGTATTCCATGAGGTGTCTAATTGGCCATCAGTGGCGGCCACCAGACGGCTGTGCGACCAAGTGGACAGCCCCCCGCCGAGGACGGCCCCCGCCAGGGCCCGGGTCAGGAATGTGACGTCCAGATCCGGATAGTGGCGTTGCGTCCAGTACGCCGCCTCGTGTTCGAGTTTCTCCAGAATGCCAGGCCAGCGAGCGGAGAGCATGGCTAACGCCAGATCGGTCGTCTTGAGTGCGCGGCCGCTATTGACCCGGACGAATATCTGGGCGATCTCGGCGTAGCCGAACCCGGTGAGCAGTTCCATATAGAACATGCGCGACTTGATCGCCGCAAGGCGGTTTAGGCGACGCCCGATCTGCCGGGAGCTGACCTGGACACCGGCGTCCAGCAGATTTCCTTGCATCTCGAAGAGGTCAGCGTCGTCGCGGAGCACGTCGTGGACCTTGATCCAGCGGGGATCGTTCCTGGTTGCGCCGCTCTGGTTCTGGAACGCCTCGGTCTCGATATTGAAGACGATCTGTGCGTCCGTATGGTCGTTGAAGACCCGGTGCAGTGAGGTCAGCCGCTGCTGCCCGTCCAGCAAGTAGAGCGGCGGCACCTTGGGTTCCTGCGGCGTGGTCCCAATCGCCGCCCCCCGCGTCTGCGGTGTCTCCTCGGCCTTCCACAGCAGTAGGGAGCCCGAAGGGTACTCGCGGTAGAGCGAGTCGATTAACTTGGCGACCTGGGTCGGTTGCCAGACATAGCCGCGCTGAATCTCCGGAAGCTTGATCTCGCCGGCGGAGATCTGGTCGATCAGCGTCTTGATGGAGCGCTCGGTCTTCTCCACGGGCATGGGGGGTGCCTCGTTCCGGATCTATGAGGAGCGGATGTGAATAGTCAACCGTGTGTACGGCTGCCGCCGCGCGAGCGGCAGCCGTACTGGGATCAGTTGTCTTCGAACTTGCCCTCGACCTTGAGGTGGCCGAGGTTCTCCATCACCTTCATGATCGTGTCGTCGGAGAATCCCTCGGCACGCCGTGCGGTGATCTGAACCTCAACCTCTAGCTCGACGCCGTCGGGCGCAGTCAGCAGCGCAAGGAGGTCCTTGGCAAGGTTGTTGAGGTCCCGGGAGAACCGTTCGGGGTTGACCCGGTGGAAGCCCCAGAACCGGGTGTTTCGCGGAGCGGGCGGGAGCGGCGGCGTCGGGCCTGGGCTCGGAGAACCGTCGGCATTTGGCTTCTCGGTGGGGCCTGATCCGTTGCCTGTTGTGTCCGCTGGGTCCGCATCACCGCCGCCCGGCGTCGGGTCGGGCTGGCGCTGCTGCTCCTCGAGGAGGCGCTGCGCCTTGGCACGATTCAGTTCAACGAGCAGGGTGTGGTCGGTCAGCTGACTGACGTACTCGCCGCGGCCGGGGATGACGAGTTCGATGTAGCGACCATCCTGCTCGTCATATCCGGCGGCGATGGCGAAGCCCTCGAACTCGCCCGTTGTCTCCTCAAGGACGTTGTAGATGCCCTCTTCCAGGACCCGTCGATTGCGCAGTCGGCTCAGGTACGGGAAGCGGCAGTAGTACTGCCACAGGTCACCCAGGGAGACGTGCCCGTTGGCCCAAACCTTGGAGAGCTTCTTCTCCAGGTCATGGCGGATCAGCCGGGAACCCATGACCACACGGAGCTGGTCGAGGTTGCGAAGCTTGACGCCAACCCGGGCGGGGATGACATCGCCCTCGTCGTCGAGGGTGGCAGCACGCAGCCCGACACGGCCGGTCCTGTCGTCCCAGATCGGGTAGATCACCGTGTTGTATGCCTGAGTGAGTCGGAGCCAGACCGTGTCGTCGGCGGTCTTGCGGCGCTTGCGCGCCATGGCCATCTGATCGGGCACCAGCGGCAGGTCCCGGTCCTCGACGATGGAGTCCCAGGCGAGGTAGTCGCGGACGGCGTCCATGAGGTAGCCCAGCAGTTCCCGGTCCGCGGCGACGAAGACCAGCATGTTTTGGTTGACGCGGGGAGTTTCGCCGCGGGACTCCAGGGTCTTCATCGCCCAGTCTCGCGCGGGATTGACGGAGGTGGCCGCGGAGTAGTGGTAGCGCGGATGCACCAAGGCCAGCGAGACTTCGGTGGTCTCGGTGATGTCCCCGCTCTCCATCCCGGCGAAGACCCTGCCGAAGACGTCCTTGTGCTTCTTGTCAGCGTCGCGCTTTCTCAGACGATCCACGATCTCGACGTAGATGTCCTCAGGATGGCTGCGGTACTCCTCGGCACGATCCCGGGCGAGACGGTTAACTGACTGCTGCGTGTCGTACCAGTAGGAGCTGCCGTCCACGTAGAAGTAGAGCGCCTGCTCACTGAGCAAGTGGATGGCCGAGGCGAAGTTGCCAACGACATCGCCGGGTAGCGCGGTGCCAAGCCAGATCCGCTTACGCTCGACACCTTTCTGCTGCGCGCCACTCCGGGCCGCCGAGGCCAGGAATGCGGCGCGTGCCAGGCGTCGTGTGAGGTGGCGCTGGGAGAACGCGGGACGACTCTTGTCGATCTGCTCAGGCGTGGAGTGCGGTGCGTCCACGTCGGCCTCGATGACGGCCTTCCAACTGTCGGACAGGTAGTGGGTGACCTCGCCGAGCACCCACTCGTCATTCACCGGCACCGACCCCGGCATGATCAGCGGAGCAGGGTCCTGCTCCTGCCACAGCCGGAAAATGACGGCACTCATCAGACGGAGCACGCCGCGGGTACGTTGGAAGCGTTCCAACGCCGACCAGTCCTCGTAGAGCCGGTGGAACAGCTCGGGGTGGATGGGGTAGGCCCGCTTGATCTCGTCCTCGTAGTTTCGGTCGGTCACCGCATGCGGGAACTCACCGGTGTGCTCTCGATAGAAGCTGATCATCGCCTTGGCGATGACATCTCGGTCACGCTGGCCCTGCGGCGTCAGGTCCTCAAAGAGGCGCCGCCGCACGATCTCGAACGACTCGTCCGAAGAGGCCGGCCGCCAGTGCTTGGCCACACGGCCGACCACGTTCTGCAGACGCTCCAGCGCCTCCTGCCCGCGGACGCCGCCCACCTCAGCCTCGTCGGCGCGGGCGTGCTTGTCCTTGGGATCATGAGAGGCCGGAACGGACACGACCAGCATGACGCCGGGGACGGCCTTGGCGACCTCAGTCAGCGTTTGGGCGAACGTGAACTGCCCCTCAAATGTGCCGCCAGGCAAGTCGCTGCGGCCGTGCAGCAACCGCGCGTAGGCCACCCATTCGTCAATGAGGATCACACAGGGCGCGTACTTCTCCAGCAGGTCCTGTAGAGAGTCGCCCGGCGGGGTGCGTGCATGATCGGCCGCGGCGATGATGTCGTAAGCATCCTGGCCGCCGAGCTGCCAGGCCAGCTCGCCCCAGAGCGTGTTGATCCCGGGGCGGCCATCCTTAGAGGAAGGCTTCGCCGCCTCAATACGGTTGCCCACCAGCGCAACTCGACGCACCCCGGACCGGAGTGGGATGTTGCCAAGCATGTCCTGCACCGGCTGCGGGAAGTCGTGGATTGTAAGTCCTGGCGCGTACAGGTGCCACAGCGACAACATGGAGTGCGTCTTGCCGCCACCGAAGTTGGTCTGCAGGTTGAACACCGGTTCGGCGTTACCGTCGCCGGCGATCCGGCGGGCCGCGTTGGTCAGCAGTTCCTTGATGCCCTCGGTGAGGTACGTCCGGTTGAAGAACTGGATGGGGTCGGAGTATTCCTCACTCGTACTCTTGCCGGTCGCCACCTGATGTAGGTCGGCGGCGAACTCGGCAGAGGCATACTGGCCCGTGCGTACATCGGGGTGGGGAATGACAACCTCGCGCCAGGACTTCAGTCCGTGGCCGTCCACCGAGAGCGCGACAGGTGACGACTTGCGGATCTTGTCGCGGGCCCGCTTGTCGTCGGTCTGGCTGCGGTGCTCTTCCCGCTGGGCGAGGACCTGCTCAGCAGCGTCGACTGCGCCGGCGACGCGGAGCAGCCGCTCCATGGTGTCGAGCGCCCGGTCGGCGTCGTAGAAGGTGAACTTGTCATTGTGAGCCCAGGCATTACGCACTTCCCGCAGCTCACTTGCGTAGCGGTAGCCATTGTGCCCGATCAGCTCATGAAAGACGTTCTTGTGATCGGTGATGACCTTGAGTTGGAGCTGCGGGTCGTGCTTAGACAGCTTCATCCCGCCGCCGTGCTTGGCGGCTTCCTTGGCTGCGATGAGGTCGAGCCAGTCCTTCCCGGCCGGGGCCGCCGCCTGCATCAGCCGGTCCACGACCGGCTCCAGCCCTTCGGCTAGGAGCTCGAAGCCCTTGCCTACCCGCTGAGCGTGTGACAGTGCCATTGGGTCCTTGCCTAAGTCCTCGCCACCCATGTCCACCCGCGCATCCGATTGTCAGTCGTCATCGCCGCTGGCCCCCTCATTGGTGGTAGAGAAGAGGCCATCGATCTCATCCGTAACATATCGGTCAGGTGTGACAGTTTGCGCTCGCTCCATGATGTCCGGCCACGCGGTGCCCAACTGGTTGAACATAGCGGCGGTCTTCTGGAATCGACGATCTGAGATCTTGAAGAGCCGGTGGACGAGACGGTTGACGCGGTCCATGCTGATCGCGGCATCTCTACGGCTACGCGCTCCGGCAACCAACCGGGCCGCCCCGTCTATGCCCTGCTCGTTGAAGCGTTTGGCGAGGTGCATCGCGACTTCCCAGTGGGAGATTCGCTCATCCTTGGCCGGGTCATAGTTGGCCGGCAGTTCATCGAAGTCCAGCAGGCAAACTTTGCTGCGCGGCGTGTTGCTGACGATCCCAGCCTCGACGAGGTCGCGAATCCCCGTGCCGGTCTGACGGAGCACAACGTCCGCATCCCCAAAGTCACCCCGGTCGAATGCAAACTGCCGGAACCACTTCAGTGCGAATCTGGTCGGCGCGTCATACTCGGCCTCCTCGCCATCAATGATCGCGGTGGCGGCCTTGTCGATCTCTATCAGCGCTTCACGGACGGTCATGGGAGCGCCGTCCGGCTGGAGCACCTCGCGATAGCCTGAGAAGATCCGCATGCCCGGCCCGATTGCCGCCTGCCCCATGTCCAGCGGCGACACTCCACCCTTGCGAAGTGCCTCGATGGCCTCTGGGAGCTCCTCTTGAAGCCTGCTGAGGAAGGTCGACTTGTCGGCGATGTCCTCGGCCTGACGTGGACGGCAGATGAGGATGATGTAGGAAGCGAGTGCGTTTGAACCGAGGCCAATCTGGCGAGTGCTCATCGTTGACTCGATCGGCAGCGTGCCTACGACAGCAAGGCCAGAGGCCAGGACGGCTTGGAGCATCGCGACCCATGCTGACGAGACTGCCCCTTTCCCTTCGGCGTCGTCCTGCTTCGCTGCGTACGCGACGACGATCGGCAGATCCGGGTGGGATGCCTTCTGCAACGAGGTGAAGACCTCGGTAAAGCCATCGATGAAATACTGCTTGGCTGCCTCCTTGCCGCCATGGCGTCCAGGGTTCGCCACAAGCTCTACTGCCTTTGGTGTTGCAATCGTCCCGAAAAAGTCTGGGTGAACACCGCGGAGCGCTCGGCGAAGCCAGAGGTAGAAGTAATCGCTCAGGTCCGCATAGTTGATCTGTCCAAAGTATGGAGGATCTGTCACGATCAGTGCGGTTCCGGGGTCGACCAGCTCACCCGCTCGACGCGCGTCAATCTGAGCGACCCGCCCTGGAGTCACACTTATTGGCAGGATCTTCAAGAGACCCACAATGGATGAGATTTGCGCGGTCCAGCTTCCGACCGATTTCCCAAAGGGATACGTTTCCGCGAAATCCCATAGCATCGGCATGGCCTGCGTACCAAAGGCTTGCACAGCCTTCGGGGCCCCGTTCCTCGGATCGATGAACCAGCGAACAAGAGTCGAGTTCGCCTGGGCCATCTTGCTTACACAAATGCCGAGAATTGTGCTAATGGCACGAGCCTGTTCCGAGCTGCCGCCATCCTCGACGATCCGGTCGTAGATCGCGGCCACCTCGTCAGAGAAGGCTTTAAGAACTATCAACTGCCGAGGAGTATAAATCTCCAAGAAGGACTTGAAGCCGTAACCGCCAAGATTGAATGCAGCCTTACCGATCAGCTCGATATCGTCGAGATCGTCAGGAAGTTCGAGGTCGGAGTCGGGAAGAAGGCCACTCGAAGGCGTAACGAAGGTTCGTCCAGACTTCGTGTCCATGCAGTAGGCCATGAGTTGTAAACCAAGTTCGTCAGCCTTGCCTGCCGCGCGGAGCTCTTTCTCCCCTAGGGGTGTCGAGCACTTCGGACAGGCGAACTGTGCACGCCCACTGCCCTTAGTCGCCTTGGCAGGACTGTTCTTGCCCTGGTGGACGACGAATCGAACCTCACTCCCCTCAACGACTGCTTCGACCGTAGCCTCACGGCCTTTCTGCTTGCTCAACCATGGCGATCCGAATAGGGGAACCCGGACATCGCACATGGGGTTCGGGCAGAGCGCGGTCCTAGCCCAGAGCCAGGCAACGGGCTCGCCCTCAGACAGGACCGGGTAGAGGTGGCCCACATTGGCCTGAACTGCTTCCTGGACTAGAGCCCCGTAGTGGCGCAGATCGTCTGCGAATCCGTCATACGGCAGATCACGCATCCGGCCGGCGTCGTTGCTCTTGGAAATGGCGGGTGTTAAGGCAACTGTTGGCAGAAGCTCGCCCAGTGCCCTCGTCACGAGGGCTGCCACTGGGTTCAGATCAGAGCTTACCGCCGGAAGCCCCAACCGGAGTGCTTCCACGATTGTGGAGCCACCACCAGCGAAGGGGTCCATCACGGTAGGCAGAGTCGGGTTGGATTTTGCAATCAGCTTTAGTGCCTTGCGGAGTACCCCATCTGAGGGAGCAACGCCGGTCGGAGGAACGAGCTCTTTCACCACCTCTATGAGAGCATCACGCTCGGGGCCGGGGCCAGGGTCGTCGACGAGTGATGCGAAGATCAAGGCCCGTAGGCCCGGAGTGGGCATGGGCGCGAACCACTTGTGAAAGTTCTTGACAGTGCCAACCTTGCGGTTCTTCTCCGCAACGTTGGCCGTGCTGATCTGCGTGAGGGGAAGCGTCACATCGATCAGCTTGCGCCGGTACTTACCACTGGGTCCCTGGCTCATACCGGGGTTCCTCCTCGTGTCCACGTCTTTTTCCAGTCGCCACCCAGCTCGGTAGCGTCAAACTTGCCGAAATCCACGTCCCTGAAGGGATCGATGATGTAACGCACATCATCCTGTGAAGGCCCATCGGGATGCACGCTGACCAACGCCAGCCGGAAGCTCTGCCCCGAGTTCTTTCCGGTGAGGACCTCGGTCCGGGTAACGTGGAAGTCGTCCGCCCCGGCGATTCGGCCCTTGACCTCGATGAACACCCAGTGGTCATCCACCGTACGTGACCGAATGTCGTAGCCAGGGTTGTTGTGCGCCATCTCCTCCGGGATCCGGCCCAGCTTCCGCTCCTCCTGCAGCACCCGGTCGACCGCCCGCCGTTCCACGGCCTCGGTCTCCCGTGCATATGCCTCCGCCGGCTGGTCACGGAGCCCGACCAGCCGGTCAAGCAATCCTTGCGGGATCACCAGAGCCGCCCCGCTGACCCGCGGTGGCCGGACTTGGAGTCGGGCGTCACGGTCGAGCTCGGCCATACGACGCTCCAACCGCTGCTCCAGATTTCGCGCTTGCCGACCGGCGAACTCGGACTTCATCTTCACCGACTTGCCGGACGCCTCGGCATCCAGGAGGTCGGCGTGACGCGAGTCCCAATAATTGATCTCCTGGAGCAGGCGCTGCCGTACGAGCTTGCGAGTCCGTTCCGTCTCGCGGTTGACCCGCTCCTGCAGGTCGGCGACATGCGCACTCAATCCGTTCTGAACGGCCCAGCCGATCGCGATGTCCTCGACCCCACTGGCCAGCCAGGGCTCCCGGAGTACAACCTGAACTAGTTCCCGCTCTTCCTCAGTCGCTGGAGCGTAGTCCAGATAGGGCGCCGAACCGGCCATCCGGGTCGAGGATGGGCCGATCTCGACGAAGTCGAACCGCTTGCTGATGATCCGCGGTTTCTCATGCCCATCGGCGATCTCCTGGGCCACGGCGACCAGCAGCCGTGGCTCCTCACCGACGTCGCGCCGGTTGACCAGGATCGCGCCCTGCTTCAATTGCGTGCCGTAGCGACCGACGATCAAGGCGATCACCGCATCGAGGAGCGGATGACCCGGAGCGAGAAGGTCAGCGCGGGGCGCGCCGGGCCGGCGGACCAGCTCGCGGTCAAAGGTGACTCGCTCATAACGGTGCAGCACCGGGGCGCCGACTTTGATCAGTCGCTCGAACTGGCGCACGTCCGCCGGAACGTGAGTGATCTCGTACCGGCCACGTTCGCGTTCGGAGATCCGGCCGCCGAGCAGCTTGAACGCGGCGATGAAGAACGCCTTGATGTAATGCGGCTGTAGGCGCCGTGCCCGTGCCTCCTCCATCCGCAGTCGCCACTCCGCGACATCCGCCTCGGCCAGCTTCTGGTGCGCGAGCGCGCGCTCAGCAAGCAGCTTCTCCAGGCCGTCACCCACCGACGAGTCGATGACCTCGTTAAGCCGGCTGCGCACCTCGGGGCGGTCGCCGTACTGAATCGCCTCCATGAGCAGCGTCCGCAGCGGCCGGTCCTGGAACGCCTCGCCGAGGACGTCGAAGACCTTGCCCTTGTATGCCTTCCGCTGCTCCTCGATCTTGTCGAGAAGACGGATGAACACCGCGCCTTCCCTGGTGTCCTGGGCGACCAGGTTCCACAGGTGGCAGACCTCGGTCTGGCCGATGCGGTGAATACGGCCGAAGCGCTGCTCAATCCGGTTCGGGTTCCATGGTAGGTCGTAGTTGACCATGAGGTTGGCGCGCTGGAGGTTGAGACCTTCGCCGGCGGCATCGGTTGCGATCAGGATGCGGCAGTCCTTGTCTTGGGTGAACAGCTCTTTGATCTTTCGGCGGTTGTCACGGGAGACACCGCCGTGGATCGTGACCACGGCCTCCTCACTGCCGAGCAGGCCGCTGATCCGGCCTCGGAGGTACTCCAGGGTGTCCTTGTGCTCTGTAAAGATGATCAGCTTGCGTGGGCTGCCGTCATTGTCGCGGACCATGGGGTGGCTCAGCAGCAGCTCGCGCAGCTCGGTCCACTTTTTGTCGGTGCCACTGTGCCTCACCTGCCGAGCCACCTCGACCAGGTCGGCGAGGATAAGGATCTCCTTGTCCAGCTCGGCAATGGTCTGCGCAGTGGTGGCCGCGTCAACGACGTCGTCCTCCAGCTCCTCGAGTTCGGCGCTGGGCAGATCATCCAGAGCCTCGTCGTAGTCCGCCGGGTCCTTGCCGAGCATCGCGGCCAGCCGGTCGCGAAACTTGGCTTCAATAGGGCTGCGACCGGCGGCCATCTCCTGGCGGAGCAGTTGCAGGCGCTTGTGGCGCCGTATGAGTGATTGCAGGATCGCCTCGGGGCTGGAGGCCAGGCGCCGCTGCAGGACGGTCAAGGCGAAGCCGACGGTGTTGCCGCGCTTGCCGTCCGCCATCGCCTGCGCCTTGCCCATCTGGTCGCGGACGTAATCGGTCACGACCTCATACAGCTCACGCTCGGCGTCGGACAGAAGATAGGGAACCGTGTAAGCGCGCCGTTCAGGGAAGAGAGGCTTACCTTCGAAGGTCAGCAGATCCTCCTTGACCATCCGGCGCATGAGGCCGTCGGTGTCGGTCGAACTGACGCCCTCGCGGTACTTGCCCTCGAAACGGTCGGAGTCGAGCAGGCCCATGAAGAGCTGGAAGTTAGCCTCACTACCCGCATGCGGAGTCGCGGTCATCAACAGCAGGTGCCTAGTGTGCTTGCCGAGGACCTCGCCGAGCTGGTAGCGCTTGGTCTTCTTCAGCTCGTCACCGAAGTAGCTGGCCGACATTCGGTGGGCTTCATCGACCACGACGAGGTCCCAGTCGGACTGCTTGAGCTGCTCCTGAAGCTCCTCGGAGCGGGAAAGCTGGTCCATCCGGGCGATGAGCAGCGGGAACTTCTCGAAGACGGTTTGGTCGAGCTGGGCGTTGATGAGGTCGCGGGTGAGCACATCGAAGCGGAGGCCGAACTTGTCAAGGAGCTCTTCCTGCCACTGGTCAACCAGACCGCCGGGGGCGACAATCAGGCAGCGCTCCAGGTCACCGCGGAGCATCAGCTCCTTGATGTAGAGGCCGGCCATGATGGTCTTGCCCGCGCCGGGGTCGTCGGCCAAGACGAAGCGGAGCGGGCTGCGGTCGAGCAGTTCGCCGTAGACTGCCTGGATCTGGTGCGGAAGCGGCTCCAGGTCGCTGGTCGTAACCGCGAGCATGGGGTCGAAGCGGGCCGCCATGCGAATCCGGAGCGCCTCGGCGGCCAGCTTGAACAGCGCGCCATCGCCGTCAAAGCTGTAGGCGGCCGAGGCGGCGCGGATGGTGAGCCTGGCTTCCCAATCGCGATAGAGGAGTTGGTCGGCGACACTGCCATCCTCGGCGCGGTAGGTGAGGTTGAGAGCGTTCTGGCCGTACCACTTCACCGCCACCACCGTGACCGCACCGCTGGTAGTCACGCCGTCCACGATGGCCCCAGGAGTCAAGTCCTCTAGCCTTACGCCTGCCATCTGCGCCTCTCCTGAGAGTCACGCTCGCGCTTCACGTTCACCTACAACCCTTCCGGCAAGTCGAGAGGAACGTATCGGGCAGGACTGACAAAAGCTCTCGGTCCTGCCCGAGCCATTCAACGCGACTCTCCGAAACTCTCTCATAGCGCACAGTGGTTGATCTGGTGATTTCGGGCTCAGCCTCTCCAACGAGGTGCCGAGTGACTTGCATCGCCGCCACCATAGCGGCGTACGCGGATCGCGAACGACGGTCAGTCATCGCCCAGTTCGAAGATCGAATTGATGCGGCGCAGGAGTGCTTCCCACTCTGTGCGGAGCATCTCCTCGAGGCGGTCCTCAAGGTCTTGCCGGTCACTCGCTCCGAACCACTCCTGGGTGTGCTCAAGGACGCGACCTCGGTAGCCGGGTCCGCGCCCCCACTCGCTTGTGCACTGCCACCACAAGGTAGATTCCTGTTGGAGTTCGGACCCGAATAGGCTCACGCCAGCCTGCTGCATCTTCCGCAGCAGTTCTTCGTATCCCGATGCGATTAGGCGAGCGGTCTGCAGCAGCAATTCTTCGGCCTCGAAGCGAACCGTGCTCTCAGTGTTGCAGTAGTCCGTGATAGCCGCGACCTTGTCCTGAAGGACATCAACGGCCATCTTCCGGGCGCCAAATCCGAGGTGATGCGAATAGCTAAGCGAGTGCCATTCCCCTTTCCTGCGCGCTGCGGCATGCACACTGCTGGCATATGCACGGCGGATCTCCACGAAGAGCGGATCCGGGATGTTTGCGCGGATCCGACCAAGGTCCGACTTTTGGTCGATCCAAGCAGAGACGTACCGACCCACCGCTCGCTGAATCTCCCTGACCTGCTCCTTCTCCGCGTTTTCCAGGAGAGATTCAGCTCGATCCAGCACGTCTCTCAGCTTCTGCTGGAATCTGGCACGAGTCGCGTTGACGCAGTGGTGGACGAACTTATTGAGATCCTCCGGGTCATCCTCTAGGGCATTAAAGAAATGTACGGGCAGGTGGGCGAGTTGGTACTGCGTGAGAGCAGCGGTAATCTGCTCGGCCTTAATCTCATAACCATCCTCGCTCGACTCGACCCGCAGCCCCGATTCGTCCTTTACTGCAAGCGCCTCCCCTGGGCGGGGCAGAACGAGAATACCGGCATGGGAATCAATCTGAGAGTTGCTGATCTCGCGCGCGCGACGGAGTAGATCCTGGACGTTCTGATCCGGAGCCGCATTGAACCCCGAGCACAGGATCGACACGGTGTGCGGGTTCTCAAGTTGCGCTTCGAGGTCAGCCCGAACGCCGGGACCGTCGATACCCCTGGTGTCCACCACGCTCACGTTAAGCCCGGCTACGGGGAGGAGTTCCGGTACGACCAGCTCGATCCGCGCGGGCAGGGAGAAGGCTGGGTGTCGACCATTGTTGATGTTTTCGAAGGTCGTCTTAAGCCACTCCAGGGGACTCTCGGACTTGGAGGGCTCCCACCACTCAGCTCGAAGGTCTCTATGGGGAAGATTCATCCGGGTGAGCACTTCCACGACAAAGTCACGCTTCTCGGTAGACTCTGCGGCCAGCACTTCGGCGGGGTCAGGCGCCTTGATCCTCTTACCGTCCGGGCCCTTGGTGGCCTTCGGCCGCACCAGGCCTGCCATATTGCGAATGGCGCGAGCCAGTTCGCGTGAGACTCCCTCGCTGGGGTCGTCGGCGTCTTCCGGCTGATCCGACTTGAAGAAAAGGTCGGCGAAGTCCTCGACGCAAGCGCGGATCTCCTGCTCGGTACGCGGCTCGATACGGATGCCGTGGCCAGGGCCGACCTTCAGGTGGACTTCACAGAGGGTGGTGCCGCCTCCGGCAGTCTCAAGCACGGTATGGCGTCCGGCCTGGTCCTCGATTTCGAGTCCCGTCACACGGCAGATGGCCGTGGACTTGCCAATGCCGATCGCTCCGATGAAGGCGATCAGGTGATCGCGCCGGAGAAGCAGTTCTGCCAGGTGACGAATCTCGTTGATGTACTCACCTAGGCGGGTCTGGAAGGCGGGATGCGCATGAGGCTTTTGAGCCAGATCGTCCAGCTCACGTGCTCGCTGCTCAGCCTCCCAGAGCAGCTGCTGATCTGGGTGATCGAGCGCCGGCCTGGGCAGCATCGTCCACTTACGGGAAAGGATGTGGGCCAAACCAGCCGCCTCCTCAGTACCGATGGCCTCGAGAATCGCCTGCAGCTCCTCAGCGGATACGGCTCTCTCACCTGCCTCAACACGAGACAGGACGGCCTGGCTCCACGTGATGCTTCGAGCCAGCTCGGCCTGCTTGATCCCGGCCTGTTCACGGAGCTGAGCCAGACGATGGCCCAGCTGCGATGGACGTACCTCATCGGAAACCATTCGACTCTCCGTCCTCAAGCTTCCGACAAGCATTCAGCAACGTTTCTGCAAGGTCAAGAACTTTTGGGGAACCGACATCTCTGTCACCCGTCGCTCCGACGGCCGCCACCCTCGATAAGGGGCACCGCCATCCATGGCCAGGCTGTCGGCGATCAGAAGGATCCCGGGCAGCGCTCCCCCACGGCTGCCATACCGGCTGACAAGCAGGATCGGCATCGACGAGGCCGCGATTGACGCTGTCCACCGCCAACGGCGCGAGGGCCGCTCCCAACTCACCCGCCCGGCGGCCGAGGGGATATTCGCGCCTGGGCACCTAGTACTCCAGTGACACTTCGCGATCTTCGCGGTTGAGGTGGCATGAGAACGGCCACCACGTGATCATTCGGAGTTTGTGAAGACATCTGAAGATCGCGTGATGGCCGTGGCCGACAGCGTAGACCCTGACCGTTGGCTCGTCACCTTCGATGAGCTGATGACGCGGATCGCGCACCGGTTCAGCCGCATCGAGCCGCGTCGCGCGGCACATGCCTACGTCCGGGGCCTGTTGTCGGATGTTGAGCGGAAGAACTGCTGGAACCTGGCCGAGCACGCCGGGCTGAGCGGCCCGCAGACCATGCAACGCCTGCTGCGCACCGCACACTGGGACGCCGAGGCCGTACGCGACGACGTCCGCGGCTACGTGAGCGAACACCTCGGCGCGGGCGGTGTACTGATCGTCGACGAGACCGGCTTCCTCAAGAAGGGCTGCCGATCGGCCGGGGTGCAACGTCAGTACACCGGTACGGCCGGCCGGATCGAAAACAGCCAGGTCGGCGTGTTCTTGGCCTATGCCACCCCGCGGGGGCGGGCATTGATCGATCGCCGTCTCTACCTGCCCGAGCGCTCCTGGCGGGCCGACCAGGCCCGCTGCCGAGCCGCCGGCGTCCCGGACGAGATCACCTTCGCCACCAAACCCGCTCTGGCTGCGCAGATGATCGCCGCCGCGTTGGACGCCGGGATCGATGCGCCCTGGGTGAGCGGTGATGAGGTCTACGGCCAGGACCCGCGCCTGCGCGGACTGCTGGAGGAGCGGCAGACCGGGTATGTGCTGGTGATCGCGGGCACGGCCCGGGTGCGGTGCGAGGGCGTCGACTGGCAGGCCGCCCAGATCGCCGCGCACATCCCCGATACGCACTGGCACCACTACAGCGCCGGGCACGGCGCCAAGGGACACCGCTGGTACGCCTGGGCCTGGACACGCATCGACACCCACCGGACCGGTCACCGGTGGCTGCTGATCCGCCGCAACCTGACCACCGGGGAACTGGCCTTCTACCGCTGCTACGCACCCACGCCGACGCCACTGGTCGCCCTGGTGCGCATCGCCGGCATCCGCTGGACCGTTGCGGAGTCCTTCCAAGCCGCCAAAGGCCAGGTCGGGCTGGACCACTACCAGGTCCGCAGCTGGGACGGCTGGTATCGCCACATCACCCTGGCGATGCTGGCCCTGGCCTTCCTCGCGGTCCTGGCCGCATCCCAGCCCGACAGCGACCAGGAGCATCTGCCCTTGACCATGCCCGAGATCCGCCGCCTGCTGGCCGCCCTCACCCTCACCCGACACCGCCGAATTGAGGAGATCCTGCACTGGTCACATTGGCGACGCCGCCATCAAGCCACCGCCCGCCGATGCCACTACCAGCGCAGACCCCACCCAT
Source organism: Microbispora sp. NPDC046973 (assembly GCF_040644495.1). Lineage (NCBI taxonomy): Bacteria > Bacillati > Actinomycetota > Actinomycetes > Streptosporangiales > Streptosporangiaceae > Microbispora > Microbispora sp. NPDC046973. The sequence goes on along the minus strand of NZ_JBEYWQ010000017.1, from coordinate 25,111 downwards.
GATCTCAATGTGTCACTGGAGTACTAGGCGAAGTGGCCGCCCTCGTGCCATTCGAACTGGTCGACGCGGTCCTTCATGAGACGCGTACGACGAAGCGTCGGTTGCGGGATCTCCCTTCACGCGTCGGGGTCTACTCCCTGTTGGTGATGCGCCTGTTCCCCGAGGTCGGCTACTACCTGATCTGGCAGAAGCTGACAGCGTCGCTGACCGCGCTGCCGGTCGTGACTCCCACCGCCAAACCCCTGCGCGATCTGGCCCGCAGGATCACCTATTTGAGATCTTGTGCGAGCCACTGGCCCAGCCCCGAACCCCCGGAGTGAGATTCGGGCTCTACCGCACGGTCTCCTTCAACGGCTGCAGCTCGCTCAAGGCCCCCGACACCGCCCGTAACCGGGCCTGGCGCGGCAGCTCGGGCCATGGCGACTGCCCCCAACTGGAGCTGATGACGCTGGTGGAGACCGGGAAACGGGCCCTGATCGGTGCGCTCTTGGGTCCCACCGGCGAAAGCGAGACCGGCTATGCCCGGCGCCTGCTGCATCTGGCCGGCGCGTTCTGGCTCATCTGCTTCCGCCCCGCCGCCCGCGGGTGAGCACCCCCAAGGTCAAGTCACCGATTTCCCGCTACAAGGAATGATGCGGTGACGGCCGGCCTGACCTCAGCCAGCCCGTCACCGCTCTCACCATCGCCGTCCTTGCAGCGCCCACCGAGCCCCCGCTTCCCACTGCGTCCCGCGACGACCGACTCGCCGCACTGACCGACCGCCGTAGGGAAAGGGTCCTGGCCCTGTTCCAGGAAGATCCCGGCCGGTCCTGGCGCCACCGGGACATCGCCTGTTTCCTGGCGACATCACCCGCGGCACCATGTACGGACAGCTCTCATATGGCCAAAACCGGTCTCATCCTCAAGATCGATTCCGGCCTCTACGCCGCCGCGATGCACCCGCCGACTTCCTTGCCAAAGCCACATACTGCTAACTGCCCGGCCTTGGGGGAGCCTCAGGTTCGAATCGCACCGACGTCGAGGCATCGCTCCGCCAGCTATAACTCAGACTGCCCGCAAGCGGTCGATGTGTCGCTTCTGCTGCTTCTCGTCCTGCTTGATGTGCACGCTGACGAGCACGCGTCCACCGTCCGGCTTGTAGTAGATGCGGCCAAGTCGCTGGCTTCCGGCAATGCCGGTCGCCAACTTGCTGACCTCGAACCAGCCAGGCATTCCTTCCAAGTCCTTCCCGACAAGATGCCCGGCGTCAATCTCGGCGAGAGCACGCATAACCGATGACGGCGACTCCAAGTTCGCGATGACGTCGACCGCGTCTAGGATGAAGTCCAACCGGGAGAACGCGATCGGCAGGAACTCAGCCACGCCGCCACGCCGCGGACGGTTCGCGGTGGCAGCCCGAAGGCGCTCCATCTCAAGTGCTTCGAGTTCGGCAACGCGGTCGACCAGCGCTCCGACCTGATCGGCAAGATCGTCGGCGCGGCTGCGCTGCTCCTCGGCTTCAAGTTCCGACGAACTGGCGCGGGCGAGGAGCACGGCGTTCTCGGCCAGTGCCAGTTCACGCAGTTCCTCGGCGTCAGCCAGGCTCCTAACGAGCTCGGCAGTGTCAGGGCCGCTGCCTACGTTCTCACGGAGGGCCGCGAGCTGACTTTGAAAATCAGATCGTCGGCGCTCCGCCAGCGCCAAGGCTTCTCGGTGACCGCGTTCATTGGCCTCCGCCGACGCAATCGCACCCCGCAGGTGTGCGACTTCTCGTTCTGCAGCCCCGGCCCGTTGATTCAGCGCGTAGAGCTGATCCAGGAGTTCCTCAACACGGGCCTCCGCGTCTGCGAGGCGCGCCGCTGTCGGATCGACCGGCGCCGTTACCGGTTCAGCAACTGCTGGAGGCGAGATGACGGCACCGACGAGGGCCAATGCTTCGCCCCTGCCGCCCTTGAACCGAAGGCGAGCGAACCAGTCGTAGAAGTTACCGTTGTCGGCTGGGCGATGGCTGACGTCCCAGCGCTGAACACTTAGGTCTGCCGCTTCCAGTGCACCCACGAGTCGGCTCGCGACCCGTTCTGGGGCGTTGAAGACGACGTAGTGGCCGTATTGGTTCGATTCGAGATACCAGTCGATGTCGAAGCCCTTGGTGACGGCATCAACGTCGTCGGATGTCGGTGCATAGGGGATGTCGGCACCGGCGAAGAGGAAGCGATCGCAGTCTGCGATCTCCCAACTCGGTCCGCTGAGTTCAATGACATCGCCGACGTGCAGGGCATATACCGAGCCCGCATAGGCGACACCCGCATAGCCGTTCGGCGTGAGGCGAACTGGCCTGCGGATAGCAGCCTCGACCTCCATGCCCCGGTCTAGGACTCTAACGGCCGTCTTCGCGCTGGCCATGTCAAGGCGTCCCGCAACGGCACTCCGGGTCACCCCACTGGCGCTTACAGACGGCACAGGGTTGGTAGTACAGATGTTCAAGCAGTTGGGCTTGGGTGGCACCGTCTCGCACGTGGCGCGCGAACGCTGATGGCCTGTGGAGGTAGAGCACGTCGCCTGGCACCGCGGCCTGGTCCTGACTCTGGCTCACGTTTGCGCGTACGACGAGTCCGGACGCCGGGACAGCGTCGGCTTCAGCTTCTCCTTTTGGGTCACCATCACCACCGGCGACAACGCCGTCTGGAAGTCCTAGCCCGAACTCAAGGTCGTAGTAGGACGCCTTCGCGCGATCGTTCGCCTGACTTGATGACGCTTCGATCGACAAGATCAAGTCATCGTCGAGAACGACCTCAAGTTCAAGTCGTTCATGTAATGGAGGTGCCGTGTGATCGACCTTGATCGCAACGATCCCCAACGAAGTTCGCCGCTCGCTGGCCTGGGGGTGCGCTGAGAGAGCCGTCGGAGTCACGATCGGGAACTTGGCGATGCCGTCGGTCGGGTCGGCACAGAAGAGATGCACCCGGTCATGCTTCGCCTCGCCACCCAGCGGCATCTCGGTGCCGGCTGTCAACAACGGCATCCGCGAGCCCCGTGCTAGCTCCAACTCGATGGGTTTGGCAAGACGCAGCCTCTGACGGTCGTGGGCAATCCAGGCGGCGCCTTGTGAGATCAGTGTCGCGCTGTTGGCGGGAACCTCGACCCGATCCGGGCCGAACATCTCGTAGAGCCTGCTTCGGATGGCGGGCATCGCCGCCATACCGCCCACGACGACACAGAGTGCGACCTGGCCCGGTGCCATCGAGAGGCTATCGAGCAGAGACTCGATCTCGTTGATTCCCGCGGTCACGAGAGGCCTCGTGATCTCTTCCAGTTCCTGTCGGATGAGCTGGTACTGCAACGTCGCACCGGACTGGAAGTAGCTGGGTCGGTAGAAGGTGACGTCCACCCGGTCAGCGGACAGTTCAATCTTGTTACGTTCAGCGTCTTGAAGGAGTCGGAGTTTGGCTTCCGGGATTGCCAAGTCATCGTCTTCGATGTCTTCTCGAGCACGGAAGCGCTTCACGACCTCGTCGCGGATGACTTTGTCGAACTCGTCGCCGCCGACCTGGTCCGATCCGCCGTTGCGCAACTGCCGGATCTGGGAGTCGTCGACGCGACACAACGTGAGGTCCAGGGTTCCGCCGCCCCAGTCCACGACGAGCACATTCCGTCTCGCGAGGCGTCGAGCCATCTCCTCGGGGTCTCGGGACCCACGGATGAATCCGTATAGGGCTGCCAGAGGTTCGTGTACGAACTGGGCGATGCCCATTCCCGCGCCGGCGAACGCCTCTCGAAGTGCTGCACGGCGTACGCCGTTCATTGTGACGGGGATCGTGACGACGGCGTTATCGAGAGCGCCGAGCACGTTCCGTTGGGGGCTCCGCAATGATTCGGACCGGACGTGGCGGACGACGTCGGCGACGATGTCGATCGGGCTCCTATCAACCCCACCGACCGCCACTGCTTCTTCACCGAGCAGGAACTTAGGCGACTTGACGGTGTTTCCGTGGACGCCGATGCCGGCAGCTCCGAGTGCGTCTTTTGCTTCGCGTCCTACGACGACTTGCTCGCCCTCGTATCGAACGATCGACGGATGCGGTCGACCGGTCTCGACATCCATGACGTCGATGACGCGGTCGCCGACGACGACGGAGATGAGGCTGTTGGTCGTGCCAAAGTCGAACCCGACAATCATGCGAGTCCTCCAGCAGCGTCTTTTAGTTGTTCCACTTCACGCGCAAGTGCCAGGAGAGATCGATCCAGAAACTCTTCGGCAACGCTCGGGGCGCCGTTTCGCAATGCGTGGAGTCCATCGGTCAGTAGGTCGATCTCGCCGCTCAACCGTCGAATAATCCTCGTCCGGAGGGTCTCGTAGTCGTCAGCCATGTGACTCTTGTCGACTACACGGTTGTCGCGTTCTGCGGCGAGCTCCTTCTGAAGGCGCACAATGTCGGCGGAGAATGCCTCGGCTCGGGCTGTCGCCGCCTGCTCGCTGGCCGTTGCGGCCTGCAGCTCCTCGTTGAGCCTGGACTCCCGGTTTGCCGCGGTGTCGACCGCCCGCTCCAGTTGGGCGATTTGACGATCGAGGCGAGCGATCCGGGCGATGTAGTTGGCTGCCACAAGCCCGAGCACATCGAGGTCACGGCTGGAGCCGATCGTGCCGACTGCACGTTCCAGGCTGGGCGCCTCAGGAACCTCGTGCTTCCACGATGAGTCGTTCGACTCGTCGATGTACCGGTCCAAGTTCCAATCACGCTGAACTGCGCGAAGAAGGCCGTAGGAGGCGACGGCGTTCTTGACGAGGCGATCGCCGTCCGCTGCCTTGAACTGGTCGGCCGCAAGGCCCAGTTTCTCCGCGTCGACCTTGCCGGCCTCATCTCGCACATGCTGAGGCGAGAGCTGTGGTTCCCGCCTGGGGTCGAGCAACTGATCCGTCCAGACTCGGAACACGGGGTGGCTCGACATTGCCATGATTGAAAGGTCGACCAGCCGACGCAACACGCGTGCAAGGTCACCATCCTCGGCGCGTTTGAGATCGACACCCTGGCGTGCCACGTATTGAAGCAGCTTGAACGGGGTCGCCAAGGTCGGGTCAGTCGGCGAAAGAGAAGCGATGAGAGCGCCCTGAGCAGTGATGCTCTCATCGGTAATCGGGAGCTTCTTGAGCGACTCCTTGGGGAACTCAAGCAGCCGAGCGTTGGACTCATAGGCAAGCTTCAGCAAGTCCTCGACGGAGTCCACCTGCGGCTTGGGCTTGCGAGGAGCACGCTCCTTGGGCTGCACGCCCTTGCCCTCCTCAGCCGACGGGGTGTGCGGCTGAGTCTGCTCGACGGCCACATCCGTTGGCTCGACGGCTGACAGCGGGGTTTCGGCCGCAGGTGCTGCCGGCTCGACAGCGGCATGCTGATTTTCCTCGTTCAACGTCCTACCTCTTGCATTCGAGCGCGGAATCCGGTGTACCACGCGTCAGTGTCTCTGGAGTGCCGGAGCGCCTCGCTGTGCTTGCTTGCTTCCTCGACGTCACCTGCAGCGAGCAGGGCTTCAGCTGCAACCAGGCGGACCTTGAACTGATCCGCCGGTCGCAACTCGTTCAACGCCGGGAGCAGGTGGTGAAGCGGTTCGAACTCAGACCCGTCAACTGCCATTGCGCTGACGTTGAGCAGCTCCTCCGTGACTGAGTCACTGAGAGCCTCGTCGAAACTGCCGTGCGTCCGATCAATTAGGCTGGCCGTGGCAAACGGGGCTCCCTCCATCATTGAGCGGAACCGTGCCGCGACGTCAGAGACACGATGGCTATTCGTCTTGCGCACTGCCAGACCGAACTGGTTGTAATGAAGGGCGACGAGACCGCAGATCGCTTCGGCAGGTGGACGGTCAAATGCGCCGAGGATCGAGACAGCGCTGTTGTAACGCTGCTCGTACACCAGCGCTCCGGTCACATCCGCCGGTCCCGCGCGGTCTTGGCTCGCCTCGCGGTGAAGGACGCCGTACAGGTAGCTCGAGAGTCCTTCTCGGTAACGGCGTGCAGTCTCGCCTCGACCTGCCCTCATGATGAAGGCGTCGATCGTCTGGAGGCTCAGTTCGCGGTTCGAGATGAGCTTGTCGAGCGCTTGGTCGACCAACCGGAGGTCCTCTTCCTCGGCAAGGCAGAAGTCGAACTCAAACGTTCGCTCCAGTGGACCGTTGCGGACCGTGACCGTCTGCACGCCACTCTTCGTGCTGGCAAGGAAGTGGGCCGCCTGGTCCGCTGTCGAGGGCTGTCCGTTGACGCTGATCGACGCGACATCCGAAGCACGCCAGTCGGAAGGCGTACTAAGCGCGGTGACCAAGAGGCGGGTTCGCCCGCACTCTCGCCCCTTGAAAACGAGGATCGGCCGCTTGATCGCGTGCCCGTCGAACTGGTGCGCTCGCCGATCCCGCTCGGAGGAGAAGACCAGGCCACATTCGTGACAGGGAAACGTAGGGGCCTTGGACGGCGACGGCTTCCAGTCAGGATCCTCACCGCTGGGCTCATGGAACTCCATATATCCGGTGTGCCAAAACCCCACAAAGGCCCCCTTCTCACGTACAAACAGTCGTGAACTGGTGCACAAATAAGGCTAGTGGTCCGCCACGCAACCTTGGCCGGATAACTGGTCCAGCTTCTAATCGGCGCACTAGCGGCGAAGTTCGTCTTGGGCTCCGCTCGGGCGTTACACCAGCGCGCGTAGGCCCGATCGCCACCTTTGCTCGTCATGACTGCGGTGGTCGCTGCCCTTCACCGCGTAGTAGCGCAGCGCGGCGAAATCGGACTTGACCAGTTCAACCAGGAGCCGTAGGTCGGCAGGAACACCAGTTCAAGGTTCTTGTCGGTAGCCCAGGCGCAGACCTAGGGGTGTTTATGGGGCGAGTAGTCGGATCTGCAAGCGCAAGCGCGGTAGTACAGCCTGCCAGTGGCCAGATCGAGCGCGGAGATCATTTGCATCACGCCGTTGTAACGGTTGTAGGTGGCACGCAACCGGGCCGGCGAACCCGCCGGGCGCAGCGCTTGCCCGTGCGGGGCATCAGGTTCAACGGCCCGAACTCTTCAAGACAGATCACCCGCCCATCGGCGGGAGGGCGACCGTAGAGATCCAGGACGCGCTGCATCTTGGTGATGAAGGGGGATCCCCCATAGCCCGGTAGGGAGGCGTAGGCGCCCTGGACCGCGATCGCCCTACAGCACACCGAGTCCGCGAACGACGGCCTTACTGACTCGGACAGCTCCAGGCACTGCAGGGGCGCGCTCTAATAGTGCCCTCTTACGGGCCGCCTGCCAGGGCGGCCACTGAGCGCAGGGGAAGTCGCAGGCGTGTAGGAAGAGCTCCAGTGTCTCCGTGCCGGGCCGGCTTCTAGTCAGCATGTTGCTGATAGTGCTCTTGGGCAACCGGTCCGGTCGCGCTGCCTTCTCCAGATCCGCATACGAGAGGCCCCGCGCCTCGCGCAGGCCATCCGGTGCCGCCGCCAGCTCGGCCGGACTGCGTACGGCATCCAGATCTGGCTGCTCCCGCCGCCCTCGCAAGCTGCCCCATCTTCAAGCTGCTGGATTACGGATTGCTGTTTGCGCGAGCGCGGTTCATGCGTTCGATCCAGCGTCCGCCCGATATTCGTTTCCCCCGCGCCTGGGGTAGCTGAGATTCAACGCCGCACTGATGAACTGCGACAGAGCGGTCAGGACTACAGAGGGGGCAGTAGCCTAGAGAAAAACTGTTGGGTAAGGGTATCGGCGGAATACAAAACAGTACCCATCATGCCGCGGGTGAGAAGCACCTTGTATGTGTTGCGGATCAGCCGATCGGCCTCTTCATCGCTGACAGACCTTTTCAGCAATGCGGGGTCCTTGCTGGCAGCGCGTACGGTCGTCAGGCGGCCGTCCCGGTATACGAGGTCGGGGCCGAAGATGACGCCGTTCCAGTCGTACTCGAAGCCCTGGGCAGTGTACACAGAGCCGACCTGGTCGAATCCGCCGGGCATGGCGGCCCACAGCGCGCTGGGAGGGGCGCTGCTGACCGGGCGATCGCCCTTGACATTCCAAGGTTTGGACCAACCATCTATCCGTACGTCGGCGACAAGGGTGTCATCACCGGGGTCGCTCCAGCGCCAGCAGAAGCCCGCGGTCATCCGAGCCGAGTAGCCGTCGTCCAGTTTGCCGCGCAGCAGCCCTTCCAGCTCGTATGGCGACTCGGCTAGAAGCACCTCGAAGTGGTCGTCGCCGGTCCAGTGCTCGGGGTCGCCGCCGTCCAAGCCGAGCAGGCGCAATACCCACTCCTCGTACGTGCGGCTGCCGCCGCAGCGGAACTGGCCGTCCAGATCCACCTGGTGGACGGCCAGACCGCGGGCTTGTGCGTGCGCCCTGATGTCGGCGACGGTCCCGGTCTCGCCCGGCCGTACCACCTGGTGTTCGTCGAGGAGGAAGACGGGGACGCGGGCGGCGCTCATCAGCTCGTCGAGCTGGGACCGTCCCGTCCGTTCGGCGGCCTTGGTGAAGCGATTGGCCGAGGTCTCGCGGATCCGGTGGGCCTCGTCGCAGATCAGCACGTCGAGGCTGTTCGGCTTGGCGGTCATGAAGTTGTTGAAGTACTTGAACATCGCCTTCGTGCGGGTGGATCCCCTGGCCACGTGGCGGCGCATGGTCTCAGTGAAGGAGCGCGATCCGGTGGCGTGGTGTGCCGGATAGCCGCGCTCGGCGAGTTCGCCGAGCAGAGACAGGGCGATGACGCTCTTGCCCGAGCCGGGACCGCCGGTGACGATGACGACTTCCTTGGAGTCGGCCGCCCTGGCCTTCTCCACCGCGTGCAGCACGATCTCGTACGCCAGGCGCTGCTGGTCCAGCAGGACGAACTGGTCCCGGTGCTTGATCTCGGCCGCGGCCACCTTCAGCAGTTGCTTGGACGGCCGGATCGCCGACGCCAGCAGCCTGTCGGCGGCGTGCGCACCGGGTTCGGGCGCGAACTGCGCACGCAGGTAGTCGATGAACTGACCACGACGGCTCTGGCTGAACAGACGGGTCCGCTCGTCGTCTACGAGGTTGTAGAGGTCGTGGATGTCCAGGTCGTTCGCGTTGTGCAGGTAGGCGACGCCGCGGACGGCATCGCGGCGGTGCTCCAGAACGTCTATGGAGTCCGCCAGGTAGTCGCAGTAGCCACGGACCTCAAGCAAAGGGTGGAGTTTGGGGTCGCCTGTACCTGAGACCAGGACGAGATCAGCGTTGTCCTCGTACAACTCAGCATGAGCCCACTGCTTCAGCTGGACGATCACGTAGGCGTCGTTGCCGGTACGCCTGTCGACCCCAGACAGAACTACGTCCGCGCACTTGTTCGTCAACGGAAGCCGATAATGAACAAGGACTTCGATATCTCCGAGACCCGCTGCAATCATGTCCCGTGCAAGATTCGTAACGCTATCGGGCCATGACTCATCGTTGTAAGACGACGCTCGCGCGGTTCGGGCAGACCCCTGATGGTGCGCCATGCAAGCATCCATACCGGAACCATTTTTCGACATGGTGGCCAATTTTTTCGCAGGATAGCGAACCATGGTCGAACGAATGGTGAACATTTTTTCCTTTTTACTGCTCAGGGAATCATCGACCTGCATAGTGGCAGTAGGAGACATCTCACCTTGTCGGGCGATGTTGCTCACAGACATTCTGAAGCTAACTCATCTATCCACTCTAGAAACCCTGTGAGCTGCTTGGAGTCGGCATCTTCCCAGAGCTTGTCGGCACGGTAATGGGCGTACTTATTTCTTATCTGCCTCAGAGTTGCCAATTCAGTTATGAAGACCTCCGAGTCAATTTTCCATCCGAGTTTGACCCAGCTCTCGTCCCGAGAGAACGCACGCTCGACATCGCAGAGGACAAGCTCGTGAGCAGTATGAATGCGTGCTTTTCCTGTGGCCTGTCGCAGTTCGTTGACCGATGGATAGATGTGGCTGAGTATCTTGCGGAGCCGAAGCTCAATCTCTCCGATCAACAGATACGGACCGGTCAATTTCTGGCGAGCCTCGTGGACGTCGGAGAGGGTGACGACTCCGCTGATTACTCCAGCTGTATCACGAACGAAGACGAAGCGGTGCCGGCTGTCGGGTGGGAATGCCTTCCGGACTTCTTCGTCTACTGCGACCGCTGCTGCCGGCCGAGTGATACCAGCGAGCGTAGGCGTACGGCCTGAGACATCCGCAGATAGTACGCTCTCCTGAGTAACGGCCCCGATGAGAGTTGACGGGTCGGCGAGTACGGGAAGTTGCCTGTACTTATACCGAGCGAAGAGTGTCTTAACGCGCTTCGCAGTATCGGTCGGGGAGACGCTGAGGAGGTTACTGAGATGAGAGCTGGGGAGGTGCTCGATACGTAGCGTTACGTCGAGATTGCCGCTCAACGGCAGCATTGGCTACTCCTACGGGTGGGAGCTTCCCTAGACCACTCAAGTGGCGGGAGCTCGGCGGGCCGTATGTGTTACGGGACACCCTAGCGGACATGATCGCACTTTGGTGAGAGTTTCTTGGCGATCGTGATCAGAGGAAGAGTAGTCGCCTGCCGACCTGCTGCAGCGGGGCTTTCCCACCACACGCCCAACCAGCACGGGGTGGCGGACTTCCTTCACAAACGTGATGACGCGGGCCGCGACGTGCAGTAACGTCGCGTCCCTTGTTGATTTTCTCCGGTGGTGGTCTTGAGGGTGGCGATGCAAGGTCATCGGCGGCACATCCAGACCCATCTAAGGTCCGCGAGTGGAACGGTGCGCCGATCTCGATGGTGACCACCGAGTTTGGCAGCAGCTTGGCCAGCAGGCCGCCCTCACCGGCCAGGCCCACCCCGCCGTTTGTTAGCCCGCTCCGCCAGTAACGCCATCAGCTCGTGGTCGAGATCTCCCGGCTTCTGCACTGAGGTGGCGGTGGTCGCATCCGAAGTTCCTGGTTATGGGGATCCTCGCAAGGGAACGAGCCTCCATCGAAGCCGGAGCGTTCGGCTCTCCCGCGACTGCCATACTGGCTGGCGAGCAGGATCGACATTGACGAAGCCACGATCATGCCGTCCACTGCCAACGGCACGAGGGCCGCTCCCAGCTCACTTTCGCCCTGCCGCAACGCCAGCTCATGTATCTGTCGGTACGAGACGACCGCGGCGATCACGGCCAGCAGACCCACGGACGCGGTTGTCGTCCATGAAGTGCAGGCATCCACCCGGGAGTAGAGACTCATCGCGCCCCGCCTCCGTTGGCCACCTCGGCGCGGGCTTCAACGACGAGACGTCCAGAGGAAACCGCAGGTGAGAGCGCCGTAGATTTGCGTCGTGCCTGGCCGGGGGCACTCTTAGATCAGGCCAAACAACCCCTCACCTGGGGTTTGTCTGTAGCCGCCCGGCGATCATGTGCAGCGAGATGCAGCCGTAGGCAGCTGCATGTCAATGATCGCGAAATATACGCGGAATGATCTTGATGGCTGTTTGGCCAGGTCGGACCAGTTATCGAAGGGCGTGAGGATAGACGACGCCCAGTGCCTGGGCTAGCTTGAATCCCAGCCAGAGGCAGTATGTGTTGATATCTATGTTCTTGAAGGTTGCTGGCTGTTTCGATACTCGGGTTCGAGCGGAAAAGCTCCTTTCGTGGGACGGGGCCTGCTCCGGCCCGTTCTGCGGCAGCATGGCGTTGGACCGATGATCAAAAGCGCGGCCCGACATCGTCGCAGCGATCCTCTTGTTCGAAGCGTGGTAGCGCGCGAAACAACGGCAGTTCCACCCGCCTTTCGAAATCCATGCCAACGCAGTATCACGCAGCTTGGAGGAGTCCTTCGTCGGCTCACGGCTGTTTAGCCGTGGCCGTCCGGGCGGTCGGCGGCGTCGAACACATCGCAGTTGTGCTGGATCAGGGGCATGTACTGCTCAGCCCAGGCTCGCAGACTTCGCAGCGGCGCGACGAGTGTGGTGCCCAGGTCGGTCAGGCGGTAGTACACCCGTGGAGGCTTGCTCGCCTCGACACGACGAGCGACAAGACCGTCTCGTTCCAGCGCCCTGAGGGTCTGCGCCAGCATCTTCTGCGACACACCGGTCATCTCGCGCTTCAACTCGGTGAACCGCAGCTCGCCCTCGGCAGCGGCAAGCGACAGCACCGCCATGGTCGTCCATCGCGACCCCACCCGGTCGAGCAGGAGCCTTGTCGGGCACAGAGGATCGAACAGGTTCCCCTGCCGTGAGGCAGTTACCACGAGGTCACCTGGTGTCGGGAAAGTGCCGTCTTCCCCGTTCATTGAAGGTCTCCTACGGTTACCACGTTCCCAAGCGTAACCAGGGAGGGCACCTGTGCGCCAGATGACTCTTTCTCCTCACCTTCCCGGCGCGACCGTGCGCCGGATACCGATCGACGGGGTCGAACTCGCCGTGGAGACTCTCGGCCAGGGGCCGGCTGTGCTGCTGCTGCACGGCTTCCCACACACCCGCGCTATCTGGCGCGATGTCGCCCCCCGGCTGGCCGCGGCAGGTTTCCGGGCCATCGCGCCGGACCTGCACGGGCTGGGCGACAGCACACCCGCCGTCCGCGGCTACCAGGCATCCGCGATCGCCACGGACCTGCTCCGAATGCTGGACGTCCTCGGTGACCGCGAGGCACACGTCGTCGGCACCGATCTAGGTGTCACTCCGGCGTTCGCCCTGGCAGCATCGTCGCCCGAGCGCGTAACCAGCCTGACCCTGTCTGAAGGGTTGATCGGACTTCTGCCCGGCGCCGAGGCCTTCCTACGGCAGGGGCCGCCGTGGTGGTTCGGCTTCCACCAGGCGCCCGGCGGTCTGGCCGAGGACGTCCTGGAGAACTCGGCGGAGCGCTACGTCCGCTTCTTCCTCTCCGCCGGCAGTCGCCGAGGTCTGCCGGCAGACCTTACACGGGTGATCGTCGAGGCATATCGGGGCAAAACGAGTCTCGGCAATGCCTTCGACCACTACCGCGCGGTGCCGGCCACCGCGGAATGGATCGGGAACTGGGCGCAGGACCAGCGACTGACGACGCCGACCCTCGCCATCGGCGGTGGCGCGATCGGCGCGGCCACCGCCCGCCAGCTCGAACCGATCACCGCTTGCCTCACCCAGCACCTGCTTGAGGACTGCGGTCACATCACCCCGATCGACCAGCCGGACGCCTTCGCCGACCTTCTCATCGAGCACGCCCGGGCCGTCTGAGCACACACCTTCAAACCCGTCCGGAACAAAGCCGACCGAACCCACAGCAAGGAGCAGATATGAGCCGCGAGCAGCGAGAGGCCATCCGGCAGCTTCGCGCGTCGTCCCCCCTCGACCTCGGCGGTGCGGTCCACGAACAGCGCGCCCTGTTCGAGCAGCTGTTGTCCCACCATCCCGTCCCTGAGGACGTCATCGTCACCGAAGCCCACTACGACACGATCCCTGGCCTCTTGGTCGAACCCGCGGAAGAGCCCTGCGACGGCACCGTCCTGTACTTCCACGGCGGGGCGTATGTCTTCGGGTCGGCGCGCAGCTCGCTGGGGATCGTCGCAGACCTCGCCCGCAGGTCACAGACACGAGTGATCACCATCGACTACCGCCTGGCACCCGAGCATCCCGCCCCTGCCGCCACCGACGACGCGGTACGCGCTTATCGCGCCCTGATCGCCTCCGGCGTCGATCCGCAACGGGTGGCGGTCGCCGGCGAGTCGGCCGGCGGCGGGGTAGCGCTCGGCCTGCTGGCGGCTCTTTCCGCCGCCGACGAGCCGATGCCCGCCGCGGCGTTGCTGTTCTCCCCGTGGGTCGACCTCACACTCAGCGGCGAATCGATGACGGTCAGGGCCGAGGCGGACTTCATCGTGAACCGCACCGCCCTCGAACGCCGCGTGCATGACTACCTCGGCGACGCATCCACGGCAGATCAGCACAGCCCGCTGTTCGCGGACCTGCACGGCCTGCCGCCCACATTGATCCAGGTCGGCTCTGACGAGGTGCTGCTGGACGACTCCACCCGGCTCGCGGCAAGGCTGGCGGCGGCCAACGTGTCGGTGACCCTAGACGTCACCGCGCACGCGACACACGTCTTCCAGTCATTCGCCGCCTCGTGGGACGAGGCCGACGCGGCGATGACCCGCGCGGCCACATTCGTCCGCACGATGGTGAAGCCGTGAGCGGCAAGCCACCCGCCCGGCGTCGGCATCCGCGCCGCGTGAGCGGTCAGTGGTTGACGGTGCTCATTCCGGCCGGGTTGTAGTGGTCGCCGGCGACCTGACCGGCGAGGCTGTCGAGCGTGTCGAGGTGGCCGGCCTCGAACTCGATCTGCAGGGCGGTGACGTTCTCCTCCAGCCGGGCGATCCGCTTCGCGCCGGGGATCGGAACGACGTCGTCCCCGCCCCGGTTGAGCACCCAGGCGAGTGCCACCTGGGCCGGGGGTCGCGCCGAGCGAGGCGGCGATCTCGCCGACCTTGGCCCCAAGGGCCTGGTTGGCGGTGAAGGTGCCGCCCTGCCAGCGAAGGTCGTGGTGGCGGAAGTCGCCGGCGGACAGTTCCCCGGTTGAGGAGGCCGCGTCCGAGGGGGCTGTAGGCGACCAGGCCGATGCCGAGCTCGCGGAGCGTGGGCAGCAGCTCACTTTCGATGTCCTGGGTGAGCAGGGTGTACTCGTACTGTCCCGCGGTGACGGGGTGGACGGCGTGCGCGCGGCGGACGGTGGCGGGGGCGGCCTCGGAGATGCCGAGGTGGCGGACCTTGCCGGCCTCGATTAGTTCTTTCATGGCGCCCCAGGTCTCCTCGACGGGGACGCCGGGGTCGATGCGGTGCTGGTAGTACAGGTCGATGTGGTCGACTCCGAGCCGTTCCAGGGAGGCGCCGCGGCAGCGGCGTACGTAGTCGGGGGCGGCCGTTGACGCCCACGCGGGTGCCGTCGGGCAGGCGCTCGATGCCGAACCTGGTCGCCAGCACAGTTCGTTGGTGAACGGCCCGTACGCGTCGAAGCGACGATCACAAAGGTGGCCACGAGCCTGTCCCACTAGCCGAGATTCGGCGGGAGGTGCAACAGGCTGACCACCGCAATCACCAAGGCGATCATGCAGAGAAGAAGCATGACGGTCGCGTCCTGAGCCGTTCGCTGCGGAGCTGGACGACAGGCTCCGCCTCGTCGTCCAGCTCCGCCGGCAGCGCGTATCAGATCACGACCTTTTCTTCGGTGACCATGACCACCACCGAATCCAAATCGATGAACTTGCTTTCGTCCGGGTTCAGCAGCTCCTTGTAATTCTTCGATCCGAAGAAGGCGTCATGGTCCGCCCAGGTTTCGAACCAGATCTCAGTGAGGCCGTCGTAGCCGGGGCTCGGGTAGCCGTCGGCGGGAACCGGGTGAGAGACGGCGTACTTCTTCACGTACCGTCGCGCCTCCGGGATGGAGGCGAACAATGGGGCGTGGTGGTTTCGGTGATAATCAACGAATTCCTCGAGGGTCATCCCCCCGACACGGTTGATCATGTAAGCGAACTTGATCATGATTTGCTTCCTTCGTCCTCGCGGCACGGGGGAGGCGACCGCCTGCCCCGGCGTCGGGTTGCGAGCTACGGGGTTACGCTAAACGCTCACATCGATGTCATGGGCAAGGCATTGTGACCCAATGCACACGAGGAGTTGAGATGCGGATCGGTGAGCTGTCCGCCCGGACAGGAGCAAGCCGTCGATCGCTGCGCTACTACGAGCAGCAGGGCCTGCTGGTCAGCACGAGATCGCCCAGTGGCCAGCGGTGCTACAACGAGGATCACGTCCAGCGGGTGGCGCTGATTCAGACATTCCTAGCCGCTGGCATGTCCACCATGAGCATCGCTCAGATGGTCCCCTGCATGTCGGAGCCCACCACGGCCAAGGCCCTGCATGCCTTGGCCGTCATGAATCATGAGCGAACCCGCCTTACATCGACGATCGACAGCCTCACAGCCGCCAGGGAAGCGCTTGATCACCTGATCGAGGTCAACCGGTCCTTCCTGGCCAATGCGGCGGATGCTGCTTGAGTGACGTGGGCGGTACCGGTGACGTGGCCTTCAGGAAGCCGGTCGATCCGTCCGTCGAGGATCAGGCACACTTTCCGTGATCGGACCCGGCTGAGCTGATCACGGTTCAGACGGGCCAGCCAGTAGATCACCTCCCGGCGGCGACGATCTGCGGCGTATTGATCAGTGAGATGGTCGCGGTCTTGTTCCCCCGCCTGGCCGTGTGTGCACTGACCAGGTGTTCCGTGCGGGAACGACGGTGCGGATCCGGGCCAGAAACCGGCACCATGGAGGCCGCGTGCCCAGACTGCGGAATTCGGTCGCGGCGCAGGCACAGTCACTATGAGCGGCGGTTGTCCGACACCGCAGTTGGTGGCGAGGAACTGCTCATCCACCTGCGGGTAAACCGATTCTCCTGCCGAAATGGCACCTGTGCGAGGGCGACGTTGCCGAGCAAATGCCGTCAGGCGCGTTCCTCGCGCCCATGCCAAACAAGCTTCCGTCGAGGCGGGGGCAGCAAGTCGGCCAGTGCCCAGCGGTGGCGGGGGTAGGGGACGCGGCCCTTGAGGCAGCGGTCGACCGGAACGTCGAGCGCCGTTGTTGACTGCGGGGGCCGTCGCCGGCCTGTGGCAGTACTGCCTCGATCTGCTCGACGCCGCCGCCGTACGGGAACCTCCGCTCGCGCAGCCGCTCAGGTTTCAGCTTCGCGAGCGGTGGCCAGAGTGACGGGGTGACCGGCACACCAGACGGCGCGGATGTCGCGGGTGGCCGTGATGTCCCGGGTCGGGTCGCCGTTGACCAGCAACAGGTCGGCCCGCATGCCCGGCCGGACGGCGCCCCGGTCGACCAGGCCGAAGGCGCGGGCGGGCAGCACGGTCGCCGAGCGCAGGATCTCCACCGGCGTCATGCCGGCCCGCGCCATCAGCTCGAACTCGTGATGCAGGCTCTCGCCGTGAGGCACGGGCAGCGGCGCGGACGGCTCGGCGTTCGCGTCCGTCCCGGCGAGGATCTCAACACCGGCCCGGTGCAGACGGCCGACGTCGCCCAGCACCTCCCCCAAGTGGTCGGCCTGCCCAGGCGGCGGGCCGGAGGTCATGAAGGCGGTGAGCAACGCCTCCATCATGGTGATCGTCGGGATGGACCTCTGGCCGGCGCTCCTCATCGCGGCCACGTCGTGCGCCCGGATCCCGCCGGCGATCGGCGTGTGCGTGACGAACTCCGCTCCCGACTCCACGGCCATCGTGTAGGCGCCCGGGGTGGCGGCGTGCACGATCGTCTTCAGCCCGTACTCGCGCGCCGCCTCCACCAGCGCGCGCAGCGCGTCCGCGGGCGGCCCGCCCTCGCCGGGGGCCTCGGCGACGCCCTTGATGTAGTCGACACCCTCCGCCGCCCGCGCCTCGACGTGCCGCCGGGCGTCGGCTGCCGTCAGGATGACGGCTTCCGGCGGCATTCCCGGCATGCGGGCGTGGTGGCCGCCCGGCCCGATCGCGGGCAGCCCGGCGGTTCGGAAGTCGGCCGCTCCCTCGGTCTCGCGCAGCGAGGCCACCCGCTCGGCCGGCCAGCAGGCCATGTCGAGTCCGGTCGTCACTCCCCAGGCGGCCAGGGCGGCCAGGTTCCCGGGGTCGTGCAGGTGGACATGCGCGTCGATCAGCCCGGGCAGCAGCGCCGCCCCCGCCGCGTCGATCTCCTCCGCGCCTGCGGGATCGTCGCCGATCAGTGCACCGTCGATGACGACGGTACGGGGCTCGCCGAGCCGCTTGCCATCGAAGACCCGCACATTGCGCACGGCTGTCCTGCCGTCACTGGACATGGGCCACCTGCCCCAAATAAGGAACAACTTTGTTCACTAATCGAGGCTAGCACGGCGACCTGCGTGATATATCCGTCCTCATGAGTCCCACCCGCCGCCGCGGAGACGCCCTCACCACCGCGATCTTCCAGGCGGTCCTGAGCGAACTGGCCGGGAGCAGCTTCGAGGAGCTGACGTTCGACAAGATCGCCTCCGCGGCCGGGACCGGGAAAGCGGCCCTGTACCGGCGCTGGTCCACCCCGGCCGAACTCGTCCTCGCCGCGCTGAGCGACCCCGCGACCGGCTTCGGCGACCCGCTGGCGCCACCCGGCACGGGCGCACTGCGCGATGACCTGATCGCCCTGCTCGAGCACTTCGTACGGGCGCTCGGTGAGCCGCGCGGCCGCGCGCTGCTCCCGCTCATCGCCCACCGCCACCGCCATCCCGAGCTGTTCGAGCAGGTCCACCGGCTGGTGGTCCGCCCGCACCAGGAAGTACTGCTGTCCGTCCTGCGCCAGGCGGTCGAACGCGGCGAAGCCGCACCCGGCAGCCTCACCCCGCGCATCGTCTCAGTCGGACCACGCCTGATCCTCTTCCAGGCATGGGAGGGCGGTCTCGTGGACTCCGGCGAGATCGCCTCCATCGTCGATGAGGTGCTCATTCCGCTGACCAGGCCATGACCCCCTGGCCGGCATCCAGCAGGGCGGTAGTGCGAGACGAAAGGTGCACGTTGTGAGTCGCCGCCCGTACCGCTGGAAGCCGTCGGCATCTCGCCTCGATGAGGCGACGGCCGCTCACTGGACGTGGAGGCTCACTCCGCCCTGGCTGCCTCCAGGACGGGTACGGACGCGGCCCGGCGCGCGGGCAGCGTCGAGGTCGCCACGGCCGCACCCGCCGCGACCAGCGGGAACAGCCACCACTGTGGGGCCGGGCGCAGGTACGAGCTGCCGCTCGTCAGATGCAGCAGCACCAGCGTGCCCATCGCGATCACCAGACCGAGGATCGTGCCGAGGGTGACCACGGCCGCTGCCTCCCAGCGGACGATCGAGCGGATCTGCCTCATGGTCGCGCCCGCGGCCCCCCGCAGCCCGAACTCCCGCCTGCGTTCGGCGACGCTCATCGACACCGTGGTCGCCATCCCGAACAGCGCCGGCAACAGCGCCGTGCCGACGAAGCTGTGCGTCGCGCAGGGTCCACATCGGCGGCCAACTGTCCTGCGATGGTCAAACCACCTTGACCAACTCGGGCGGGCATGCGCTGTTCGCCGCTGGGCTGACCGTCGATCGTGATCTATTCTTTTGAGCTACGCGGGTGACCGGTTAGGTAATGCTGCTCGGCGCTCAAATCCGCGGAATCCTGTGCTGCGACGGACGAACCACGTTGGCCAACCCGGGAGGCGCGGCGCTGGACCTGGAGCGTGCCGAAATCGACGGTGCCGTTGAAATGCGTCCGGCTCTGCCGGGGGCACTCTTTGATCAGCCGAAACGGCCCCTCATCTGGGGTTTCTCCTCAACCACTTGGTGATCTGATGCAGCCGAGTGCCGCTGTAGGCAGTCGCAGGTCAGCGCTCGCGGAATATTCGCGGAATGCTCCGGGCGGTGTTTGGCCAGATCAGCCCCAGGAACGACGAAGGCCCCGGGATGACCCGAGACCCTTCGAGACTAGCTCTGATCACTCATCCAGAGTTGGAGAAGCATCCGCGCCGGGAGATCGTCGATGCGATCCCGTACGTGGTGCGTAGCGGGTGCGCCTGGCGTCAGTTGCCGAGATGCTGACCGTGATGGGCTGGTAGCCCTGTGCGGACAGGGTGTTGAACCGCTCGGTCTGCTGGGCCGAGGTGGGTCCGTGGTAGGCGACAATCGACGGCGCCGTCTGCGCATGCGAATTCTGCGCCTGGGTGGCGCCTGCGGGCATCGTCTGTCGGGCATGATCCCGGCGGCGGCGGAGTCCGGAACGGAGGCGGGGAGTCCGGCGGCCGCGAGTGCGGCCACTGCGAGGGCAGCGCGTTTTTGGGTCTTCTCCTTGGTGTCGGAGTCCGGGTCGAGCCCGTGATCGCCGGGTCGGTGGCTGACTCTTGCGTCCCATCCGCAGGCAGGGGCCTTTGTGAGTGAGCGCCGGCAAGCATGATCCAGCCCTGCCGCGTGGGTGTGATCCTCCGTGGCTGCCCCCGGAAGGATCACGGGATCCGCCCGGCCTCAGCAGTGCTTGCTCAGTGACATGTGCTTGACGAGGTCGAACAGGGAGGGGTCGAACTGGCCCCAGGCGATCCATCGGTAGCTGTGCATATGGCTGGGCAGGTTCTTGACGAATTTGGTGCTGCTGCTTCGATACACCCGTATGTCGCCGAGCACGGCGTTGCGCCCGTCCAGCAGGTGCGCCCACATCAGCCAGGCGTCGTTGTCGTCAAGACTGAAGACCGTGGCGTCCAGACGCGCCGTGCCGTCCGAGTACAGAGTCCATTTGGCGCCGGGTTCGATCGTGCATGAGCCTGCGGTGAGGTAACCCCTCCAGGTGAACGTGACCTGATCGGAGGTGGACGCGTTGGCTGTCTCGGCAGTGGGGAGCGCCAGGGCGAGGGTGAGGACACCCGTGCTCGCGGCTACACCTGCTACCCTTCGGATGCTTTTCACGGCACTTTCCTTTCGTTGGCAGCTGTTGGTAGCTGACGGTCGTTGATCAGGTGGAGCATGGTGGTCTTACACATCACTGATACGGCCACCGGGTTGCAAATCGCTTGATTAGCGCTTTCGCGCGCTCCTTTGAACTAGTACAGGCTGCGCCAGGCGTTCCCGCAGCTCAAACCAGATGAGCCAGCCGTATCACCCTCGCTCTCCTAAAGCGGGTGCCGCAGGTTCGAATCCTGCCGGGGGCACTCTTCGATCAGGCCTAACAGCCCCCACCTGGGGTTTCTCCGCGTTCGATTGGCGATCATGCGCAGCGCGCTGCAGCTGTAGGCAGCCACAAGTCACTGATCGCGAACTGATCTGGTGGCTGTTTTGCCAGCTCGGACCGGTCGTCGAAGGGTGCGAGGATAGACGCCGCCCAGGCCACAACACCCAGTAACTCTGCCGCCCTCAGTGTTCCGAGCATGCGACCTCGGAAGCAGGGCATGTGGTGGGAGCAGCCATCGAGGCACGCGATCCCAGCGCCCCGGCGAAGTTCTACTGGGCCGCCTGTCGGATACGACGAACCGGGACTCCTCTCGTATCCGGACGGCATAATGCTGGCGCAGCGATCACGACTGCTCGCACCATCGGGGCGAGGAGGGGATGAGTTCGATGAGGATTGGACCGCCGAGCCGTCTTGCCATCAATCATGATGATTACCATGCGGAGCATGTGGGGCGCACAGCTAATGGCAGGCAGTTCTTCCTCACCACGCCCTTCGAACCGAGCATCCGCGGAGAGGACGACGGTCAGGAGTTCGTCGCCCTGTACCTCTTCGACGCCGACGGCCGGTTCCTGGAGGCCAGAATCGATGCTTTCGGCCCCAGAACCCAGATGGACCGCTCGGCGCGACGGGCGGCATACGACGCCCGGCTGAAGGAACTTGGAGAGGTCACGTTCACCCGCATCGAGGTCGAACCCTTCGCAATCGATCGGTTCGGAACGACTTTCGGCCTAATCCCCAGAGAGCCGGAGGAAGACGGTGACACATGGTGGGTCAATCTCAAGCCCGGCGACTACATGGCCTTCACTGAGCCATGGGATAGCGGCGAGTACGACACCTGATGCCCGTTTACCCGACATCACTCAATTCGACGCGATCGCATGCAGCGGCAGATCTGGACGTTTGTTGAGTCCTGTCGCTCGCGGCTGGCGCACTAGATATAGCTGCACTGTCTTGGGGTGCCCGCTGTGTGCGCATACCATAAGGCGTTGACTATTCGGCCGTTCGGAAGGATATGAACGGGGGTTCTCTGTATGGCGACGAATCCGGCCGTCTCCAGAGCACGCCTACAGGCTATGTTGGTGTTCTCCCGTTCCCGCTACGACCGTAGTGATGCCAAGGTGCTCGTGAGCCAGTGTCAGCGCCGCCCCGAACATCTCGTAACCATGCGGCTGGCACCTTACAGAAACCATTCCAGCATGCCGACCGGTGTGACTGTCGACCGCGTACAGGTACCAGGCATCTTTGAACTGCATGATGCCGCCTCCCCGTCGCGGCGCGGTGGCCAGGAGTTGCGAACGCCGTGGCTCGTGGACGATGTCCGCCGCGTTCCAACCCAACCAGTATTGCGCCTCATAGTCGCTCGCCGAGGCGAGTCTCACTAGCAGTTCATTCTCGGTAGGACTCCGGAACTGCAGCCTTTCGGCCTGGATGATATGCATTCGTCCACGGCAGACATCCCGCGACTTCCGACTGTGCTTCAGCAGCCGCATGTCCCCGTCGCGCTCCCTGTAGTCCAGAACCCCCATGCGATCATGCCTGCCCACCCACGAAGGGACAACCGATTCATCCCGCCGCGATTCCCAAGGTTCTTCAGAGCCGCATCCTTCGAGCAGTACCCAGGCTCCCGGTGCTGTGCGCCAAGCCGCCGATGTCGGAAGCGGCACTCTGCCAAGATCAGCATATGGTGCGATTAGCCGCGATACTTCTGGCGGCGGTGCTGCTCCTCAGCGACAGCTCTGGCATGTTGGGACCGACGTTTGAAGAAAACGCCGCGCAAGCCATCTCGACCTGGCGGACGAGCGGTGCCGCGAAGATCTGGCGCAGGGGTTTCGTCCCGCTCGAGGACCTGAGCACGATGTCGCGGAAGGTCAGCGAGCGGATCAACACGGAGTACGGCTGGGTCGTGGCCGGCCCGCTTCCCGCTCCTCCGGCCGGGGCGCAGATCCGCTGGGACGACGGGTCCACGATGCGGGTCCCCGTGATCAGGCCGCGAGAGGCGCTGATGGCCCTGTCCCCCTGGCCGGAGAACTACACCTTCCCCGACGACGAGGAGTACAAGCTGACCGGCGCTACCTTCACCACGATGCGGCTTAAGACCACACGCGGCATGGCGACCGTACCGGCCTGGCGGCTGTACTTCTCGAACCTCCCCGGCCCCATCGATCACGTCGCGGTCGATCAAAAGGCGATCGGGACCATCGAAGACGCCGTCGGCGACCATCTGGCGGGCGACGTCTCGGACTTCGAGGTGCTCGACGAACGCACACTGCTGGTGGACTACGAATACGGCGCCTGCGTCGGTGAGGAACCGTTCGACGTCACCCTACGAGCCAGCGAGAGGCCAGATGTGGTGGTCCTGGGACTCGAGATGCCCTATCGGGGCTACGGCATCTGCGCAGGCGTCGGCGCGTCCGGCCAGGACGTCATCAGGCTCAACGAACCGCTGGGCGATCGCGTGGTGCTGGACGAAGTGAGCAGGCTCCCCGTCCTCTGCCGGCGTGCGCAGAACACCTGCCATGCCAGGAACGGATGACGCCGGTCCCGTCCGCCCTCGACAACGACCTGCCCCTTCAAGCACTCGGAGTAGACACGTCGCAGGACCTCCATGCTGTGCCCCGCCCGTTGGGCCACCTCGGTTGCCGGAACGCCGATGTTCAACCAGAGCGAGACGGCCGGTTGCCACGGTCGCATGGGACCGGGGTACGCGCGGGGTGGCCGGCGCGCCCTCATCGAGGGTCGTAGCGCCAGAAGCGCAGCTTGAACAGCTCTACGCGAAAGATGTCAGGCGGGAAGTCCGGTTCGACGTCGTTTTCCAGCGTCTTCGCGTGCACATCGACCGACCATTCGACATCAGCGCATCCCAGGTCGAACGTCTCATGGTCGTCGCCCTCGAAGCACTCGCGGGCTTGGACCTTGCCTGAGGGCACGCGCACCCGGCCGCTCCACGAGCGCTCCCAGGAGGGATCGACAGCCGGGGGCGGACCGCTCCACAATTCGAACCGCACGTAGACGCTGCTCTCCCTATCCGCGCTGCGGAGGAAGAACTTCTCATCAGTCTCGATCCACCAGTAGTCCTCCCGCGCTTCTGTCGGCGACGACACGGTCAGATCGTCACCGCTGTCGCCGTCCACGATGTCGAAGCCCCCATAGAGATCCTTGACCTCATCTACGAAACTCGTCAGACATTCAGCCACGCCATACCTCATCTCACGCTCGGAGCCCGCCTCAGGGATCAAAGCAGGCAGGCACGACAAACCCCAGCAGAGCACGGCGGTAACGCTCGTTGCCAGGCCGAATGCGCCCGGCATGGGGTGGTTCAGTCGATGGGCCGGGTTGGCTGCGCGCTCGATAGCGCCGCGGCTTAGGCGTCGGACAGCACGCTCAAGGCCGAGTACGTGCACCCGCAGCGCTTCCGGACCCGGGTCCAGGTGAGCGCCGATGACGGACTGCCGCCTGTCACATTCGAGCGTCAGGTGCTCGAGAAGAGGCAAGCGTCAACGGCCCTGCTGAGGGCCGTTGACGCATGGACCGGCCATAGCTGATGACGCGATAGCAGGCCCTCCTGTCACAACGTCGAGGCAGCCGCCTGCCGGCGCGCGCGAATCGCCTTGATCAGCAGGCCGACTGCTGCCGCATAGCAGACCATTGGCAGCATCTGCCAAAGCAACCACAAGATCCTGCCGCCGTCCCAGCCACCGCAGTTGAGCGCTGCGAGGTACGAAAGCGACCAGAAGGCCCAATCCAGCGCCACAACCGCGATGCACAGAGTTGCCAATACGCCGAGTGCATTGCCGAGCCTTCGCCCAGTCCACACATTGAGCACCCCTCCGAGCAGGGCGACGGCGGACGGTAACAGGTTCCAGGCAGAGGACACCCCGCGATCCCCAAGATGAAGAGCCTGGCGGATATCGAGCCACATCCACTCGAGATCGGACCACAGAGCCGACAGGCCCAGCGGGAGATGGCCGTAGCGCACACAACCCACCGCACCATCACCCTCGAACAGCAGCGGCAGCCAGAGCGACGCGAAGCCGCTGACGCAGACCACGAGCGCCACCACCCACCAACGCAGGTAGCACCATGCAGATCTTCCGGTGACGAGGGGCATCGGCAACCTCTCCAATAGGGGCACTGGAACCAGGGGGTAGCCGCGCAATTCTGGAGTGAACGACCACCTGAGCGTCAACAGACCCACCAGCCGGCGAATGAGATGCCGTCGAAGATCGGAAGGGCGATGGCCGGTCGTACGGCAAGCGGAAGGCCCCGGCGATGCGGGCCGGGGCCGAGGTGAACGGGTCATAGCTGTTCGAGAGCGCCGACCCTTGATCACGTGCAGAGACGCAGGGGGGCTCTGTCCGGCGCGGCCGGCCGAGCACCTCCGGTTCGGCGTGGACAGCAGGGCGATCGGGGCCTCTACGTGACTGGGCGGGCTCGGTCGTGTACCGAGCCCGCCGTTTCAGGTCCGCCGGGTGCTGATCGCGGGTGGTGCCGGCGCTC